>CAZFCJ010000075.1:0-16686 GCA_964517315.1 uncultured Anaerolineaceae bacterium | reverse complement strand
GTAAAAGGTCTGCCCGACGTTCACGATCGAAAGGTAAAGGGCCCACAGCACAAACCACGCGGCCATGGAGATCCAGATCGGCCCCTTTCCGGTCAGGCCTACCAGAGCCACGGCCGACAATCCGGCCCCCGTCCAAGCGATGATCGCGAAGAAGCGATCCGAATAGTGCAGGTGAAAAAGGCTCGGAGCCTCGCGGAAGCTCACCCGGCCCAGGTATTCTGGGATGGGGAGCAGACCGTCGGCACCGAGCAGGCCGCGAAACTGAACTCCAGCCGACAAGAACGCGACCAGATATACAAAGGCCAGCCCGCGCTGGAACAGCCAGCGGGCCAGCCAATATTGACCTTCGTAGAGCCCTTCCAACATGACTCGGCCGACCCCGCTCCAATCGACGCCGATAATGAGATCCGTGGGTGAATCATAGTGGTTACCCGTGATCCGGGAGCTGACCACGAAGACACGAAGGGCACGGATGGATCTACCAAGAACACAAAGGGGGTGTTCATGTCCGGAGGACAAACCGCGAAGGCTCGAAGGACACGAAGGGAAATCCTGAAGATCACAAAGGGAGGCCGTTGTGTCTTTGTGTTAAATCCTTTGTATGAATCGGCTATTTATGTCAGGCCAATCTCCCATATGAACCTGCAATCGGCGGGGCCAAGCGAGCGGCCAGCGGCTAGCTGCCAGTAGCTTCCCTGGCCAACAACCAGGGGCCAGCGGCAAGAGGCCAATGGCCAGAGGTCGTTGGCTACGCGTTCGGACCGTGCTTCATTCATGCCGGAGGCTCCTCCGGCGTGCGCACTTGTACTTCGACCGGCGCCGCCCGCGAGAGCGTTGTATACACCGGACAACGAGCCTGGAAGGCCTCGGCCAGCGCCTGGGCCTGTTCGGGCGTCGGTCCTGAAAGAGTCAATCGGACGCGAAACTCCTGCACCCGCGGGTCCACGGGCTCACCACAGACGCCGCGCGGATCGAAGTCGCCCGCGGCGGTCACCGAAACGGCGTCCAACGGGATCTCCCGCTCGGCGGCCACGGTCTCACAAACGAACGTGCCACAGGACGCCAGCGCAGCCAGGAGCACATCGATCGGGTTGATCTCTTCGTTGGGCCCTCCGAGAGGCGGCGGCGAATCCACGATCACGTGGTGTCCCCGCGCCGATACAATCGCCCGACCGGACTGTCCTGTCAGCCGCGAAGTCACCGCAGCACTCGCCATTTCCTCGGTCATACTATCCTTCCTTTCGACAAACGATTCTCCTCACTCGAAGTCCCCCCGCGCCTCACGGATGGCCGCCACCAGCACCCGAGGGTCGGGGAAGTTGTCGCAGTACTGATAGCGGTAGGTTAGCTGCAGGGTTCCCCGCGGGTCAACCACAAATTCGCCGGGCAGCAGCCAACCGTTGTCGACAAGCGGCCGGCCCTGATCCCGTCGGCTCTCTGCCAGCTCCCGAGCGGCCTCGAGATCGCCGCGTAGAAAAGGATCCGGTGCGTCATACACGATCTGGCTCGGTTTCCCTTCCAACAATCCGTAGGCCTCGTAGAGCTCGAACTCCGGATCGCAGAGGATCGTGACCTCATCGAGTCCGTGCTCGCGGCCGTACGCTGCCGACCGCTCCGGCTCCGCCTGCCCAATCACCGCGACGCGCGCTCCGGCTTCCCGATAGGCATCGAGCTCATCAACCAGTCTTTCGGCTCGTTCCATTCCACAGCCGCAGCCGTAGTGGCGCCAGAAGAGCAGCAAAGCGGGTTGGCCCGCCCAGAATTCGGCCAATTCAACCGACCGCTGCGCGCTGTCCACGGTCATCCCCGCGGGGGCAGGGTCGCCGACCTGAACCGGCAGCCCGCTCCAGCGGGTTCTGCGAGGCCCTTCCTCCCAACCTCGCATCCATGCCCGCTCGGCGGCGGTCATTTGCCCTTCAACTGACATCACTCCACCCACCTCTCCCGATCCGTGTCGGCCCTTTCCCCGCGCGGTCGGTGGGTCTGGTCCTGCCTCGGCGGACCCCTCCGAGCGCGTGGTATGCTCAGTATCCAGGACCTCCGTCACGCGAGCGTCACGGGCATCCGTCAGCGGTTTGCGTATGACCACCGAAGACTTCGAACTGCACCTGCTCGGCCCGCCAAGCCTGCTCCGAGGCGGGAGCCGGATGCGTCCCCATTCCAACAAGGTCCTGGCCTTGCTCGCTTATCTGGCGCTTCGCCCCCAACAGGAACATTCGCGCGCAGCGCTGTCCGAGCTGCTGTGGAGCGGCGCGGAGGACGCGCGACACGGCCTCCGCCAGGCGCTGTATTCCGCCCGCCGCTCCCTCGGCGCGATCGGGAAAGAGACGATTCTGGGCGATCGGGGATGGGTTCGGTTCCAGCCTCACCAGGAATTGCACATCGACGCCTCTGAATACCTGACCCTGATTGGAGAAAGCCGACGTGAGTTGGATCGACTGCAGCGGGCCGTGGCGCTCTACAACGGTCCGTTCATGCAGGATCTGGAATTTTCGGGCCAGCCGGCCTACAACCATTGGCTCAGGCAACAGAGGGCAAGTCTGCAGCGGCGCCAACGGCAGGCGCTTCTCCATCTTTCCGAAGGACATCTCCGGCTTCACCACCTGGAACGGGCGCTCCAATATGGTCAGCAGCTGATCGAACTCGATCCGCTCGACGAGCAGGCCAGCCGCATCCTGCTGCGCGTCCACGCAGCCCGCCGCGACTGGGGCGCGTTGGATGAACAGCATCGACACCTGCGCGACCTCACTCGGCGAGAACTGAACCAGGAAGTATCCGAACACACCAAAAGCCTCTACCGCCGGTTGACCGGGCGCTCCGTCCGTCCAGACGGGATTGAGGTCCTCCCTCCCCTACAGGAACCGCATGGGGATCAGCTCGGGGACCTGACGATGGAGGGGCGGGAGAATGCTCTGAACCGCCTTGATGACGCGCTGGCCAGGGCGCGCGCCGGTAGCAGGCAAGTGGTCCTGATCAGCGGCGAGCCGGGAATCGGAAAATCCAGATTGCTGAATGAGTTCATCGACACCTCGGCCAGCCTCGCCAAGCCGGCCCGCGCGCTGTACGCCGGCGCGCCCGAGCATGAACTGATGGCCCCTTACACGCTGTGGGCCGAGGCCCTGCGGCCGCTGACCACGCCGACCTGGAGGTCGTCATGGCGGGGGATCCCCGAAGCCTGGCGCGCGCAGATCGAACGCCTGCTGTTGATGGGCGCCAGCGGCGCCCCTCGACTCCAAGGGCTGAGCCCGAGGGAATCCCGCCTGAGACTGCATCAAGGTGTCGCAAGAACACTGACCGGCCTGGCGGAGCGAACGGTTCTGATCCTGGCCTTGGATGATCTCCAGTGGATCGACGAGGCCTCATTGGGCCTGCTCAGCTACACCCTGAGGCACGCCAAGCGGGCGCGCCTGCTCGTAGTCTGCGTCTACCAGCCCGGGGCGTCGTCTCAGAACCTCCCATGGAGTCAATTCCTGGCAGCCCCAGACCTGCCGGCCGGGCATATCCAGCTTGGGCCGCTTAAGGTCGGCGATGTACGCCGTTTGCTTGAGCGTCTGCCCGCGGAATTTCCGGAGGACCTGCCCCAGACCCTTCATACCCACAGCGGCGGCAACCCGCTCATTTTGCTTGAAACCCTGCGGGCTTTGCACGAGTCCGGTCATCTGGTTCCCGGCACCACCCACTACCGGCTGGAACTTGCCGGGTCCCGTCTGCCGGTTCCCTCCGCGGTTCAGGACCTCGTCCGCCATCGCGTGGCAGATCTCAGCCGAGACGCAAAGCGAGCTCTGGCCGCGGCGGCCGTCATCGGGAGGGCCTTCAACGTGCGCACCCTGCACCAGGTGACCGGCCAGTCCGAGCCCTTCGTGATCGACATCTGCCACGACCTGGAACGGCGCGCGCTGTTTGCCAGCGAGCCGGGCCAGACCGGCCAGCCGCTGGATTTCGCCCATGACTACTACCGCAGAGCGATCTACAACGACCTCAGCCCCTCCCAGCGGCAAGCCCTTCACCTGAGAGCAGCCGAGACTCTGCAAGGGCAGGACGGTCGCTCCCAACCGATCCTGAAGGAGATCGCGTTTCACTTCGACCGCGCCCGGGATCCCAGAGCCGTTGAGGCGTACTCGCTGGCCGCACAAGGCGCAGTTGACATGTACGCCTTCGCCCACGCCGCCGAACTCTCGCGGCGCGGGCTCGAATTTGCAGGACGGACGGCCAACTCGGATCCCAGGGTTCAGTTTGAGCTGCTCACCACACAGGAAACGGCGCTGGACCGGCTGGGACGGCGGGCCGAACAGACACAATTGATCGAGGAGTTACTTTCGTTCGCTGATAGCCAAGCCGACCGGTGGATGATCGCCTCGGCCCTTCGTCGCAAGGCCAGCCTGCTGACCTACCTGGGCGATTATAAGCACGCCCGGACCGCCGGAGAACGCGCCATCGCACTGCTCCACGATTCTGATGATCGCAGCGAGGAGGCACGAGCGCTGCGAGATTTGGCGTTCAACCATTGGGGATCCGGGGACTTCACCACAGCACTGGATTATGCGCGCCAAGTCCTTAATATGCACCGTTCGGCCAACGACGTCAGCGGTCAGGCTTCCGCCTTGCACAACCTGGCTGAGATACACCGTGAGCTCGGCAGCCCCCGCCGAGCTCTCGACCTGTACCAGCAGGCGATCGAACTGCACTGGTCCACTCGAGATCTCAAGGGCGAGGGCCTGGCCCTCTACGGTTCCGGCCATGCCCAGAGGCAGATAGGCGCCCCGGAGGCGGCAGAGGGCGTGTACAGACGCTCACTGGAGGCCCTGCAGCGCGCCGGCGATCGACTCATGACTTCGCGCGTGCACCATGCGCTGGCCGGTCTGTACATGGAAAACGATCGAACTGGCGCCGCCCTGGAAGAATGCCGCCATGCCCTGAGTGTCAGCCGGGAGATCGCCTACGGTCCGGGCATCGCCCACGGCCTCACACTCCAAGCGCGCCTGCTCGCAGAGACGAACGAGACTGAACCGGCCGCCGCCGCGCTATCCGAAGCCATCGAATGGCTGCATCTCTTGGAGGACGAGCAAAGCGCGGACCAAGCATTGCAGCTGCGTGAGCGGCTGATCCAAGGCGAGGTCAGCGCCGCGCTCACCTGGCCTAAGCCGGGATGGTTCCGCAGCCATATACCGCTTGAAGAGGGCAAGGTGTACTGCGCATTCGAATCGCCCCTGGCCCGCTCCGACGCAAGCTGAGGCCAACCCTCGCCGTCAGCCTGCCAACCTCGGGTGGAGTCTGTCTCGACCACCGGCTCCCTCGAATTAATCCACCAGGACCAGGGCCTGCAGCGCCAGCGTGTAGCCCCGTGAGCCCAGACCGGCGATCACGCCGTGACAGGCGGCCGCCGTGACAGACTGCTTTCTGAATTCCTCCCGCGCCTGGACGTTGCTCAAGTGAACCTCGATCACCGGCACCTCCGTGGCCGCGATCGCATCGCGCAGCGCGATTGAGGTGTGGGTCAGCCCACCCGGATTGATCACCACCCCGGAAGCCCAGCCACGGGCGTCCTGAAGCCAGTCGATCAGGTCACCTTCGTGATTGGAATGCCTTGAGCGGACTTCAACCCCCAGATCTTTCGCTTGGCGGTCGATCTCGGCGTCAATCTGCTGTAAGGTCTTCGAGCCGTAGGTCTCCGGCTCGCGCTCGCCGAGCAGATTGAGATTGGGCCCATGCAGCACCAGGTACTTCCTCATCGCGACTCCCTCATTTCGTCCAGTACGGCGCCGATCACCCCGGCCGGCACTTTGACCCCGTAATCCACGCGCCCAACCTCAGAGGGCAGTACAAACCGTGGCTCACCCCGCCTCGACTTCTTGTCATGGCCGAGCGCCGCGACGACATCTTGCGGTTCCAGCTCCGGCATCCGGACCGGAAGGTCCCAGCGCCTGAGCGCCCGCTCGATCCGCTGCACCAACTCCGAATCGGCGATCCCGAGCGCCGAGGCGATGCGGGCTTCGGCCGCTAGCCCGACCGATACCGCTGCGCCGTGCGGCAGGCTGTACCGGCTCACCGCCTCCAGCGCGTGCCCCACCGTGTGCCCCAGGTTGAGCTTGGCGCGCGGTCCACGCTCCAGTGGGTCGGATTCAACGATCGCGACCTTCACCTTGAGCGCGCGCAGCAACCAGCGGTCCGTCGGCCCCTCAAACCCCTCCTCGACCCAAGTGAACAGCTCGCGGTCGCCGATCAGCCCCGCCTTGATCAGCTCAGCCATTCCGTTGCGCCATTCCTCGGCCGGGAGCGAGTCCAGCGTAAGGGGGTCCATCCAGACCGCTGCCGGGGGGTGAAACGCGCCGACCAGATTTTTCCCCTCCCGCAGGTCAACACCGACCTTCCCACCGACACTGGCGTCGACCATCGCCAGCAGGCTGGTCGGAACCGCGATCCAGGACACCCCGCGCAAGAAGGACGCGGCCGCGAATCCCGCCGCGTCCAGCGCCGCCCCCCCGCCGACTGCGATCACCACGCCCTGCCGATCGAGGCCGGCCGCGAGGAAACCCCGGTACAGCTCCTCGATCACACCCATCCGTTTCGCCCGCTCGCCCGGCGGCAGGGTTAAAAGGGGCGCATCCCATGAGTCGGCCAGCCTTTGCCCCCAGACCGGCGCTACGTTCTCGTCGCTCACAACGACCCGCGGCCCGTCCAGGTCGGTCCACCGGACGCCCTCTTTCACCCGCTCGAGCAGCCCGCGCTCAAAATACACACTGTATCCAGTACTCTGACGCACGCGCAGTTCTCGCCGCTCCAGCTGGCGCAGCCTGTCGCTCACCCGTTCAACCACCTGATCCGGTTCAAGCCCGCCGGTCGGCACCTGAACGGGAATTCGATCGTAGACTTCCTGACGCGCGCGCAGCAGCTCGCGCAAACCTGCATTTCCCGCGCCGGCAAGCAGTGGACGATCCGGTCCGCTCGGCAGTCGCTGCTGGAGCTCGTCGGCGTTCGCCCGCAAACAGATCACCCTCCCCGTCGCTTCCACCGCTCGCCTTACCGCATCATCCAGGAATGCCCCGCCGCCGCAAGCCACGACCTGGCCCGCTCGCCGGGCGATCTGTAGGCACATCCGGCGCTCGTACCGGCGAAAGGACTCCTCTCCATCCTCGTGGAAGATCGCCGCCACGGATTTGCCGGTCTCCGCCTCGATCCATTCATCGACGTCCACGAAAGGTCGCTGGAGCCCGGCCGCAAGTTTCCGCCCCACAGTGGACTTGCCCACACCGGGAGGCCCGAACAGGATGAGGTTGGCCGGCCTTAGCCGCCAGGCGCGGTTCTCATCGCTCATCCTGACCGCTCGCCTCCTCCGTCGGCCAGAATTCAATCGGAGCGGCGCGCATTTGCAGATCGTCAAGGTGCGAGCGGCGCAGATCGCCGAAGCGCGCCTCCACCTCGTCCATGCTGTCGCCGCCCGACTTCTCAAGCAGCGCGCCGGCCAGCACCAGCAGCACCATCGCCTCACCCACGACCGCCGCCCGCGGCACGGCGCAGAAATCCGAACGTTCGTAGCGCGTCTCAGTGGGTTCGCCGGTCGCCAGGTCCACCGAATCCTGCGGCGTCAAGGTGGACGAAATGGGTTTCATGGCGGCCCGCACGACCAGCGGCTCGCCGGTCGTGATTCCGCCCTCCAGTCCGCCAGCGCGGTTGCTGCGGCGGATCACGGACTTGCCATCGCGCCCGATCGCGTCGTGCGCGTCGGTCCCGCGCACCCGGGCGGTCGTGAAACCTCCACCGATCTCCACGCTTTTGATCGCCTGAATGCTCATCACCGCCTGCCCTAACCGCGATTCAAGCCGTGTGTTCCACTGCGCGAATGAGCCCAAACCCGCCGGCAGGCCCAGGGCCAAAACCTCGAACACCCCGCCCAACGTGTCCCTCTCCTCCATCGCCTTACGGATCTCCGTCCGCATCCGATCCGCAGCCGACGGCTCCGGACAGCGCACTTCGTTCTCTTCGGCGCCTTCGATCCGCGCCTCGGGGGCGATCTCGGAGAGGTCCGCCTGCGCGCTCCCGATCGCCGTCACGTAGCTGCCGACCTGGATGCCAAGCCGGGAAAGCAGCTTACGGCAGACGGCCGCCAGGGCCACACGGCCCGCGGTCTCCCTGGCGGAAGCGCGTTCGAGTCCGAAACGCAGGTCGTCGTAGCCGTATTTGATCGCCGCCGTCAGATCTGCGTGACCCGGACGGGGGACGGTCAGCGGCTCGATATCCTTGCCGGCCCAGTTATCGTGGTCACGATTCCATATCACAACCGCGATCGGCGCGCCCGTCGTTTGCCCCGCGAGAACCCCGCTGAGAATCTGAGCCCGATCGCGCTCGATGGACTTCATCCGCGGCCCTACGCCGTAACCCTTCTGGCGGCGAGCAAGGTCGGGGAGTAAATCGTCAGCCCCGAGCGGCAGCCCGGCGGGGATCCCCTCCAGGATCCCGACCACGGCCGGTCCGTGCGACTCACCCGCGGTGAGGAAGTTGATCACTCTCCACCTCCAGGGCGCGTTCAGCGGCGTCCCACATGGCGCCGCGCGGCGCCTCCATCCCAGTCCAAAGCTCCAATGACAGCGCCCCCTGCTCAACCAACATGCCCAGCCCGGTCCAGGCCTCCAGTCCGGCCTCGTGCGCGCGCAGCACGAGGCGGGTCAGCCGGGGCCGATAGACCAGGTCGTATACGCAGGCCTGGCGCGGCAGCGCCACCTGCTGCGGCCAAGGGCAAGATACAACATCCGGCCACATCCCGAGCGGCGTGGCGTTGACCACCAGGGACCCGGGCTCCACGGCGGCGAACGCTCCGCCGCCCCAAGGCATAATTTCCAGTTGACGTCCGAACCTGGCCTCCCAGCGCCTCCCCCAGATCCCGGCTCGTGACGGCGTGCGCGCGATCACGGACAGGTTCGCACCCGACTCAGCCAATCCCCACGCAGCCGCTCGGGCCGCACCGCCCGCGCCGAGGATCACGGCCGTCCGACCGTGGAGTCGGACCCCCAGTCGCCGGAGGTCGTTAATCAGCCCTGGCGCGTCCGTGTTGAATCCCCTCAACCACCCCTTCGCCGATACGATCGTATTGGTCGCCCCGATCTCGGCCGTGTCCGGGTGTGTTGAATCCACAAGCTCCAATACGCGCTCCTTGTGCGGCAAGGTGACGTTGGCGCCGGCCCAGCCGTCACGCCGAAGCTCACGCATCACCGGCACCAGCTCCTCGTCTTCGACCGCCATCGCTTCATAGCGCCAGTCCAGGCCCAGCGCCCGGAACCCCGCCCTCTGCATCGCCGGCGAGACCGAATGTTCGACGCGGCCGCCAACCAGTGCCACTCGGCGGGTCAAAGCTCTATCCCCAACGAGGTCCACATGGCCAAGAAGCCGGGAAACGATTCCTCGATCACCTCGACGCCTTCGATACGCGTGCCTCCATGGGCCAGCATACCCGCGACCACGAGGGCCATCGCCAGTCGATGGTCACCGTGACTCTCCACTCGCGCCCCCTTCAAGCGCGTTGGACCACGGACGCGCAGCCCATCCTCGGTCGCCTCGATTGCGGCGCCCAGCCTGCGCAGCTCCGACACCGACGCTTCGATGCGGTTCGATTCCTTGACCCTCAGCTCCCCCGCGTCACGGACCACACTCTCTCCCTGCGCCTGAGTCATCGCCACCGCCAGGATCGGGATCTCATCGATCATGCGCACAATCTGCCGCCCGCTCACCTCGATCGCCTGCAGATCAGCCGCATCGATTCGAACCGCGCCGACGGGCTCGCCGTGCTGGAGACGGACTCCCTCGACGCGAACTCCGGCCCCCATCGCCTCCAACGCATCCAAAATCCCGGTGCGGCGGGGGTTGAGACCGACCCCTTCCACGCGCACCGAGCCCCCGGGCGTCGACGCCGCGGCGACCAGTGCGAACGCCGCCGAGGACACGTCACCCGGGATACGCAGTTGAAAGCCCGCCAGCGGCTGCTCGAGTGAGCGCACCGATATCGTGGCGTTGTCGATCATTACCGGCACTCCCAAACCACGCAGCAAGCGCTCGGTGTGGTCGCGCGCCGGTCCCGGTTCGTGGACCGTGGTCTCACCTTGGGCGTTCAAACCGGCCAAAAGCAAGGCGGTTTTCACCTGAGCCGAAGCGACCGGCATCCGGTGCTCAATCCCATGCAATTCCCCCCCACGCACCCGCAAAGGAGGCTGAGACCCACCACGCCGCCCTTCGATACGCGCTCCCATCTGTAGCAAGGGGTCGACCACACGGCCCATCGGCCTCCGCCGCAGCTGGACCGAGCCGGAGAGGGTCACATCCAGCGGCTTGCTCGCCAAAGCCCCCAGCAGCATGCGCAGCGTCGAGGCCGAGCGCCCGCAATCCAGGGGGGTCCTCGGCTCATGCCAGGGTCCACCCAAGATCACAAGGTCATCTTCGTGGACGTACTCGATGTCCGTTCCCAGCTGGCGCAGCGATTGAAGCATCACTTCCATCACCCCCGCCCGGAGCAGGCCTTGAATTCGGCTGGGGCCCTCGGCCAGCGCGGCGAGCAGCAAGGCCCGGTGAGAGATCGACTTATCGCCGGGCACGCGGATCGTGCCTTCGGGCTTACGCGTGGGGCCGGTTACGGTCAACTGCATGCGTTTCATCCCTTTCAGGCTGCAGCGAGAGCTTAGTTTGTCGGATCCGAGCGAGTCTGCTGCGCAGTCGGTCTTCCCGCTGCCCGGCGAGATCGGCCCGCAATCGATCCAGTTCGCCTTCAAGTTCCTCCAGCTCCTCGAGGATGGGCCCGCGGTTGGTCATCAGAATATCGACCATCATCGTCACGTCGCTGGCGGCCAGCCTGCTCGTGTCGTGGAACCCGGAGGCGAGAAGATCCCGCACCTCGCCGCCCCTTTCCTGCAATTGGCCGACCAGGGCCGCGGCCGCCAGATAGGGGACGTGGCTGGTGAGCGCCACCGCTCGATCATGGTCTTCGGCCTCGATGAACAGCGGCACGCCCCCACAGGCATTGACCAGATCTTCGGCGAGTGACCGCATTTCAGGGCTGGTCCGCCCCAAAGGCACCAGTGCGAAGCTCGCACCCCGATACAGCAGTCCGTCGGCGGAGCCCGGCCCGCCGATCTCACGCCCGCACAGCGGGTGGCCGCCGATCGGGTCGATCGCCGGGGGAAGCTTGGCCATCGCCCGGACCACCTCGATTTTGGTCGAACCGAGGTCCATCAGCCGCGGCGGGGCCGGCAGGGCCCGCCCGATCCGTTCGATGACCTCCAGGCTGGCCCGCACCGGGAGCGCCAAAACGGCCAGATCGCAGGCGGCCAGCGCCCTCTCCAGGTCGAGCGTGGCTTCATCCACCAGCTCCGTTTCGGCCGCCCGCTCCACGGCTGCCAGGCTGTGATCCATCCCCGTGATCGTGCGCACCCGGCCGCTCAGCGCTGCGGCCAGCGACCCACCCATCAAGCCCAATCCGATGACGCTCAGGCGGCAGTTCTTCAGCTTCATGCCGGCACCGGCGCCGCCCGACCCACCGCCGCCGCGATCCGGCCGATCTCTTCGACCAGGGCCGCGAATTCCTGGGGGCGCAGACTCTGGGCCCCGTCGGAAAGCGCCTCCTCCGGGCGCGGGTGCACCTCAACGATCAAGCCGTCAGCGCCCGCCGCCACCGCCGCCCGAGCCACCGGTATCACGTACTCCGAATTTCCCGTGCTGTGACTCGGATCCAGGATGACGGGCAGGTGGCTGAGGGCCTTGACGGCCGGGATCGCGTTGATGTCGGTCGTGTTGCGAGTCTCCCTTTCGAATGTGCGGATGCCGCGTTCGCACAGCATCACCTGGGAG
The DNA here is from genome assembly GCA_964517315.1 of uncultured Anaerolineaceae bacterium. GTDB lineage: Bacteria > Chloroflexota > Anaerolineae > Anaerolineales > E44-bin32 > DASWJQ01. Next base: position 4,860 of record CAZFCJ010000075.1, on the reverse strand, counting down.
TTGCCCTGCGACAGCAGATATTCGGCGGCCATCAGCCACTCCTCGACCGTGGCCATCATGCCGCGTTTGAGCAGAACCGGCAGGCCGGCTCGGCCGGCCGCCCGCAGCAAGTTGAAGTTCTGCATGTTGCGCGCTCCGATTTGGATGACGTCGGTGTAGCGCGCGACGAGCGAGATCTGATCCGGGCCCATGGCTTCGGTCACGACCGGCAGGCCCGTCAGCTCGCGCGCCTCGGCGAGGATTTCAAGACCCGCCTGGCCGAGTCCCTGGAAACTGTAAGGTGAGGTGCGGGGCTTGAAGGCCCCGCCGCGCAGTGCCGTGGCGCCGGCCTCCTTGACGATCTGCGCGGTTTCGAGCATTTGCTCGCGGCTCTCGACGGAGCACGGGCCCGCGATCAAGGCGACCTCGCCCCCGCCAACCGCGGTTCCGTTGAGCGCCACCAACGTATCCTGATGGTGCATCTCTCGTGAGGCCAGCTTGTAGGGCCGAAGGATGGGGACGGTCTTGTCCACGCCCGGCAGCGCCTCGAGCTGCTTTCGGTCCACCGGTCGCCCGTCACCCACCAACCCGACCAGCGTGCGCTCCTCTCCGGTGAGCAGGTGAACGCTGTAGCCCATGGCCTCCACCTTGGCGACGACCGCAGCGATGGTGCGCGCGTCGGCACTCTGTTCCATGACGATGACCATACTCCTCTCCTCCGCGGGCCTCTCTCCCGCTGCGGAGCCCGGTCCCGGCACAGAAAAGAAAAAAGCGCCGAGCCGATGCTCCGCGCTTCTGACTGCCGAAAGTTCTGTGCTCTACATCTCAGTCAACGCGTCACAGCGGCGGACGTCGCTCCGTCGCAAAATAAAAGTAGTAAAACGCGTAGCTGAACAGATGTAGATGCATTTGATTTCAATGATGCTAGCATGGATCGGCGCGCCGAGTCAACCCCGCATCGTGCGGCTAGTGGCGTTTGGCGTTTGGCCCCTGGCGATCAGTTATGAGCATCTAGCACCCAGCACCTGGCTCGGTCCTGTAATCGCAGTCTCTAGTCTCCAGTCCCCCAGCAACCGACCTCCGGGTCGCAAATCCCGGATCCCGGGTAACAAATAACGGATTACGGATCCGGCTCCCCAACCTGCCCTTGACCCAGTCCGTCCAGCTGTGCTAAGGTAGCCGGGACAATCGATCGACCATTTTCTCTTATCCAGAGAGGCTGAGGGACCGGCCCGTTGAAGCCTCGGCAACCTACCACGAGCACGGTGGTGTGGTGCCAACTCCGGCAGCGTAAGCTGGAAGATGAGAGTGCGTTTCACTCCCTCGCATCTTTCGGCGGGGGAGATTCTTTTTCCCCGGGTCGCCCGCCCTCCCTGGATGAGCTCGGACCGAAAGGAGGAGGCGCATGACCCAGCCCAGCCAAAGCACACGCGAGAAGCAGCGAATCGGCGACGGAACGCGCAGCGTACACGCCGGCGAACCCCGCCCCTATGCCCACCACGCGCTCGTCCACCCGCTCATCCAAACTGCAACTTACACCTTCGAGGACACCCAGGACCTGTGCGATTTCATGGATGAACGGATGTGGGGTCTCGCCGACGGCCGTGTGGAGTACGGCCGCTACGGGAACCCCACCGTGAGCGGACTGGAGCGCAAGCTTGCCGAACTGGAGTTCGCCGAGAACGCCGTGCTGTTCGCCTCGGGCATGAACGCCATCACGACCGCGCTCTTGGCCCTGATCAAGTCCGGCGAGCATCTGGTGATCACCGATGACGTCTACCGCCGTACAAGGCAGTTCTGTTTGACGACTCTCAAGCGCTTCGGGATCTCGTGCACCGTCACCCCCGCAGGAGATCTGGATGCGATCGAGAACGCGCTGCGGCCGGAGACAAAGCTGATCGTATCGGAGTCGCCGACCAATCCGTATCTGCGCGTCCTCGACATGCAGCAGCTGGCCCGCCTCGGCCAGGAGTACGGGGTAAAAACCCTCATCGACGCTACATTCGCCACGCCGATCAATCAGCGGCCCCTAGAATTTGGAATTGATCTCGTCGCCCATTCGGCGACGAAGTACCTCTCCGGCCACAACGACGTGCTCGGCGGCTCGATCGCCGGCGCCGAATCGCTCACAGCCATGATCAGGCAAACGCTGTGGGTCATGGGCGGAGTCGCGGATCCGCACGCCGCCTTTCTGATCCACCGGGGTCTCAAATCGTTGGCGCTGCGGATGGAAAGGCAGAACCGCAGCGCGCTGAGGATTGCAGGGGAGCTCGAAAATCACCCCACCGTCAAACGCGTGTGGTATCCGGGCCTGGCCTCGCACCCCGATCACACGGTGGCCTCCGAACAGATGGCCGGGTTCGGCGGCGTGGTGAGTTTTGAGGTCGACTCCGATTTGCAGGGGACCAGCCGCTTCATCGACTCGGTTTCCATCCCGCTGATCGCCTCCAGCCTCGGAGGGGTCGAGAGCCTGATCGAGCAGCCGGCCTTGATGTCCTTCTACGAATTGTCAACGGAAGAGAGACTGGAGATCGGCATCCAGGACAACTTGGTGCGTCTTTCCGTCGGCATTGAGGACACTGAGGATCTGATCGGGGATCTGTTGCGGGCTCTCGAGGCCGTTTGAGAGCCGCGCAGGGCCTGTACCGCGTAGCCAAGGCGATCCTCAGCCAAACCTTAAAATATCCAAATAGGGGTTGACATTCGTCTTTCAGGTGCTAGGCTGTTGTATAACGAGCTGGCAACCGACAAGAGAAACTTTGATGGGCCTGACCCAAATCCGCATCCTTCCGGTAATTAGCCTTCTCCTCGTCCTTATTAGGCTCGAGGAGCCGGGTGCGGTTGGGACGGGCTGACGGAAACTTTTCACAAGTTTGGCGACAGCACCCCCGACCGGGGGTGTTTTTTCGTTTGAGAGATCTTCAGGGAAGGGTAAATTTGTGAGCCCAGCACAATTCGCCACCGGACTGAGCCTTCTCCTCGTCCTTATTATTGCGCTGCCCCTCATTATTGAGGTGCGGGTATACGCGCTTAGGCGAGTTCCTGTCCGGTGGAGAAAGAAGAAGTACAGGTAGATCGAAAACCACCAAGACAATAAAAACAGGAGCCGCCTCAGGCAAAGAGGCGGCTTCTCGCTTTCAAGGAGCCGTTCCATTTTCGAAAGGAGAAAGCCGATGACCCCCCACACCAAGCCAGAACACTACCAGCCGGGAGCGGTGGAGAAGCGCGAAGCCACCGCGGAGAACGGGTTCGCGCCCTCCGCGAGGGGCAGGACCAAGAACCCTCCACCCTTCCGCAAGCCGACCCGAGAGACGCGCGAAGCCGCCGAGCGGGCGACCCGTTCGGCCCTGATGGATTGTTACAACGGTTGAACCGCGCCAAGCGCGACCAGGGAGCAGCGTCCGAATCGATGGAGCCTGACGTGAAAGAAACCAACGGACGGCCCCGCAGCCACGCCATCACACAAGGACCCAGCCGCGCCCCGGCCCGGGCCATGTTGAAGGCGGTCGGCTTCACCGATGACGACCTCCGCAGACCGCTGGTCGGCGTGGCCAACACATGGATTGAGATCGGCCCATGCAACTATCATCTGCGCGGCCTCGCGGATCTCGTCAAAGAGGGCATCCGGGCCGGCGGCGGCACGCCCATGGAGTTCAACACCGTCTCCATTTCCGACGGGATCACCATGGGCTCCGAGGGCATGCGCGCCTCATTGGTCAGCCGGGAAGTGATCGCCGACTCGATCGAGCTGGTCGCGCGCGGCAACATGTTCGACGCAATGGTCGTGATCTCCGGCTGCGATAAGACGATCCCCGGCACCGTCATGGCTCTGGCTCGGCTTGACGTCCCCGGCCTGATGCTCTACGGGGGCTCCATAGAGCCCGGAACGTTTCAAGGCGAGGCGGTCACCATTCAGGACGTGTTCGAAGCGGTCGGCGCGCACGCCGCCGGTCGTATGACCACCCAGGAGCTGACTGAGCTCGAAAACGTCGCCTGCCCGGGGCCGGGCGCTTGCGGCGGCCAGTTCACCGCCAATACGATGGCCACCGCATTTGCCTTCCTCGGCATTTCGCCCATGCAGGCAAACGACGTCCCCGCGATGGAAACGCACAAACAGGATCAGGCCTACCGGGCGGGCGAACTGGTCATGGACTTGTTGGAACGGGATCTCCGCCCGAGCCGGATCATCACACGCGCCTCGCTTGAGAACGCGATCGCTTCCGTCGCGGCCACCGGCGGATCGACCAACGCGGTGCTCCACCTTCTGGCGGTGGCGCTGGAAGCCGGCGTCGCGCTCGAACTCGATGACTTCGACCGCATCAGCCGGCGCACGCCCCTGATCGCCGACCTGAAACCCGGCGGCCGATTTGTGGCCAACGACCTTTACGCGGCCGGGGGCCATCGACTGCTGGCCAATCGGTTGCTCACAGGCGGCCATTTGAACGGCGATGCCCTGACGGTGAGCGGCGCAACCCTGCAGGAGGAGGCGGAGCGCGCCCAGGAAGCGCCGGGACAGGAGGTCGTCCGGCCGCTCGACCGTCCGCTTGGAGCCAGCGGGGGCCTCGTCGTGCTGCGCGGCAATTTAGCACCGGAAGGCTGTGTGCTCAAGGTCGCCGGCCACACGATGGAGCAGCACCGCGGACCGGCCAGAGTCTTTGAATCCGAAGAGGCGGCCTTCGGGGCCGTCCAAGGCGGATCCGTCCATCCCGGAGATGTCGTCGTCATCCGCAATGAGGGTCCCAAAGGCGGCCCCGGCATGCGCGAGATGCTCAGCCCCACCTCGGCCATCATGGGCCGCGGCCTGGGCCAGGATGTGGCGCTGATCACCGACGGGCGCTTTTCCGGCGGCAGTCACGGGTTCGTCGTGGGTCATGTCACGCC
>CAZFCJ010000074.1:0-17655 GCA_964517315.1 uncultured Anaerolineaceae bacterium | reverse complement strand
ACCTGCATGGGGTGCAGGGGGTCGGCGGTTCAAATCCGCCCGCCCCGACCTAAGAGACCGTCGGCCTGCCGCCGACGGTTTTCTTATGGCGGCTTCCGCAACGTTCCCCCCATCGGTCTGGGGCCGGAGAATGCCCCGAACAGACCGTCCAGCTTGGTAGGATGATGAGGGTGCCGATCCAAAAATTTGGACGCCCTGACCGCAAGCTGACAAAAGGCCGGAGAACCGCAGAGGCCGACGATCCGTGAGCCGGGGGTTTGAGGCGGGGACGAGGAGGTACCCATGGCTCAGAACGGCGCTTTCATCGACATTGGCGACACGCAGCTCCACGTGGTGGAGCGGGGCCGCGGGTACCCGCTGCTCATTCTCCACGGAGGTCCGGGTCTGGACCACCACATGTTCGGCGATTACCTTGATGGGCTCGCCGACGACTATCGGCTTCTCTTCGTCGATCAGCGGGCCCAGGGGCGGTCACCGGTTGCGCCCCCGGCCACGTGGAATCTGGAGCGGATGGCAGCGGACGTCAGCCGCCTCGCAGATGGACTCGGAGTCGAAGAGTACGCGGTTCTCGGACACTCCTTCGGCGCGTTTGTGACGCTGCAACACGCCGTCGACTTCCCCGGCGCTGCGGCCCGATCCATCGTGTCCTCCGGCCTGCCGAGCGCGCGCTTCCTCGAACACATCGAGGAGAATCTGCAAGCGTTCGAGCCGGCGGACCTGCGGGAGCAGGTCCAGTCATCCTGGGAACGGGAACAGCACGCCCGCTCGCAGGCGGACGTCAGATCATTGCTGCAGGACCAGATGCCGTTCCAGTTCATGGATCCCTTCGATCCGAAGATCCAGGACTACGCCGGTCGGACGAAAGAAGCTGTATTCAGCCCCGACGTGCTGCGCCACTTCGCGCGCCAGGAATACGGAGCGATCGAGCTCGAGAATCGGCTCGGGGACATCCCTCAGCCGGTCCTTATACTCGCCGGTCGCCACGATCGAACTTGCGCTGTCGCGGCCTCTGAACTCATGGCAGAGGCCATACCGGACGCGGAATTCGTCGTATTTGAAGAAAGCGCTCACATGACATTCGTGGAAGAGAACGAAGCCTACGTGAAGGTGGTACGTGACTTCCTCGACCGACACAGAACAGGGCAGCGTCGACATGGAGCTTGACTTGCTCCCGCTGAAGCTGGCGGTGGCCCGGTACGAGCCGGGAGCGGATCTTCCCCAATCCGTCACCGGCTCCGAGTGGTCGTGTGTGACCCGTACCAGGGATGAGCTGTCCGTCGTTTGTCCGGAGGCCGCGCTGCCAGAGAACGCTCAGGGGGAGCGCGGCTGGCGTGCATTGAAAGTGCGCGGCCCGTTGCCGTTCGATCAGGTGGGCATTATGGCCGCCCTGTCGGGATGCCTGGCCGAGGCCGGGGTGCCGATCTTTGCCATCTCCACTTACGATACCGATTATCTCCTCGTCAAGGAGGATCGGATCCGCCGCGCGCTGCGCGCGCTGCGGGCGGCCGGCCATCAAGTGCACCCCTCGTGAGGCGAACCCGTCCGGTCCGGCGTGGCTCACCTGGGATTGCGCGGAGAACGCGAAACGCCCCGCAACGCTGCGGGGCGCCAGATTTCGTACTGTGGCGCCGGAAGGATTCGAACCTTCGGCCTTGGGCTTATGAGTCCCCTGCTCTACCACTGAGCTACGGCGCCCTGAATTGATTATTATGAGCCGAGCAAGCAGAAGTATAGGTGGAACCGCCACTGGCTGAAGACCATGGCTGGTGCATTGTACCGGAGCGGACGGCGTTTTTCAACGGAGGCGCGCTATCCAGGCGCTGAGATCGCACCGTGTGGGACAATAACCGAGGAGTGCATCTGAAAGAAAGGGAGGCACGAAGAAATGCCCGACTATCAGTATTTGATCCTTGGTGGAGGTATGACCGGCGACGCCGCGGTCAAAGGCATCCGCGCCGTCGACCCCGAGGGCTCGATTGGTGTCATATCGGCCGAACCCGATCCTCCCTACGACCGCCCTCCGCTCTCCAAGGGCTTGTGGCAGGGGACCGACGAATCCGACATCTGGCGCGGTACCGAGGACCGCCAGGCTGAACTCCACCTCAGCACTTTGATCGTCCACTTGGACCCTGAAGCCCACGAGCTCACCGACGATCAGGGCGAAGTGTATCGCTATGAGAAGCTGCTGTTCGCAACCGGCGGCACGCCCGTTGAGCTGCCGTTCGGAGGCGGAGACGTGATCTACTTCCGGACGTTCCAGGATTACCAACGGCTTCGGGAGATGGTGGAGAATCGTGAGCGATTCGCGGTTGTGGGTGGAGGCTTCATCGGGTCCGAACTGGCCGCGGCGCTGGCCCAACACGACAGAAAGGTCACCATGGTGTTTCCCGAGCCGGGGATCGGCGCGGGGCGCTTTCCGGACGACCTCGCCGACTTCCTAAAGAGTTATTATCAGAGCCGCGGCGTGAACCTGATCACCGGGGACACGGTCGTTGGACTAAACCCCGGTGAGGAGGGGACAGAGGTCGTCACAGATGGAGGGAAACGCGTCACCGTCGATGCCGTGGTCGCGGGGCTCGGAATCCGGTCCAACAGCGCGGTCGCCGAGGCCGCGGGGGTCGACGTGGAGGACGGCATCCGGGTCAACAGTTCGCTCCAGTCCAGCCACCCGGACATCTACGCCGCGGGAGATGTGGCCTCATTCCACAATTCGGACCTTGGTATGTGGCTGCGTGTGGAGCACGAGGACAACGCCAACACGATGGGGGAAATGGCGGGCCGGTCGATGGCCGGGGAAGACGTCACCTACGACTATCTGCCGTTTTTCTACTCCGACCTGTTCGATCTCGGTTATGAAGCCGTGGGGCTGCAGGACCGCCGGATGAAAACCTTCGAAGATTGGGAGGACATGGGGAATAAGGGCGTCGTCTACTATTTAGATGACGGCCGCGTCCGGGGCGTTCTGCTTTGGAATGTTTGGGGCAAAGTGGACGAAGCGCGGGCGCTGATCGCGGAGCCGGGTCCATTCGAAGCGCAGGATCTGTCCGGTCGCATCGCGGGTTGAAGCGCGAGCCACGGGGTGAGGAGTGAATAGGGGTCCGCCGCGGGCAGGCAGTTCCGGCGAAACCTTCACGGCGTAAGGAAGACCGCGCTCTGATCTCCGTGCCCACTGAGGCTGCTCGCAGGCCTCGATCTCGAGCGGGCCCTTCGCCGCCGCCGGGCGTGTATGACGACTCGTTCGATTGACTGAAGAGCCTTCGAGGGGGAAACTCTCTGGGCACTCTCTCGACTCGATGGCTGAGAAGGCCGTCCCGCAGGTCGCGGAAATATTTCAGCATTTCCTGTCTGCAGGATCGTGGGTGTTGCAGATCCACTGGGGCGATCCGCCGTGAGCCGATAGAATAGATCTCGGTCACCCGTGAATTCGTGGAGAAAAGTATGACAGATCACCTCGGCCTGTATCGCAGCGAATTCGGGCTCGAGCATCATGGCATCAATGGAGCGGGCGCCGTCTACTGGAACCAGCCCACCCCATCTTTGTACGAAAAATCACTGTTGGGGGGCGAAGGCACGCTCGTCCATTCCGGGCCGCTGGTGGTCAGCACCGGCGAGCACACCGGCCGCTCCCCGCTTGACAAATTCATCGTGGATGAGCCCTCGAGCAGGGATGCAATTTGGTGGGGTGATGTCAATCGGCCCATCTCCGAGGAACAATTCCAGCGTCTGTACGAGCGCATGAAGGATTACGTCAAGGGCCGTGATCTCTTCGTCTTCGATGGATACGCTGGGGCCGATCCGGCTCACCGGCTCCCGATAAGGGTGATCACAGAGCACGCCTGGCACAGCCTTTTTGCACGTAATATGTTTCTGCGCGAGCCGGATCCGAAGGCGCTGCGCGCCCACGTCCCCGAGTTCACTGTGATCGACTTGCCAGGATTCCATGCCGATCCGGAGATCGACGGCACGCGCAGCCGAACCGCGATTGTCGTTCACTTCGGCAAGCGTCTGGTCCTCGTTGGCCGTACAAATTACGCCGGCGAGATCAAGAAAAGCATCTTCACGGTCATGAATTACATGCTCCCCGATGATGCCGTGCTGCCGATGCACTGCAGCGCCAACTACGGGCAGGACACGAATGACGTAGCGCTGTTTTTCGGGCTGAGCGGAACCGGCAAGACCACGCTCAGCAACGTTCCCGATAGAACGCTCATCGGCGACGACGAGCACGGCTGGAGCGAACGAGGGGTATTTAATATGGAGGGCGGATGCTACGCGAAGGTCATCAGGCTCGACCCGGAAGGGGAGCCGCTGATCTACGACGCCGCCCATCGCTTCGGCACGATCCTGGAAAACGTGGCCTACGACGAGGCCACTCGACGGCCGGATTTGCACGACAACTCCATCACCGAAAACACCCGCGCTTCCTATCCGCTCTCCCACCTTCAGAACGCAGCCCCTCAAGGCGTGGCCGGCCACCCGCGCAATATCGTCTTCTTGACCGCGGACGCATTCGGGGTCCTGCCGCCCATCAGCCGACTGAGCGTCGACCAGGCGATGTACCATTTTCTCAGCGGTTATACGGCGAAGGTCGCCGGCACGGAGCGCGGCGTGGACGAACCAAAGCCGGTGTTCAGCGCCTGTTTCGGCGCCCCGTTTATGCCCCTCCACCCCATGCGTTACGCGGAGCTGCTTGGAGAGCGCCTCCGGGATCACGACACGCAAGCGTGGTTGATCAACACGGGTTGGACTGCCGGCCCGTACGGCCACGGCCGTCGTATTGCTTTGGCGCACACACGCCGCATGGTTTCGGCGGTCCTCGCCGGAGAGCTTGAGAAACTTGACGGGATGCACGAGCCGTATTTTGGACTGGAGATTCCGCATCGCATCGACGGCGTCCCGTCCGACATTCTGATCCCCAAGGAGACTTGGGACGATCCAAAGGCCTACGATTCACAGGCCCGGAAACTGTTGGCCATGTTCACCGACAACTTCGCCCATTTCGCCGATGCGGTGTCACCGGAGATCCTCGCCGCAGGCCCTAGCCCCACCTAGCCGACCTCAAGGACAAGCGCTGTCAAGGGACGCACCAGCAGCTCATTCCCCAGCCGGAGGAGAAGGAGCGCCCGGCGCACCCAGCCGGGCCCACGTGTTGCTTCCCCCTTTCCTGAAGCCGGTCGAGCGGCTGCAAAGATGACCATTTCGCCCGATGATTCACAGTTCGACATACCATCAAGCTGGCAGCGCTTGCTCGATTTGGAACCGAGCGGATTGATCATGATCGTCGGCGCCACGGACCGCGGGAAAACCACCCTGGCACGCTTCCTTCACTCACGGCTCGCGGCGCAAGATCGAGGCGGGATCGCATACCTGGACGGGGACCCCGGACAGTCCAGCCTGGGCCCGCCCACCACGATCAGCTTGGGCCTCTCGGACGGGGATGGAGGCCGATTCCCGCCGCGGGGCCCAGCTTGGCATTGGTTCGTGGGCTCCACGTCTCCCTCCGGCCATATGCTGCCGCACTTAAGCGGCCTGGCGCGATTGACTCAGGTCGCCAGGGAACACGGCGCCAGCACCGTGATCTTCGACACTTGCGGGCTGGTGGAGCCGCGGCAGGGGGGACACGTGTTGAAGAACGCCGAAATCGATCTCCTGCAGCCGAAGCATCTGCTGGCGCTGCAACGCGAGTCCGAATTGGAAGCCTTCCTGAAACCGCGACGCGGCGCGGCCACGCTCAGCGTGCACGAAGTGGAGGTACCTCGGAGCGCGCGCCCCCGTTCCGCGGAGACCCGCGCCGAGAACCGAGCCCGCCGCTACCGCCAGCATTTCCGACCCGGCCACCGCCATCGCCTCCACCTCGACGATTGGCCACTCTTTCCACCGGCTGCAGTCGAACAAGGCCGCCTGGCCGGCCTGTGCGACGCGGACGGCTTCGTCCTGGCCCTGGCCGTGGTTGAGAGCGAACGGCCGGACCGCGAGATCACGCTGATGACGCCCTTGGAGGACCTTGCCGCGGTGGCCTTGCTGCGGGTGGGTGACGTTCTGCTCGATCTGAGAACGTATCGCGACCGGTTGAAGCGGCTGCCGGATCCCAGACAACGGTGACGGATCGGGACCTAATCCGGTAAGCTCGCTCCTCGCACAGCAACTTCCACGTTCCCGTCTTCCCGGTCGCGCAAGTCGATCTCCACCGGCAGGAGCTCCTCGAGCACGCGGGCGTTCGTCGTCAGGTGCCCCGTCCGTTTGGCGGCCACGTAAACTGAGGCCGCGGGCACCAGCGAGAGCGGCAGCAGCAGTTGATCCGCCAGCTGCTGGTCCACCGGAGCTCCGGTGGTGTGATGCTCGAGGAGGGCTTGGCAAGCCTCCTCTGCGACCGCCTCCGAGGGCTTTCCCCGCTCACCGTATGCGGTAAAGCCAGCCGTGCCACCCTCGTATTCGGCCAGTAAGGTAATCGCCGCACCCGGCCCTCGACCGGTCAACCTTCGAGGGGCCACCCGGAAAGGTACGTCGAGGTCGGAAAGCAGGTTTCGGCTGCGATCGGTCATGCGCTGAGGGATGTGCGAGGGAAGGTTGCAAGCGATCGCGCCGCCGGACACCGACACCAGCTCACCGCGCGCCTCAACTTGCAGCGGCCGCAGCCGGGCTTGGCCTCCTCCCCCGATATGCAGTTCAAGACGGCCCCCGCCGACGGGATAGAAGCCGGTTGCCTCCAAACTGGACTCCACCTCCATCCCCATTTGCCCCAACCGCGGAAGGAAAACCCCCTCTAGGTACTCGAATGAGGGACTCCAGCGCACGTGGGTGCCGCCGTGCAGGTCCAGCCGGCTGCCGCCCGGGGCCAGCGCCAGCACAGGGATCAGTGCCTGCGCCAGGAGCGTGACCGAGCCCGCGCTGCCATTGGCAGCTGCCTCGGCCACGTCAAATTTGTATTCACCGTTTTGGGCAGGCGCCGTGGGAGCGAACAAGATTTCGGTGGACCTTAACTGCCCCCCTTCGACCTCCGCAGCACAGACCGCAGCCAAGGCACGCACCGCCGTCAGGTGTTGGGGCGCCAGGCCTGGTGTGCTGCGGCCAGCCCGGATGTCCACAATCCGCACGGCGCGGCCGGTCAGAGCGGCCACCGACAGAACCGTCCGGAGCACCTGGCCACCCCCTTCGCCCTGTGAACCGTCGATCTCGATCAAAACCTGAGCGCTCCGCTCCCGCCTCTTGCAAGCCGCGGGATCGCGACCGGGTTCACCGTTCTCAGGTTCGCTCTTCCGGACTGGCGCCCCGGCGGTAGACGAGCCAAATCACGACCCCGCCCACGATCGCAGAAATGACCCCCGCGACCGCCCATTCGGGCTGGCCGGTCATGAAGCTTCCGGGCAAAATGCCGACTCCTTGCAGGATCCAAACGATTCCGGTCAAGACCATCAGCGCTCCAACGATGTAGCCAATCCAATTCATAAATCAACTCTCCCTCGCTGGTGGATCTATTCAGATCTGCCCAACCTCATCATGAGTCTACACGGCCGAGGCCCGCAGGGTGATTCCCGGGCTCTTGTTCCAGCTCATGCGATTTGGTAGAACTAGAGCGTTTGAGTTCCCTGCAAACGGCAGGAAGATTCCATGGGCCCGAGATCTCTTCGAAGCAGCGCGCGTCAATGACCGATCCCCAGCACTGCGGCCAGGCCGGATCTCACATTTCCGATAAGCTGCGCGCGCTGCCCTTCGGCACCCCGGGCATAGACAGGTTGGTTTTATTCTTGACCGGCCTGCCGCTGTGCCTGCTGGCGCTTGAGCTATTGAAAGCCGGTGCCGGCGGCGTAGCACCGCTGACCCAAGATATGATTTCCCTCGACGACCCGGTCACCGGTTTGGCCTTTGGCTGGATATCATCTTACTTTGTACTGAGCGGCCCGCCCATCGCCGGGGGGCTGGTGGGATTCTTCTTCGCCATTTTGGCCCTTCCACGTTCCATGACTGTGTCCTGGTAAGGCGGGAATCGGTTATGCGTATTCTGGTGACAAGCGATGGATCGGAAACGCTGCAGCGGGCCGCTGACTTCACGATGCTGTTCGCCGATGAGGCGAATATTGCGTTGCTGAGCGCGTTCTCTGACGACGAGGACCAGGAGGCGGCGGCTCAGGCTCACAGCGCAGCGGCTGAGAATCTGGAGACCCACCAGGAGGAAGAGATCGAATCCATCGTTCGGGCTGCGGATGTTGGAGAGACGATTCTGGATGAGGTCCAGAGGCAGCCGTACGATCTCGTCGTGCTCGGCATCCATCTGCATCGCAGCTTGAACCGGCTGCGGCCGAAGTCCTTGGCAAAACACCTGGCGGGACATCTATCGGTGCCGCTTCTGGTCGTGTTCCCGGCGTGGCATAGGTTGGAACGCATCTTGGTCTGGACGGCCGGGGAGGAGCCGGACGAATTCGCCCTGCGATTGGCGGGTCAGATGGCCGCCGAGGTGGGCGCCAAGGTGACCGTGCTCCATGTGATGTCCCAAGTCCCACTGCGCGCCGACGCCGACGTGCGGGATCTGGAGCGCGACGCCGATTCGCTCATGAAATACCGCACCCGCGAAGGCGAATTCCTCCAACAAGCCCTCGAGATTCTGAGTGAGGCAGGGGTTTCGCCGTCCATGTACGAGGTCAAGGTACGCCACGGCTTGACCGTCGAGGAGATCATCGAGGAGAGTGAGGAGGGCGAGTTCGACCTGGTCGTGGTCGGAGCGCTGCAAGTCCCATCCAGGGAATCCTGGCACGAGCTACGCGAGCTGGTTCAGGAAGACCTCGCGGAACGAGTGCTCATGGAGGCCCATCGGCCGGTGCTGATCGCCCGCCAACCGGAAGACGGGGTCGATTGGTCGGAATTCTGACAGGAAAATACTCACATTGGCACCCGTGGGGCAATGTGTTAGGCTTTTGGGAGTCAGCTACCACCGCTGACGAGCCCGGGGGTCAGGCTCCACCGGCGATCGCGCGGGGGCATCTGGAACGGATGGGCACTTAGCCATCGTCTCAGAGGGCGCGGCAGAACGCCGAGCACGAGATCCTGATCGATCCATGATGGGGAGGAGGAGACGGACGCTATGGCCAACATGGAAGATATGGACCAACCGCCGGAGGCGAAGGTGGGAAGGAATTATGGTGGCTTCGTCGTTAACTTCTTGACGGGGGTCGTGCTTCTGGCGACGCTAGGGTTGGCCGGCGTTTCTGCGGCCCTCATCATCAACCCATACACTCCGGCCAATCCTTTTCCACCGCCCACCCTGCCGCCGACGCTGGGCCAGCCGACCGCCGCGCCGACGCTGGCCCCGACGACAGCCACGTCGAAATCCGGCCCGACGACAGCCACGTCGAAATCCGGCCCGACGACAGCCACGTCGACGCTCGGCCCGATGACACCCTCGCCGACCTCAGAATTCGTCCTGCTATCGGATTCGACGGCGACACCGACCCGTCCAACAACCGCTGAAGCTACGACCATTCTTCCCACTGCCCCACCGAACGAAACGCCAACGCCCATTGTAGGGGCGAGAGACTCCACCTCCACCCCGACACCCGGGCCGAGCAACTTGGTGCCAAACCCAAACGACCCCAGTTGCGCTGAGCACGACGATAGGGAGTGGCATGCACTTCATAATCCACAGAACGACTGCCATTACGATCATGCGCACGGAATGCCCGAACCCGGCTGGGCTGAGGAAGTGTTTGGCTCTGCCATAAGCGAAGTCATCTGGACCGTGAGCTACCCATGGCAGACGCCGAACGAGAACCTGCGGAAGCACGCGGGGTACGCGATGCACGCCTACGACTTCCGGGCGGAGACCTGTTACGGCGTGGACGCCTACACCGCGCAGACGCACGGCGTGGCGATCGAGGAAGGGAAGCTTTCGCGGCTCCACAGCTTCGCGCTGGCGGCAAGCCTGTGCGACCCGGACGACGGTAGCGATGCGGGTCTGGTGTTCACCGGAGGCCACGAGGACTACGGTCAGCTCATCTCTCCCTACAAGCAGAATTTCGCGAGTTACCCGAAATTCCCCGGCCAGGAGTATCGGATCGGCATTCCGCCGTACGTTGGCGAAATGGTTCCCGGCTCGACGAGCCAGAAAGAGACGTGGAACAGCTCCCACCGTCGGGAATCGCGACCACACGTGACGGAGCATGAACGCGCCAGCATCGCTTTTCGCATCCGCAACGCCGTCGATTTCGTTGACCCCAACACGAGACTGTCGGGCGACCCGCACTTCATCGTCGTGAACGAGCCGGAGAACAACAGCTCGGCCTATCAGCTCTACCAGATCGAGATAAATGTGCCCGACCTCAACGGGGACGGAAGCCCCGTAACCGGGGAGTTTCGGACCGACCGACACGGAAAGCTCGTGGATTGCTCAGTTCTGGGGACGGACTGTGTGCCGCTGATCCTGATTGACGCCGTTCCGGGCACCTACACGCTCAACGCGACCGCGGTGGGGCTCATCGCGAGCACGCACCGACCGGGATCGTTCTTCGATCACGACATCTGGTTCTGCGGCGACCAGGCGTGCCCGCCGCACAGCCGCGGCGCGGTGCCGAGCGGATGGATTGACCTCTCCAGCTTCGGAAAGTAGGAGAGACGAAGCCCGTATCCTACCTAGTCCGAAGGACCGGACGGGCGGATGCGACGGAGCGCACATTGGTTTCACCCCATCCCCCGTCCCTCCCCTTCTGGTGGCTGGCGCCTTTACTGAGCGCAGCCCTCGCCGCGTGTTCGGCCCTCGGCGGACCGCCGCCGCTGGCCTCGACCCGGACGCAGGACCCGCCGACCGCCACTGATACCCCGCTCCCGCCTACGGCGACGGCGTCGCCCTCGCCGACCGCCACACCCAGCCCGACACCGCATCCGCTATCCATCCAAGCCCTGCGAGCGCGCGCGTATCCGGGAGGCCCGATGGAGCTGCACGAAGTGCTCGAACCCGGCGCCAATTACGAGCGCTTCCTGGTTTCATATCCGTCCGACGGTTTGCAGATTTTCGCGCTGCTCACCGTGCCCTACGGCACGCCGCCCGCCGAGGGATGGCCGGCGCTCGTCTTCAACCACGGCTACATCCCGCCCGATCGGTACCGCACGACGGAACGCTACGTCGCTTACGTGGACAGCTTTGCCCGCAACGGCTACGTGGTGTTCCGACCCGATTACCGCGGCCACGGCGATTCCGAGGGCGTCGCCCGCGGCGGGTACAGCAGTCCAGATTACACCATCGACGTGCTCAACGCCCTGGCCTCGGTCCGCCAGGAGGGGCGGGTCGATGCGAGCCGGGTGGGAATGTGGGGACACTCGATGGGAGGCTTCATCACGCTGCGAGCCATGGTCGTCGATCCGGACATCCGCGCCGGCGTGATCTGGGCCGGCGTGGTCGGTTCCTACCCCGACCTGCTCAACCACTGGCGGCGCAGCCGGGACGACTTTCGGCCCACCCGCACACCCCGTCCCTGGGGCTGGAGGGTGCGGCTCTCCGAGATCAACGGTACGCCGGAAGAAAACCCCGACTTCTGGGCCTCCATCTCCGCCAACAGCTACGTGGGCGAGCTGTCAGGGGCTGTGCAGCTGCACCACGGTACCGCCGACGGCTCGGTCCCGATCGAGTTCTCCGAAACCCTGTACGAACAAATTGTTGGCTCGGGCGGCACGGTCGAGTTCTACGAATATCAAGGCGACAATCACAACCTGTCCACCTACTTCTCGCTGGCCATGCAGCGCACTATTCAGTTTTTCGATCGCTATGTGAAGGGCGGTTAGGGATCAGGCCGAGCCTCCCGCCCCGTCGTTGGAGCATGCGAACGGCATGCCCCAGACAGCCGACGCCGTTCGGGTCAGAGCCTATCGATCCGGATCGCCCGGACCCGTCGGGGCGCCGCCGATTGCCGCGGTACCGGCCTCCACCGCCGACTCTTCCGGCGCGGGGACCCTTTCGCGCAGGAGAATCGCCGCCAATGCGAGCGCGACCAGCATGATCAGCGCCCCGATCTGGTAGACGGCGCGCGCCGAGACCGCCTCGAAAACATAGCCGGCCCACAACGGTCCGGTGATCAGGGCGAGGCTCCGCGAGGATTGATAGTAGCCCAGCATCTCGCCTCTCGACCTGTCACCCGAGGCGCGAGTCAAGAGCGACTGGATACTCGGCTGACTCACCCCGTGACCGAAAGCGAACGGGGCCAGTGCAGCGGTGACGAAGACGGGCCCCGTGGCGGCTCCCAAACCGAAGAAGGCTACGGTCAAGGCCGCCTCTCCGATCAGTAGAACCCAGCGTTCGCGGAAATGGTCGATCAGCGGCCGCAACAGAAACACCTGGGTGATCACGGTCATCAGTCCGTGAAAAGTGAGCATCAAGCCGATGTACAGTTCGGCGCCCTGGCCGGCTGGACGAGCTGGAAACAATACACGATCGGCGTAAAGGGAGAACGTCGCCGGCAGCACAGAAAATGCCATCGAGGCCACAAATGTGATCCCCAGGATCAGGGCCAACGTCCTGTCCCCCAACAACATGCTGGGTGAGGGGATCATCCGCCGCCGTTCAGCGCCCTCGCCTCGCTCCTCTTCCGAGAGCGATTCCTCGAGGGTGAACAGCGTGAGCAGGAACGTGCCCGTGGTGATGATTGCGGCGCCGACGAAGGGCGCGGTCGGACCGATCGTCGCCAGTACCCCGCCAAATGCAGGGCCGAAGATGAACCCCACGCCGAACGCACCCTGCAGATAGCCGAGCCCGGTGGCCCGGTGTTCATCGGTCGTGATATCGCTGACGTAAGCCTGCGCGGCGGTGATGTTCCCGCCCGTGATGCCATCCAAGGTACGCGCCGCGAACAGCACGAACATTCCTCCGGTGACAGGCAGCACTTGGGTCAGCGACTCGAGCGTGCTGCCCAATGGGCCGGCGAAGATGAACAGTACGAACGCCAATACCGTGCCTAGCTGGCTGACAAGGAGCACGGGCCGCCGCCCGTAGCGGTCGGACAGGCTGCCCAGCCACGGCGCGGCCAGAAATTGGGAGCCGAAAAACAACGCCGAAAGCAGTGTGATCTGTGGCACCGTCCCGGCGAACTGACCCTCCGCATAAAGCGGCAGGATGGGGATGATGACCCCGGCGCCCAGGATGTTTGTGAAAATGACCAGGAGGATCGGAAATAGGCGTTTGAAATCCAAATGAAACCCTCGCTGCGATGGCCGCTAGGCCAACGCACGGAGCCCGCCGAGGCCTATTCGGCGGCCCATTTATCGCTGAATGCATCCCCGCCGTCGCCGACGATTGGCCCGCCGTGTCCGAAGCAGCCAATATCGAAGTCAAGCGCTCCCAGTCTGCGCAGACCCTCCAGCCCGCTGGCCAAATCTTCAACGTTCGGGGCAAAGCCGAGCCCCATGATGTTGGCCGCCGCGTCGCCGGCGAAGAGCACACCCGCGGGTTCGAGCCGAACTGCCACCTGCCCTGCCACGTGCCCGGGAACATGGATGACCTGCGGGCCACCGGCGAATGGTAACACCTGTCCGTCCTCGAGCTCGTGCTCGGCGGGCGCCGGCTCGATGCCGGGGCGGTCGCCGAAGCGGATGAACAGATCCGTAATCAACCACGGAAGGAGCCCTCGCGCAGCCCGGGTGGGCCGTGAGGAGACTCCCTGGCGCACCGCTTCGGCATGCAGCGGGCGCATGTGCGTCGGCGCACCCGTCGTCCGCTTCTGGCGTCGAAGGCCGCCCGAGGGGTCGGCGTGAAGATGCGTGACCAGAATGTGGCGGACATCGTCGGGACGGTAGCCCAGACCGCCGAGCGCATCCAGGATCTCCTGCTCTTTGCCGGGGACACTCATGTCGATCGGGCAGGGCTCGCCGCGGTCCAGAAAAAAAAGCGTTGACGATGCCGACCGGGAGCCGGTGCACGCCCATGACGATCATTGCGAAGTTCCCGGTTTCACCGAACTTGTGACCGGTTTGCTCGTAAGCAGAGCCGCGCGCGGAGGTCGAGGATCCACGGGCAGCGATGCAAGCTAATTGCTGATCACCGGCACGTCACGGACGTGATCACCGCTTTCCACGAGGTCCAGAATGAAATCCGCCATGTCGGCCCGGCTAAGCCGGGCGCCCGTCCCTCTCCCCACGTATCCGACCCTGATCCGACCCTTCGCAGGATCATCGTTGAGCACCGGCACTCGTACCAGCGTCCAGTCCAGATCACTGTTGACCACGTGCTGGGCGGCGCCCTTCATGTCCTCATATACATGCTTGGAGAAGGTCCTCACCATCCAGCCAATGACCTTGTTGAGCACCTTCGGCTGGTCCTGCGGGAACGTGACACCGGCCCCGGTCGAGGCCACCAACCGGCGCACGCTGTGCTTCTGCATCGACCACACGATGTTCTCCGTAGCACGGGTGATGGGCCTGCCAGACTCGTTCTGCGCTGGAGCGAGCACGCTCACGACCGCATCGGAGCCCTGCACGGCCCGATCGACGTCCTCCGGATCGCGTGCATCGCCTTCGATCACCTGTACCCGTGCATGACTCCACGGGGCCTTGGCGCGGTCCCGGGTGAACACGACGACGCTACTCCCGGCGTCCAATGCCCGATCGACCACATGCCGTCCGGTCCTCCCCGTTGCGCCAAACACAACGATCAACATCTCTTGGGCCTCCGTCAGTTTGTCCACCTCGGGCGTTCGGGCGCTTGAGATGGCGTCTCGTCGGTGGGATCCGTGGGTAGCCCGTCCGGTTTCATCGCCTGGCGGTGGGCCTCACGTCCGACGCGAGGAGACGAGCAGCTTACCCAGCAGCCGGCCGACCGTCCGCAGCGGGTCACCGCTGTGTTCGGCCCGACTGAGCAAAATTCCGCCCTCTATCGCGGCGGTGACCACCGTGGCCAATTCGTCGGCGGAGAACGGCAGGTCCCCCTCGTCGAGGCTCTCGGCGAATGCAGCCCGCAGTCGATCGTACGCCTGGCGGCAGGCCTGATTCAGCCGTTCGTTGGTCGTGGCGCTTTCCATGGCCACGATGGAAAGCGGCCCACCGGCCCGAAATCCGGACAGCTCCACCCCGTCGGCAATGCGGTGGATGAAGCGCTCCAAAGCCCGCCGGGGATCGGGATCGGCGGCCATGTTCTCGCGGATGCGTTGCTCCAGCTTTTGGGCCGACCGCTCCACCGCCTCCACCGCGAGCTGTTCCTTGCCTCCCGGAAAGTAATGGTAGAGCGAACCGCGTGGCGCCCCGCTCTGCTCGAGAATCTGGTTGAGCCCGGTCGCGTGATATCCCTGCTCCTCGAGCAGGACGGCGGTTGCCTTGAGAATGGCCCGGCGCGTTTCCGCCATGTCGCCTCCTCAGGGGTCGGATGGTGTCAGATATTATATAGACCGTTCTATATAATCGCAAGCTCGCCGGAAAAGCCAGGCTGATCTCACCCGTCCAGGGAGCGGCGCGATGGGCCGAAGCGTCGGCAGGTTCCAGACCGACCCGCGCCGCTCGGTGGTGATTCGTATTTTGGGCGCGTCCATCGGCGCCGGAGCGCTTGGTTATCATGAGGGTGCAGGAGGAGTAAAGGATCCGTGGCCCCAGCGGGGAAGTTCTCAGCAAAGTGCGAGGAGCACACCCGGTTGCAAATGCCCCGAAATAAGACGCAGCCTGCTTCCCGGCCTGAGCCGGGTCAGGCCGGGCCGGCGAAGGACGAGCCGATGTTCGATCCGGGGGCGGTCATCCGCCGTGTGACCGGCGAGGCGTTTCCGTTGTTGAGCGGCGGTCGTGCCCTTCTGCTTCAGCTGGCGCATCCACTCATCGCCGCCGGCGTCGCCGAGCACGGCTCATTCCAGGAGGACCCGTTGGGGCGCCTGATAGGCACGCTGCGCTTCGTCGACACCGTCGTGTTCGGCACGCGCGCCGAGGCCGAGCGGGCGGCCGAGTGGTTGGAGCGGCTCCATACTTCGGTGCGCGGCCGGACGACCGAGCCGACGGAACACTTCCCGCCCGGAACGCGCTATTCGGCCGTCGATCCTGTGCTGGCGCGCTGGGTGTTCGCCACGCTCATCGAGACCGGCCTGGTCTCGTACCTGAGATTCGTGGCCCCGCTCTCCGAGGCCGAGAGGTTGCGCTACTACGAGGAGGCCCGCGAATTCGCGCGCCTGCTGAAGGTGCCCGAAGCCCTCATTCCGGCGACGCTGGGCGACCTCAACGATTACATGGACTGGATGATCGCTTCGGGGCGGATCGCGGTTACGGACCAGGCTCGCCGGCTGGCCGACGAGGTGCTGCATCCCAACCTGGGCGGCCTGCCCGCGCTCACCGTCCCGCCGTTCCGTTTCGTTACAGCCGGCACACTACCGGAGCCGCTGCGCACCGATTACGGCTTGGACTGGAACCCGGAGAAGCAGCTGCTCTTGGACGGGGTGAGCCGTGTCATGCGAACATTGCGGCCGTGGATGCCGCGTTGGATCTGGCAGAGCCCGCTGCGAGGACCCGGACTGGCGCGCTGGCTTCTGGGCGGATTGATCGAGGACTCCGCCCAGGCCGACCCGGCTTCCGCCGAGGAAAGCAAGTAAAGAAGGTCAAGCGGATCGCGAAACCGGCGGCAGGTACTCACCGACCGGCTCCCGCGCCCACCACGCGCCGGTGGCCCGTTTTTCACTCCGGTCGGTGAAGCGATAACGGAAGAATCGGGCACGAATGAAATTTGGCGGTCGGCCAGCAAAAGGATTGTGCCGGACCAGTGACAACACCTCGTGTTCTCCCTGCATAAGCTTCTCCGCGAAATTTGAGAACCAAATCGGCAGCCGGTGCGGCGAAAACGGCAGGAACCACATCAGCCAATCGAGCCGAAGGTGATAGGGAGCGAGGATCGGCGGCGTCCGGCTCGGATCCCCCGGCTTGGCTTTGAACTCGTACTCCTTCCACTTCGCGTCCGGGGACAGGCGCTCCGCGCGCGTCCCCTCTACGATCACTTCCAGCCGCTGCTTGGTGATCGTCCCAAACGCCCCATACGTGTTCACAAGATGGAGCGGGTTGAACGAGAAGTTCATGACCTGACGGGGGGACAGCATATTTAGTACGGGCTGGTAGCTGAGGACGAGCGTCAGCAGGATCACCACGCCGAGCACGACGTCGAGCGCGAAGGGCCTCGCCAGCGTCGCCGGGATGGCCACCGGCAGGATCCGAGTCAGCACCCCGTCATCCAAGCCGGCGAACGCCAGCACGATCGTCAAATGGTTCAACCAAGCGAAATTCCCCGTCAGGATGAGCCACGATTGAGAGAAAATGATCAGGCCTGCGGAGATGCTGGCGATCGGCTGGGGGAGGAACAATCCCCACGGGACGACCAGCTGGAAGCAGTAGTTCCCAAGCACGCTCAGCCTGTGGAACCAGCGCGGCAGGCGGTGCGCGAACCAGCTGACGGGGTTGGGCAACGGTTGTGTCTCGTAATGGTAGTCCAGACAGGTGAGGTCTCGCCAGCACTCGTCGCCGCGCAGCTTGATCAAGCCGGCGCCGGCCTCCACCCGAAATGCAATCCAGCGCAGTAGGAGGATCATCGCCAGTGACGGTGCGAGCCAGCTCGGGCCCAGGAAGATGGCGAAGAACCCGGCCTCCACGAGCAGCGATTCCCAGCCAAAGCGGTAAAAGGTCTGCCCGACGTTCACGATCGAAAGGTAAAGGGCCCACAGCACAAAC
>CAZFCJ010000073.1:0-18105 GCA_964517315.1 uncultured Anaerolineaceae bacterium | reverse complement strand
GGCAGCGTGTACGCGCTGATCGCGCTCGGTTACTCGATGGTCTACGGCATTCTCAAACTGCTGAACTTCGCCCACGGCGACGTCTACATGGTCGGCGCCTACCTGGGCTACGCCGTTCTGATCCTTCTCATCCCGGAGAGCGGCCCGCTGATCCCGCGCATTGCCGTGCTGGTCATCATGATGATCGTGGCCATGGCCGGGACCTCCATCCTGGGGGTGGCCATCGAGCGCTTCGCCTATCGGCCCCTGCGGAACGCCCCCCGCATCGCGCCCCTGATCAGCGCGCTGGGGGTTTCGTTCGTCCTACAAAATTTGGTTCAACTGGTCGTGAGCCCGCGCCCGCTGAATTATGGCGTGGGGACCCTCATTCCGGCGGCGGCGGGGCCGCTTGTGGGCGGATTTCGGCTGGACAGCGCGCGTCTGATGGTGATCATCACGACGGTCCTGCTCATGATTGGACTGACTTATTTCGTGCGCAGCACTCGTCTGGGCCGGGCCATGCGGGCGCTGGCGATGGACATGGACGCCGCGGCGATGATGGGTGTCGATGTCGATCGGGTGGTCATGGTGACGTTCCTGGTCGGCTCCGCCTTGGCGGGCGCCGCCGGGGTGATGGTGGGGGTCGTGTTCTTCAGCATCCGCCACACGATGGGCTTTTTGGCCGGCCTGAAGGGCTTCACCGCCTCCGTGGTCGGCGGCATCGGCAACATTCCGGGCGCCGTTGTGGGCGGCCTGCTGATCGGCATGGCGGAGGCCTTCGCCAGCGTTTACATCTCTGTGACGTTCAAGGAGGCGGTGGCCTTTATTATTCTTGTGGCCGCGTTGCTGATCCGCCCCAGCGGTCTGCTGGGCCGGCGCATCGAGGAGAAAGTATGAGGGAGCGGGACCGAACCAGAGACGGCAACCCCGCGCAGAGGACGGCCGACGATCCCAGCATCGGCAGCGACGAATGGGTCGCCGAAGTCGAACAGCGCCGGCGCGGCCGGGAGGGCTTGTGGGGCCGACTTTACGATCGCTGGGAAGCCATCTCCGAAACGCGGCGCATGCTGATCATCGTGGGCCTCATCGTGAGTATGCCTCTGGTGACCGCCACGCCGCCCGCCCTGACCCTGCTGGGCATTTCTAACAACAACTTCATCGTCAGGGTTGGAACGATGTTCCTGGCCTTCAGCATCTTGGCCATCGGCCTGAACGTCGTGGCCGGCTACGCCGGGTTGCTGGATTTGGGTTATGCTGCGTTCTTCGGGATCGCCGGTTATTCCTACGCCTACATGTCCTCCGACTTCATCGGCGACGGCGTCCACGTGCCCTCGCTGATCGGTGTGCCCCTGGTCATCGCCATCACAGCCGGGATTGGCTGGCTCCTAGGCTCCTCTTCTCTGAGGTTGCGCGGCGACTATCTGGCCATCGTCACGCTCGGATTCGGCCTGCTGTTCGTTCAGCTCGTGCTCACGCTCACCCGGGTCAAGATCCCCGGCATCGAAGGCACCGTCGATCTGACGCGCGGCCCGAACGGGATCAACCGTCTCGATGACATCAGCGTCTTCGGCTTCACCTTCAGTTCCACGATTCACTACTACTATCTATTCTTTATACTGCTGGCCTCGGTCTATCTGATCGTGACCCGCATTCGCAATTCGCGCATCGGACGGGCCTGGCGGTCCATGCGCGAGGACGAGCTGGCGACCGAGGTGCTGGGCACGCCAACACGCAAGCTCAAGCTGTTGGCCTTTTCGATGGGCGCAGCCATCGCAGGTCTGGCCGGCGCGCTCTTCGCCGCGTGGCAGGGCAATGTGGTCCCCAACCGTTACGACGTCCTTCTGCTGATCGAGCTTTACGCCATGGTCGTGCTCGGAGGGCTCGGCAGCCTGCCCGGCGCGGTCTTGGGCGCATTCATCTTCACCGTCCTACCCGAGCTACTGCGCAATGTGGAGCTGGCCGGCTTCCTCTTCTACATGACCACCCTCGGCGGGCTGATCTATTGGCTCCGGGTCCCCCGCCGGTTGGCGGCCGTGCTCGGCGGCACGGTCGTGGGCGGGTTCGCGCTCAAGCTGGCCGTCGGCGGGCTCGCTCCTGGCTTGGATGCGGGCACCTTTCCCGCCGAAGGTTCACTGCTCAACCAGGCCGTCCAGGCGTGGCTGATTGTGCCGGAGGACTTCAAAACGGCGGGCAATATCGCCATCAGCCTGGCCATCCTGGCCACCTTGGGTATCATCTATTCGAAGTCCAGCTGGCGCTGGGTCTGGCTGGGGGTGACCGTCTACCTGGCGGCCTTTTCCTGGGAGACGCGGCTGGCGACCGAGGCCTCGGTCACCCGGATCCTGATCGTCGGCCTGTCGCTGATCGTCCTGATGGTCCGCCGTCCGCAAGGACTGCTTGGCAAGCTTCGTGTAACAATTGTATGAGTGAAAAACTCTTAGAGGTCCGTGATCTGTCGAAATCGTTCGGCGCCTTGCAGGCGATTGATCGCCTGTCCTTCGACGTCGCCCGGGGTGAAATTCTGAGCGTTATCGGGCCGAACGGAGCGGGAAAGACCACGGCGCTTAACCTGCTGACGGGAATCAATGAGCCCGACTCAGGGGACATAGTGTTCGAGGGGCGATCGATCGTGGGAATGCCTTCTCATGAGATCGCGGCCCTTGGCGTGTCACGCACGTTCCAGACTCTGCGGCTGTTTTTGAACATGAGTGTGATTGAGAACGTGATGGCCGCGGCATACCCGGAGATGAAGGCGGGGCTGCTTCCGATTGTGTTCCGCACCCGTAAGTGGAGGGAAGAGGAGCAGCGCGTCCGGGTACAGGCGGAGGAGACCCTGGCATTCTTCGGCGAGAGGTTGGTGGGTTACCGTTTTGACGAGCCGGCCTACAGCCTTTCCTACGCCAACCGCAGGCGGCTGGAGATTGCCCGCGCGATGGCCGGCGGTCCCAGGCTGTTGTTGCTCGACGAGCCCTCGGCGGGCATGAATCCCAAGGAAACCGAGGAGATCACCGGGCTGATCGGCAAACTGCGCGATGAGCGGGGAGTCACGATCATCGTGATTGAGCACGACATGAAAGTGGTCGAGGGCATATCTGACCGGGTGATTGCATTGGACTACGGCGAGAAGATTGCCGAAGGCAGCTATGATGAGGTGACGATCGATCCGCGCGTCGTCGAGGCATACTTGGGCCGGCAAGCGCGGCGGGGGGAGTCGGACGGTTGAACGAGAACGGCAATGAGCCGATCCTGAGACTTAAGGATGTGAACACCTATTACGGTGAGATCCACATCCTGCAGGACGTTGACCTGGAGATCTACCCGGGTGAACTGGTCTGTCTCCTTGGCGGCAACGCCTCAGGTAAATCGACCACGCTTAAGACCATCCTGGGGATCGTTCGTCCGGTGAGCGGGTCGATCGAATTCCGGGGAGAACGGGTCGAAGATCGACACACCAGCTACCGAATCAGGCGCGGCATGGCCGTCGTGCCGGAGAACCGACGGATCTTCGGCGAGATGAGCGTGCGTGAAAACCTGCTCATGGGTGCCTACCTTCGTGATGATTCCGACGGGATTGAAGAGGACTTCGAGCACGTGCTGGAATTATTTCCGCGCATGGGAGAGCGCCTGAATCAAATGGGCAAGACGCTGAGCGGTGGCGAGCAGCAGATGCTGGCCATGGCTCGGGCGCTCATGTCGCACCCTCGACTTCTGCTCATGGATGAGCCCTCGATGGGCTTGGCGCCCGTACTGGTCGAGCACAACTTTGAAATTATTCAGCGTATAAACCAGGTCGGCACGACGGTATTCATGGTGGAGCAGAACGCCAACATGGCGCTTTCCGTCGCCGACCGGGGCTATGTTCTGCAGACCGGCCGCATTGTCCTGGCCGACACCTCCGAGAATCTGCTGGGGAATGAGATGATGCGCAAGGCGTACCTGGGCCGCTAGCGGCCTGAAAGGTGGCGAAGTAGAAATGGAGATCACGGACACAGAAGACCGTAAGCTGTCGCAGGCGATAGGCAGCGCGGCCACCCCGCAGGCCGGCGATGCCCCGTATCGGGAGCGGTTCCCGATCTTCAACGACAAGGCCTACCTCAACAGCTGCTCCAAAGGCGCCTTGTCGGTGGACGTGCAGCGCGCGTATCAGGATTACCTGCGCGACTGGGCGGAGAAGGGCGCGCCCTGGGATTATTGGGTGGAGCGAATGGAATCGGCTCGCAACGCATTCGCGACCCTGATCGCCGCCGAGGGCGACGAGATCGCGGTAACGACGTCCGTCTCGCACTCCGTGAGCGCGCTGGCCAGCAGTCTTGCCTTCTCCGGTGAGCGCAACAAGATCGTGATGTCGGACTTCGAATTCCCTACGATCGGCCACATTTGGCACGCGCAGGAACCGCGCGGCGCGGACGTTGTCCACGTTCCCGCCGCCGGCAACCGCATCCCGCTGCAGCGCTTCGAGGAGGCGATCGACGATCGCACCTTATTGGTGTCGATCACCTACGTTTGCTACCGGAATGGGACCCGCTTGCCGGTCGAGGAGATCATCGAGATGGCGCACAACCGGGGCGCACTCGTGCTCTTGGACAGCTATCAGGCTTTGGGCACATTCCCCATTGACGTCAAACAGCTCGGCCCCGACTTTCTGGTAGGTGGGGTGCTCAAGTATTTGCTCGGTTCGTCGGGACTGGCCTTCCTCTACGCGCGCAAGCAGCTTATTCCTGACCTGGAGCCCAAGGTCATCGGCTGGTTCTCGCAGGCCGACATATTCGCCATGGATCCGAGCAAGAACGAGCCCTCGCCCACCGCCCGCCGCTTTGAGACCGGCACGCCCCCTGTCCCCAATATCTACGCCGGCATCGCGGGCATGAGGCTGATCCAGAAAGTGGGGCTGCCGAGAATCGAGCGCCGCATCTCGGACCTGACGGGTGCCGTCAAGGAAGGGGCCATGCAGCGAGGCTACAACCTGGCCACCCCGGTCGACCCGGCAGCTCACGGCGCGTTGATCGCCATCCGTTCTCACAAGGCCGACCTGCTGGTCAAGAAGCTGCAAGAGGATGGGGTCATCACCACCAGCCGCGATGACAACGTGCGGGTTTCACCCCATTTCTACAATGACCCATCGGACGTTGATCGCTTGATGGATAGCTTGGAGCGGAATAAGGACCTGCTGGTTTGAAGTTGGGCCTTG
Source organism: uncultured Anaerolineaceae bacterium (assembly GCA_964517315.1). Classification (GTDB taxonomy): domain Bacteria; phylum Chloroflexota; class Anaerolineae; order Anaerolineales; family E44-bin32; genus DASWJQ01. The sequence continues at coordinate 12,938 of CAZFCJ010000073.1, read as the reverse complement.
GGCTACGGGCTCCCAGCTGCTAGCTCGGCATCGCTGGTCGCCGCTTCGGCAGCTTGCACGCTGCCTGAGGGATCACGTCAGTTCGAAGAGATAAACCACCGGGACACGAAGGCTTTCCACTTGGGTTCATGTGGGATCCCCTTTGTGTGCTTGGTGTCTTCGTGGTTAGCTGCTTGGTGCCTCCTGTATCGCCGTCACGACCGCTTGTGAATCAAAGGCGACCGGGCTCCGATGGGCCAGTGACCGGGCCTCATCGGCCGCTAAATGGGGGTCTTTGAACCCCGCGCCGCTGAGGACGCACACAACCAGTTCTTCCGAATCCAGCTGCCCCCCGGAGGCGATCTTCTCCACCGCCGCCACCGGGGCCGCCGCAGCCGGCTCCACCCAGAACCCCTCTTCCTTGGCCAACCGGGCCTGCATGGCGAAGATCGCGTCATCGGTTACGCCCACCACAGATCCCCCTGATTCCCGCACCGCCGACAACGCATGGTCGCCGCTGAAGGCCACGTTGATGCCCGACACGCCGGATCGAGCGTCCTCGAGTACGGGAACCCGTTCGGCGCCGGATTCGAAGGCGCGGAGCAGCGGCGGCGCCGCCGTCGACTGGACCGCAGCGATCCGCGGGGTTCCGGGGATACGTCCGACTGACAGAAGCTCCCGATAGCCACGCCACTGGCCCGTCAGCAGGTCCCCTCCGCCGACCGGCGTGACGAGCAGGTCGGGAGCGCGGTCCAGCGCAGCCACGACCTCGTATGAGATCGACTTGATCGCTTCCAGGAGGAGTGGATTCACCGGCGCCCAAACGAAGGCTAAGTAGTATCCGAGCTGTTCAGCAAGACGCAGAAGGAACGCGGTGATCTCGTCGGGGTTGTGCTGGAAAACCCCTTCGACCGGGATCACAACGGCCCCGTGAAGGGCCATCTGGCGCGCCTTCCCGGCCGGATTGCCGGGTTCGAACAGCACCGCGCAGGGCAAATTCACGGCCGCGGCGTAGGCGGCCAGCGCCGAACCGGCGTTCCCCGAAGAGGCGGTCAAGATGCCGCCCGCGCCGGCTTCCTGGGCCAGCGCCGCGGCGAGAGCGGCGGGCCGGTCTTTAAACGCCCCGCTCGGGTTGCAGCCCTCCAGCTTGAAATGCAGGTGCTTGAGACCCAGTGTCGGACCGATGCGCCTGGACTTCACCAGTGGGGTATCGCCTTCACCGAGGTTGGGAAGGGGGTGCGAGGTGGGAAGAACGGAGCGATAATTGTCCAGGCCGCGTCCGACGCTTGCGCGCTGCAGAACCTCGAGCTCCGCGTCGCCGTATTCAGGCGCGACGATCCCCGGGCAGGCGGGGCAGCGGCCCAGGTGGCCCGGGTCGACCCGCTGGTCGCATTCGGTGCATTTCACGTGCATGGGGGGGCTTCGAGGAACTTCCGGGATGTCCTAAGGACTTCCCGGAAGTTCGCCGTCACGCGGGGGCCAGCGCGAGCACGCGCGCCGGGCTGCCGGAGCCGTCCACGAGCTTCAGTGGGGCGGCGATCACGACCGATCCGACGGGCGGCAGCTTGTCGAGGTTGATCAGGCTGGCGAGGCCGAACTTCCCCGCGCCGTGCATGATGGCGTGATTGGGGAACGGCGGGTCGAAGGTGCCCGCCTGGCCGGCGTCGGTGCCCACCGTCTCGACACCGACGCCCAGAACGTCGCGCTCATGGGCCAGGAATTCGGAGCAGTCCTTATGGAAGCCGGGTGAGTGGGCGCCATCCTCTTTCATGTTAAGAAACTCGTCGGGATCGAGCCGTTTGGACCAGTCGGTGCGCATCAGGACCCACGAGTTGGGCGGGATTTTATCGTGCTCGCCCTCCCAGGCCAGCACATGCTCGCGGGTCAGCAGAAAGTCCTCGTGCGCCTCGGTTTCTTTGCTCACGTCGATTACGTAAGCCGGCCCGACCAGCAGGCGGCCCGGGATCGCGTCGAGCGAGTTGTTGGCCAAGTCCTTCCCTGTGATCCAGTGAATAGGGGCGTCAAAATGCGTGCCGGTGTGCTCACCGAGGGTCAGCGTGTTCCAATACCACGCCGGGCCGTCGTCGTCGTAGCGCGAAATCGTATCGACCGACAAGCCAGGAGAAGGTGCGAACTGCGGCGGAAGATCGATCACCGGCGTTTCGGGGTTGAGGGGCTGGGTCAGATCGACAACTTTCACCCGGCCCTGGCGGATCTCTTCGACCAACAGCGAAAGTACGGTGACGGGCGCGCTCATGGACGATTCTCCTCGACTCCGTTGCGGCGGGAAGGATTGCTCAAACGGGTTGGCCGGCCGGCTGCGCGGTCTCGGCCTTGGCTTCGTGTTCTTTGCGGCGGCGCTGGACCTCCCGATAGAAACGGAAGGTGTTCTCCGGGAGCATGAGCTCCATACCGTAATGATCCGGGCCGACGGCTTCGACGCGGCCCACGATGGTGGACATCACATCGTTCTCCAGGGCGGTCGCTGCCGCTTCGACGAATTCATACACAGATTGCGCCTTGTGTACGTCCGGACATCCGCTGGCTTCGGCGACGCCCGCAAGGTCGGTGATCCCACTCGTGGTGTGCGACTCGAATCCACCTGTGGATAGCAAACTCCCATTGTCGAAGATGATGTGGGTCAGGTTGGGCGGCCGGTAGCGGGCCAGGGTGGCGAGCCCGCCCATGTTCATCAGAACCGAGCCGTCGCCGTCCAGAACGATCACCTCCTCGCGGGGAAGGTTCATCGCCAGGCCGAGTCCGATCGATGGGGCCAATCCCATGGCGTGCTGCAGGTAGAAAAAATTTGGGCGATCCCCGAGGTCGTAGAGCTCCTGCGCGCTGGCGCCCATGATCGTGACGACCAATCGGCTTTCGAGCTCGGGATAGAGGGCCTCGATACAGTCGGCTCGCTTCATCGTCAAACCTCCATCAAATCGCGCGTCAGGAGCAGGGCCACGGGGGAGAGGGAACTGAGCGCCAGGGTGCGGGCCTCTTCAATCTGCTTGGCCACTTGGTCGGGATCGCGGGCGTGCTCGAAGGGAAGGCCCAGAGAACGCAGCACCGGTTCAGTCAGGATTCCGCCCTGCGTGTGCCACGGGTAGGGTTCACCGATGTGACCGCGCAGCGCGATCAGCAGCAGCATGGGAATGCGGTACAGCAGAGCAAGGGAGACGATCCCGTTAATCGAGGCCAGGAAACCGTGGTTCTGCATGAGCAGGGCGTTGGGCGCACCGGCGAAATACGCACCGGCGGCGATGCCAACCGCCTCTTCCTCTTTGGCGACCTCCACCAGGGTCATCTCGGGATCGTCTTCCGCCAATTGAAGCAGGTAGACCAGCCATGTCTCGGGCAGGGCGGACACATAGTGAATCCCCGCCTGCTTGATCCCCTCGTAAACTTTCTTTGAGTTCTCTCGGGAGACGGTCATGGTCTGTTCATGGCGGAAGCCTTAAGTGGCCCGAGTTTAGATTCGGCGAGGTCAGAAGTCAAGTTGCCCCGAGCCCGTGACACCCATGGTGTAGAATTCCCCACACGGGGACGACCTCCGGCCGATGAAAGGAGAAGTTCGGTGACCGAATTGACGGAGCGGGTGGACAGCAGCGTGGTCGAGCAGCACGAGGGGATCTCGGTGATCCGCGGGGGCGGCAACGAGCGGGGCTGGAACGGCATCCACTATAAGCAGGGCATGTCGGCCAAGAACGTTGGTGCCAATGAGCTTTCGATCAATGTGGCCACCATTCCGCCCGGCGGTACCGCCTACGCCCACATCCATGATGGCTTCGAAGTGATGCTGTACATCATCCAGGGGCAGGTCCGGCACGCATTCGGTCCCGGCCTGAAGCACACCGTTGACAACCAGGGCGGGGACTTCATTTTCATCGAACCGGGCGTCCCGCATGAGGTGTACAACCTCAGCGATGAGCAGGAAGTCGTGGCGTTCGTCGCCCGCTCCAGCGCGGCCGAGTGGGACCAGATCATCCCCTACGATCCCGACAGCGACGCATAACCATCCGTTTGCCCTCCTCCCTGAAAGCGGGTGCGACGTAGGGGCGGACCTTGTGTTCGCCCCGGCCGATTCCTTCGTCCGGGCCGAGCCCCCATCGCTTGTGGGCGTTTGGGAGGACATGCACCACAGAGAGCGCAGAGGACACAGAGAAGAACTCATTTCTTCGTGCCTGCCGCTCTCCTGTACGCTATCGGCATTCCGGGCGGATCTTTAGGCCCGGGAGGAGAGCGGATCTTGTGGGAAGGTCCGACGGGGTAGAACGAGGTCAACGACTTGTGATCTCTGTGGTCGAGAATCGGAGCAGTCTAAGCTGCGACATCCCGGCTTGGACGCGTGAATCAATCCCAGCTGCTTGACATCCGGCCGCCGCCGTCGCTATACTGACCGAAACCGAACGCCCGTTATCTTGGCCGGGAGCATGCACACACCCATCCCCTGGGACGACGATCCGGAGTGCGGCCACAAGGTGGCCCATCCGTTTCAGACGCACTATTGCACCTACGAACGGGTTCCGCGTCTTCTAAGCCTCGAGAACTCGCTGACCGATCAACCCGATGAGATTTGGGCCCTGCGGTTGCTCCAGGCCTACGAGCTGTGGTTCCTGGTCATGGCCCGGGATCTCGAGAACGTCCTGGATGCAATCCAGGGTCAGCCAACAGACCGCGACAAGCATCTGCGCCGATGCGATTCGCTGGTCCGGCTGCTGGAGCAGCAGACCGACATCGCCGGCTGGGCCCTCGTCGAAGATCTGGGCGTGCAGCTGCCGCTGCGGCCGTCCGGCCCCGCCACTCCCTCCCCCGGATTCAACCGGGTGCGGAGCCTGACCGGTCGCCTGCGCAGGAAGGACGCCGGCCAGGCGGGGAGGCAGTACGTCCGGCGTTTCGCCGAGTGGGCGCCCCGCTTCGAACGGCTTCTCGCTCGCCTGCTATCGCCCGACCCGGAGGCGGCGGACTACGAAACCTATGTCCGGATTCAAGAGTTGAGTTCGCTTCAAACCGGGGTCAAGGGGAATTGGTCGCCGGTCGGGACGCCGCCGGATGGCATCTCTCCGACCGATCCCGTCTCGGCGGACGAGTTGATGTTTATCGTCGTCCACCAGGCGTTCGAACTGTGGTTCAACCTCATATTGCACGAGCTTGACGCAATCAGGGAGCTGTTGGCGAGCCAACCCGCCCTGGTGGGCGAGGCCGCGCGGCGGATGCGCAGAGTGGTGGCGGCCCAGAAGCTGCTGATCGATCAGATCCATATTCCGAGGACGATGCATCCGCTCGACTTCCTTCAGTTTCGCCACGAAACCCGGGTGCGAGATGGGGTGACATACGAGCGCGGGCTGTCGCCGGCCTCGGGCACTGAGTCGTACCAGTTTCGCGAAATTGAGATCATCGGCGGTGTGGGGGAAAGTAAAGGTTATCGCGAGTTCTTACACGGAAACGAGGCGATGCACATTCGATTCCTCACCCCGGCCCATCAGCGGCGACTTGAGCAGCCTGATCTTCCGGAGCTGTTTCAGAATCTCTTGAAGGGCCGGGGTGTCGGCGATGTGATCGAAATCTTCAAGCCCGCCGGAGCTGAAAACCCGCACGCCGAGCTGGCCGAGCTGGCGGACCTGCTGCTGGAATTCGATCAGTTCTTCCAGGTTTGGCGGGTCAATCACCTGGTCATGGTGGAGTCGATGATTGGGAGGAAATCGGGGACCGGGTTCCTGGGACCCGAATACCTGGAAGAGACGGTGGGCATGGGGCAGAAGAGCGCCAAGGACCGCTTACTGACGGAGCCGCAGAGGCGCCCCCGCTTCTTCGAGGAGCTTTGGAAAGTGCGAACCCGCTTTCAAGCGGTGCCGGAGGCCGAAGACGCGTAGTCGGTGGAAGGGCCAGGATCGAACAGATGGGGGGTTACCCACCGGCCTGCTCCCACCAGGTTTGGATGGCCTGCTCCCAAGAACCTTGGAAGTAGCGGTCCACATACGATTGATAAGAAGCGCGGCGCCGTTGGTAAAGTTCAATCAGTGGTGATGAATCATGAGCCTGCAGCAGTTTCTCGATCCAGTCGATCCATTCATTCAGCCCCCGCTCGACGAGCCGGGCGCCCTCCTCGCGCGAGGCTCGGCGTGGATCGTCCCCGAGGACGGCCGACCGATGGGGATCTCCAAGCGAATTCGGATTGAGCGCTTCGAGGTCGACCAGATCCGGTCTGAACTGCAGCAACTGCGCGGTCTCCCAGCGGCCGGCGTGGTCGAGAAGCTCGGGATCCTCGAGCAGGCTCAGCGGCGTCCCTGCCAGCACGAGGGCCTTCCCATCGAGGCTCGCCTGCTCGGCGGATTCGGCCAGAACCCATTCATGTCCCTGCGCGTAATGGCCGCTCACCAGGCAGACGACTTGGAAGCCGGCTCGCCCCAGTTCGTCGAACAGATCGCGCCAGACAAGCCTGACCGTCTCCGTACGGATGGAGATCGATTGCTGGTGGGGGAGGGCCGTGATGGGCAGGTAGAAGGAGGGCAGAAGCACCGACCCGGTGCGACTGGCCAGTCGCTCACAAAAGCCTTCGGCCACCAATCCATCGAGCCCAAATGGAAGGTGGGGACCATGCCATTCGAGCGCCCCCCAGGGCACGACGGCGACGGGGGCGCGATCGAGGCGCCGGCGCAGTTCCTCTGGCCCAAGGTCGGTGTAGCGAATGGGTTCGCTCATCTTGCCCAGTCTATCATCGCTTAAAGCTATGCAGAAATCGGACAACACCGGACGCGCTCAGACGACCACGCATACCATTCTCTCCGCCGCCGAGGCGTTGTTCTTGGACAAGCTGTACGCCGACGTGACGATGCGCGAGCTGGCCCAACGGGCGGGCGTGACCACGGGCGCGCTCTACTACCATTTCCCCAGCAAGGCGGAGCTGTACGTGGCCATGCTGCGCGCCGACTTCGCCCGCAAGGAGCGTCTTCTGCGGTCCGCTGTGCAAGATCAGGCCAGCGCTTACGAGAACTTGAAGCGGCTTGTGTCTACCTTCGTGGCGATCCCCGCCGAAAAGCGGGACCTGATGCACTTGGTGCGCCGCGACATCAACGCCTTCCGTGATCCGATGCGCCGGGAGATCATCGAAATCTATCAACAGGCGCTCCCGGACATCATCGAGGGGGTCGTACGGCGGGGTATGCAGCACGGCGACTTGCGTACGGGCGATCCGACCCTCGTCGCCCGGCAGCTGATCGCACTGCTCGAAGTCGCACTCGCGCCCTATGGGGTTCGAAGCCTGGGCGGCGAGGGGGCGGTGGTTGAGCAGGTGATGGAGGCATTCTGGGACGGAGCGGGGGTTTCTGAACCGACGGCCGTAGGGGGCTGACCGGCCAAAGAAAAGGAGAGCGGGCCGTCCTCTGCCGGTAAGAGGTCGAAGAGGTCAAGGATGGCCCTTAGAGAAGGAAACAGTCTTTCACATGAAGATCAACATCGTCGGGGGAGGACCAGCCGGGCTGTATTTCGCTCTGTTGATGAAGAAGCTCAATCGCGCCCACGAAGTGAGTGTTTTTGAGCGCGATCCGGCCCACAACACGTACGGCTGGGGAATCGTGCTCTCCCAGCGAACCGTAGGGCGCCTGCGCGGCGCCGATTTCGAATCTTACTTAGAAATCGAGAAGATCGCCCAATCTTGGGAGGACGTCGTCGTCATCAAGGACGGGCAGACGATCCCCGTCGGCGGCAACGACTTCTTCGGAGTCAAGCGCATCACGTTTCTCAATTTGCTGCAGGACCGCGCCCGTCAGCTGGGCGTCGATCTGCATTTTGAGACCAATATCGAGGACGTGGACGCCCTCCGGGATTGCGATCTGCTCGTGGGCGCTGACGGTCTCAAGAGCACAGTGCGCGCCTCCTACGAAGAGGAGTTCAAACCGCAGACCGACATCCGGCGCAACAAGTACATCTGGTACGGCACGCCGAAAGGATTCGACGGGTTGACCATGATGTTTCGGCCGCACGATGACGGGTTGTACATCGCTCACGGCTATCGCTTCGAGCCCGATATGAGCACGTTCATTGTGGAATGCGATCCTGAGACCTGGTCGAACGCCGGCTTCGATTCGATGGATGAGGCGACCACGGCGGAGTACCTCGCCGACGTCTGGGAAGAAGAGCTCGAGGGGAAGCCGCTGATTTCGAACCGCTCGCTCTGGTACAACTTCGATTTGGTGCGCAACACCCACTGGTATTTCGACAACGTCGTGCTCATCGGAGACGCTTTGCACAGCGTGCACTTCTCCATCGGCTCGGGCACGAAATTGGCCGTCGAGGATGCCATTTGGCTGGCGGGTTACTTTGCGGAGAAGGACTCCGTGGAGGCCGCGCTTGAGGAATTCCAGAAACGGCGTAAGCTCAAGATCGACTCGTTTCAAGACGCAGCGCTCGACAGCCTTCTCTGGCTCGAGGAGGTCGAGCAGTATATGGATTTACCTCCTCCGGGTTTCACCTTCGAGCTGATGACGCGCAGCAACCGCGTGACGTATCGGCGTCTCAAGGATCAGGACCCCGACTTCGTCAAGCGGTACGAAGCCTGGCGCTGGGAGCATGAAGGACCCATCCACCATGAGTTCCTGGATCTGTTCGACAAGAAGGCCTATGGACACCTGGCGACCCTGCTTAAAGGCGGCCAGCCGCATGTCACACCCGTGTGGGCCGATTACGACGGGGAGTGCATCCTCATTAACTCCGCCGAAGGGCGGCAGAAGGACCTGAACATGACGCGGCGTCGCAAAGTGGCGATCGACATCGTCGACCCCGAGAATCCGAACCGTTACGTGGCGGTGATCGGCAAGGTTGTGGAGGTCACACAGCAAGGCGCAAACGCGCATGTCGATAAACTCGCACAGCGCTACCTGGAGCGTGACCGCTATCCACCGAGCTGGCGGTTTCCAGGGGAAATCCGCCAGATCTACAGGATCAAGCCCGACAAGGTCATTCATTGGGATCCCTTCGGAGGCTGGTGATGTCTCGCCCGGAGCCTGAAGCTGAGACCGCATCCAGCGGAGCGCCTTGGGGAGGGGCAAATGACTCTCGACGGTAAGGTGGCGCTGGTCACGGGAGCGAGCCGAGGGATCGGGCGCCGGATCGCGCTGGATCTGGCCCGCGAAGGCGCGGATGTGGCCCTGGCGGCCCGGACCGTGGAGGATCTCGAACGGGTGGCCGAGGAGGTGAATGAGCTTGGCGGGGGCTCCCTGGTCGTGAACTGCGACGTGACGGACGCGGAGCGGGTGGCCGCATTGCCGGAAGAAGTGACGGCCGGGTTGGGCGGCGTGGAAATCCTGGTCAACAACGCGGGCGTGGCCGAAAGCCACAAGTTCATAGGACATCCGGATGAGCTCTGGCACCGGGCGTTGGCGGTCAACCTGACCGGGACCTACTATATGTGCAAAGCGTTTGTGCCGGGCATGGTCGAGCGGGGGAGCGGACGGGTCATCAACATCGCTTCGACCGCGGCCAAAGTGGGAGGCGCCTATATCGCTGCCTACGCCGCCTCCAAACACGGCGTTCTCGGGCTGACCCGCTCATTGGCTGTGGAGCTGGCGCAGGACGGAGTGACCGTCAACGCGATTTGCCCCGGCTACGTGGACACACCCATGACCGACCGTGCGGTCGACAACATCGTCGAGAAAACGGGCCGCTCGGCGGAAGAGGCCCAGCGGGTATTGGAACGCACCAGCCCCCAGGCGCGGCTGATCCGTCCCGAGGAGGTGTCCGCGTTTGTCCTGCTCCTGGCCGACGAGATGGCCGCCGGAGTGACCGGCCAGGCGATCAACATCGACGGCGGGGCGGTGATGTTCTAGGACAGGCAAGGCGCCGACGTCCGGTGGTCACGCCGGTCGATCCCGGTCCACACGAGAAGCGAGGTGAATGTGTCCGAGTTCGAATTTGAAGTCGAAGACGGGATAGGGACGTTCACCTTTTCGCGTCCCGAGGTCCTCAACGCGTTGACGCTGGATCTGTACGCGCAGTTCCGCGATTTGCTGAGGGACCTTCGCCGGGACGAGAAGGTGCGGGCCCTGGTGCTCACCGGCGAGGGGAATGCGTTCTGCTCCGGCGGCGACGTGCACGACATTATCGGCGCCCTGCTGGAGGCCGACATGCGCGAACATTTAGAGTTCACCCGCATGACCGGCGCCGTCGTGCGCAACATGCGCACGCTGGACAAGCCGATCATCGCCGCTGTGAACGGTGTGGCGGCGGGCGCAGGCGCGGTCATCGCGCTGGCCTCCGACCTGCGGGTTCTCGCCGAGGAATCCAAATTCGCTTTCTTGTTTACCAAGGTTGGGTTGACCGGCGCCGACATGGGCGCGGCCTATCTGCTGCCGCGCGTCGTCGGTATGGGCCATGCGCTGGAACTGCTCATGCTGGGGGATGAGGTGGAGGCGGGCAAGGCCGAACGGATCGGGCTGGCGAACCGTGTCGTGCCGCGACAGCAGGTGCTCCCCGAAGCGCAGCGGCTGGCGCGGCGGCTGGCGGAAGGACCGAGCTTCGCCCTCTCGATGACCAAGCGCATGGTGGAGGCGGAATGGACGATGGATCTCCTGTCAGCGCTTGAGTCCGAGGCCCAAGCGCAGGCGCTGATGATGATGGGCGAGGATCACAAGGCGTTCTATGAAGCGTTCAAGGGAAAGCAGCAGCCCCGTTTTCAGGGTCGGTGAAAGGCCAATGACGAAGAACACGGCCGTCAATCCGGAATCCCTGCCCAGGCCTTCCGGGTTCAGCTACGCGTTCCGGAGCGAGGGCCGGGTCGTCGTGCACTTTGCGGGCCACACGGCGATGAACGCCGAGGGCGTGATCGAGCCGGGGCAGGGGATGCTGGAGCAGGTCAAGGGCGCGCTGGAGAACCTGCGGGTCACCGCGCGGGCCGCGGACGTCGAGCCAAGCGACTTCAGCAAGCTCACGATTTACGTCACCGACGTGGAGGCCTACCGGGCGAGCTCGCGGGAGATCGGGGAGGCCTACCAGTCGGTTTTCGGCCGCCACTTCCCGGCGATGACGTTGGTGCAGATCGGCCGCCTTTGGGACGCGGAAGCGATGGTCGAGATCGACGGCGTGGCCGTCGTCGAGTAGCGCAAGGTGCGCGCGAGCGTGTGATGGATTTTTCGCTGACGGAGGAACAGCGGCGGGTTCGGGAGCGGGCGCGTGAGTTCGCCCGGTCCGTGGTCGCGCCGCGGGCGCGCGAGATGGACGAGCAGGGGGAAATGCCGGATGACGTGATCCCGAGCATGGCCGAATCCGGCCTGCTCGGCGGGCCGCTGCCCGAGGAGTACGGCGGAGGTGGCTGGGACAGCGTCTCACTGGCGCTTGCGTACGAGGAGTTGGGGCGCGTCGACTCATCGGTGCGCGGCTTCATGACGGTTCACACCAGCCTGGTATCCCAGTGCATCCTGAGCTGGGGAACGGAGCAGCAGAAGCGTGACTATCTTCCCAGGCTCGCCAGCGGCGAACTCATCGGCTGCTACTGCCTGACTGAGCCCAATGCGGGCTCCGACGCGGCGAGCCTCGAGACCCGGGCCCAGGAGGTGAATGGCCGCTATCGAATGAACGGGGAGAAAATCTGGATCACCAACGGCGGGATCGCCGATTTGGCGCTGGTCTTCGCCACCCGCGATCCGGCGCTACGCCATAAAGGGATTGGAGCCTTCCTGGTCAAGACGGACACGGAGGGGTTCGAGCGCAGCCCGATGCCGGGGGTCGAGCTGGGCCACCGCGCCTCCGACCACGCGCACATCCGGCTCCGCGACTGCGAGATCCCGGATTCATCCCGGCTCGCGGGGGCGGATGAAGGGTTCAAGGTGGCGATGTCCGCGCTCGACCACGGCCGTCTTGGGGTCGCCGCGGGCGCCCTCGGGGTCGCGCAGGCGTGTCTCGACGCCAGCGTGGAATTCGCCCGCCAGCGGCGCCAGTTCGGCAGTCGAATCGGGGATTTCGAAATGATCCAGTCTTCATTAGCCGAGATGGCTTCGGGGGTAGAAGCGGCGCGCATGCTGGTTTACAAGGCGGCCTGGCTGAAGGATCAGGGTCAGCCGGTCACCAAGGCGGTCTCGATCGCCAAGTACTTCGCCACCGAGGTGGCGGTCTCCGCCGCGAACGAGGCCGTGTTGATCCATGGCGGGCGGGGGTATTCGAACGAGTATCCGGTGGAGCGCTACCTGCGGGACATCAAGGGTCTACAGATCTACGAGGGCACCTCGCACATCCAACGCATTGTCATCGCACGAGAGCTGCTCGGCCGGGATGAGGGATGACGCAAGGGATGCGTGCCCAGTTTGAGCCTGACATTCGCCCTCCTCACTCCGCTGGCCTCTATGCTGGGGGAGATGAACTGCTTCACGGTCGTATTCGGACGCCGTTCGTTTGCAATATTACGTGCTTTGTTGGATAATGCGACTGACATCAGGAATTTGTATTAGGCACCACTTCATCCTCTCATGGGATGTTAGCTGAATCAGTAAGGGGGACAATCTCATCATCATTCCTCGGCTGAAGTGAACGTTGTCTTGACGTTTTCCTCTCCTCTTCGGCCTGCCCTTCACCTTCTGCTGCTCTCTCTACTTCCGTGGATGGGTAGATTCCCGAGTATCCGCTCTTGAGCTGTTGGAGGCACCAAAGTAGCTCAATTCCCAAATTTCTCTAACCGAGCCGGAAAAGCAGTCTGCGCGAATATCTTTAACGGTTCCATCGGATTGTTCGCGTTCGTTGCTACTCCCAGGCACCTAAACGCCGCAGTCCTGCTCCGACTCGACTCGGGGAATCCTGCCAAACTTCGAAACCTTTCACCGGGTCTATCGAAAGTGGACCATGAATAGGGAATGGCCATGCCACATCGTAGCTCTCGGTCTGTCTAGCGCACTGTAGGAAACAAGGAGGGAATGAAATGGGGAAGTACATGCGGTTACTCGGATGCTTGTTAGCGCTAGTCATTTTGGCTTCAGGAGCAA
>CAZFCJ010000072.1:0-18171 GCA_964517315.1 uncultured Anaerolineaceae bacterium | reverse complement strand
CGGCAGCCGGTCGGGGTTGCGATACTCGCTGGAATGGATTTGCTCAACGCCCTCCGCGATGCGCCGGCTGAAAAAGGGGATCTTGGGACGCTGGTAGGTGCCGGTGGCGACGACCACGGTCTCGGCAGTATAGCGGCCCTGGCTGCTTGTCACGACGAACCCAGCCCTACCGGCCTCGCCCTCAACCGCCGTGACCTCGACGCCCTCCCGAACCGGCGGATTAAACTGGGCCGCGAACCCTTCCAGATACTCGACGACCTCCCGAAGTGCGAGGAAGCCGTCCGGGTCCTCTCCCTCATACTCATTCTCCGGCAGACGTAGCGTCCAGTTGGGAGTTACCAAGCTGAATGAATCCCAGCGCTCATCGCGCCAGGCACTTGCGATGCGCTTCTTCTCCAAGACCAGGTGCTCGCGTCCCGCCTGACTCAGGTAGTAGCTGATGGCCAAGCCCGCCTGACCGGCCCCGATGACGAGGGTCTCAAATTTGTCCATGCCTTCCTCTTTCTTCTGTCCGAAGGTCGTGCTCTCCCTCTCGTCGGTTGTGATGCATTCCATTATAGGGATGGTCCACAGCCGCACAGTGCGGGAACTCCCGGGGCCCTCGGGTGTCTCCCGAGAAGCGCTATGCTATCCTGTGGGCTGCCCCCGGGACGAGCCGATCGGAAGGAGAAGCTTCTTTGAGCCAACAATCCCGTCCCGATCAGGGTTGGCTGCCCATCTTGGGAGTCTCACTGCCGCTGATCATCATCTTCCTCAGTGTGCTCAGCGTCCCGCTTGCGGCGGCGCAAAAGATGGGACTCACCCCAACCCAAACGACGAGCTGGATCTTCGCCATTTACGCGCTCCCCGGGCTGGCCGGCCTGTGGCTTGCGCTTCGTTATCGGCAACCGCTCATATTGACCGGCAACATCTTCACCATTTTGTTCATCGCCTCGCTCGGCGTTCAGCTGCCCTACCGCCAAGTCATCGGCGGTTTCGTGGTCGCCGGCGCGCTTGTGTTAGCGGTGGGCTGGCTGGGGCTCACGGGTCGTCTCCGGGAGTGGGTTCCGGCACCGGTCGTGTTTGGCGTGCTCACCGGAGCGGTCGTTCCGTTCGTGGCCGACGTGTTTACCTCGCTGGGGCAGGCTCCGCTTCTTGTCGGGGCCACCGCGTTGGCATTCTTTCTCGGTCGGCGGTACGCTGAGCCGCGTATCCCGGCCATCCTGCCCGCCCTGCTCGCCGGCCTGGGCGTCGCCGCGCTGGGCGGAAGTTTCGGCTCGCTGCCAGGTGGAGTGTCCCTCCTGCTGCCTCAAGTCACTGAACCTTCTATCACGCTGCAAGGGATCTTGACTGTGGCCCCCGTCGTCGTCGTCCTGGTCACCTTGCAAGCCAACCTGCCCTCCCAGATCTTTCTGGAGACCAAGGGCTATCGGGTGCCGTCCCGCTTGATCGATATCGTGAGCGGACTGGGGACGCTGTTGGGCTCACTGTTGGGTCCGACGGGCGTCTCGCTCTCGCTGCCGGCGACGGCTTTGATCGGCGGGGAGGAAGCCGGACCTTTGTCAGGGCGGTACCGCTCCGTCTACATTGTGGGCGGCGCGGCGATCCTGACGGGGGCGCTGGCGTCGCTGGCCGCAATCCTTCCCCAGGTGATCCCCTCCGCGCTGCTGCTTGCACTGGCCGGTCTGGCGGTTCTCGACGTGCTGGTGAACGCGATAACGGAAATCACGCGCGGGCCGCTGGTGCTGGGCCCGATCCTGGCCTTCACCATTGCCGTTTCCGAAATCTCACTATTGGGGTTGGGACCGTTCTTCTGGGCCCTTGCCTTCGGTACCGCCGTCTCATTCCTGCTTGAACGGGATGGGATTCGCCGGTTGAGCGAGAGCGAATCCGTTTCCAAATCCACAGAGCCCCCAACCTCGATCGACGCCGAGGCTCAGGGCTGAGAAAAGGTGGTCGGCTGAACGGGGCGGCCCAGGGCATTCGGCCGCTCATGTGAGCCAAATTCCTCGGCCAGGGCATGCGCTTTGATATGCTGGAGGGTGAAAGGCCGACCGAGGGAGTTCGCGCAGTCCATCGACGAGGGACCCGACAAGTGATGACCATTCGACTCAAGGTTTACTCCGACTACATTTGACCGTGGTGCTATGTCGGCCAGGTCGTGGTCGACCAGCTGGAACAGCGCTACGACGTCGATACGACGTGGTTGCCATATTTCCTTCATCCTGAGATTCCGGAGCAGGGGACGCACCTGGATGAGCGGACGAGGGCCCATTATGCTCCGATGTGGAGGCGCTTAGAGAGTAGAGCCGAGGAGGCCGGAATTCCGATCCTGCGGCCGGAGATCCGGCCCAACACCCGCAGGGCGTTGGAGGCCTCCGAGTACGCGCGCGAGAAGGGCCATCATGATGGGTTCCATCGTATCCTGTTCGACAAATACTTCCGCCAGGCAGAGGACATCCACGACTGGGAGGTCCTGCGGGCGGCGGCCGAAGAGGCCGGGCTAGATCCGGACGAGATGCAGAAGAAAACTGCCAGTGGGAACTACCGGGACGTCGTGGAGGGTCACGACCAGCGAGCGCGTTCGCTGGGCATCACTGGGATCCCGACGCATATCTTGAACGAGCGCCTCGCCATCGTCGGCGCCCAGCCGTTCGAGGTCTTCGAGCGGGCTATCGAGCGCCTGCACGCCGAGGCGGAGCAAGCGCAATCCTGATGTTCGCCGAGCCATGCCCCCTCAACCCCGGCGCCATCCCATTGAGCCCTTGGTGAGTTTCCGCCTCGCCGATCCAGTCCACCCAGGTGGCGACCCAGAAGCGCGCCCCGCCGTGAAGGAGAACGAGCAGTGAGCAGCTCTCCCCCCTCCTCCCAATTCGGTATCAGCGTGCATCCCGGGGTCGAACGGCGGGAAGAAGCCTTCGAGCGCGCCCAGTTGGCCGACACGCTGGGCTTGGATCTGGTCACCATCATGGATCACCCCTTTCACCGGGGCCATCTCGATACCTGGACCCTGCTCACCGCGCTGGGCACGATCACCGAACGGGTGCATCTGGCGCCCAATGTGGCCAACCTGCCCCTCCGGCCGCCGGGGATGTTGGCCAAGATGGCCGCAACGCTGGACGTGCTGACCGAGGGCCGGGTGGAACTTGGGATCGGCGCCGGCGGCTCGTGGGATGGAATCCACGCCTTCGGTGGCCCGCGGCGGGAACCGAAGCAGGCTTATGAGGCCTTCAAAGAGGCACTGCACATCATCCGCGGGCTGTGGGACCATATCGGCGAGTCGTTCAGCTACGAGGGCAACTACTATCAGGTTCGCGGCGCGCGCTTCGGCCCCGCACCCCCGCACCGCATCCCGATCTGGACCGGCGCCTACGGACCGAGCATGCAGCGGCTGACCGGCCGGGTGGCCGACGGCGTGATCGTCAGCTACAGCTACGCCCGGCCCGAGAAGCTGGCTACCTTCAACGAGCGACTCGACGAGGGGGCGGAGCAGGCGGGCCGCTCACCCGACGAAATTCGCCGCGGGTACAACGTTTTTGGGAGAGTGGTCCGCCCGGGGGAGCGGGCGGAGAAGAACAGCGAGGACCAAATCGTGGGCACCCCGCAGGAGTGGATCGACATCCTCAGCAACTGGTATCACGAATTCCGGCAGGACACGTTCATCCTATGGCCGGCAGGCCAGGATCCAGTTTGGCAGATCCAAACATTCGCGCGGGAAATTGTACCGGGCGTCAGAAAAGCGGTAGCCTAGCGGCCCTGCGGCCCCCTCTCCGCCGGCCGGGGAAGATGGAGGGGGTTCGGATGAGACGGAACGTAAAGCTGGTGGGCCATGAGGCCCCGCCAGCCCCCTCCAGCACCTTCACACCGACCCATCTCCCTCGCGAAGAAACGCCCTGTCAGCGTGTCGCCGCCGCACATTTTGGTTCTGCATCAACCCGTTGCAGCCCGAGCCAGAGGCCGGTTCCTGAGGAGCCGGGGACGATGCGGCCGCCAGGATCACGTTAGCGTGGCGACGGATCGTGAATTGCAGATCGCGGGAAGCAACGACGCCCGGCTCCTTGGCAATCCAATCGCTGCCAGTGATGCGCCTCCTCGGATCCGTGCTCCCCGCGCCGAGCTAGGCGCAAGACGCCGGTTGCTAGATGCTTGGGGCCATTACGCCACCGTCGGCGGCGGATCCTCCTCCGCCTCGGCCGGGGCCGGGAACTGGGACAACGAAAGCAGGTTCCCGTCGGGGTCCCTGAACCACAGGACCCGGCTGCCATCCGGGAACGCGCACACCCCCTGGTCGTTCTGCGGCAGCCCCTCAAACCACTCCGGTTCGACGCCGCGTTGAGCGAGCAACTCGGCGTACACCTGTACGGAGTCCACCTCCCAACCGAGCACGGTATACGGAGCCGGCGACATCTCCTTGACCTTCGACACCCGAAGCATCGCGCCGTGGGCGTCGAACAAGAGCGCCGAGGGCTCGTGGGCGATCAACGACAGGCCCAGCACGCGTTCGTAGAACTCGCGCGAAGCTTCCGGATCGCGGGTGGCGACAAATGAGATGAGATTGGCATGCGAGAGCACGTTCGACTCCTCAACCATAGGTCAGGCACGCCTATGCCCGACAAGAGCGGGGACATCACATCCATCATTATGACCTACTTGGTTCCGACGGCGAAACGGTCGGTCTCGGCTGCGCATCCGCGCAGTTTCAACCCGAAGCGATGGTTTCTCGAAGTAAAGCCGCGGTCGCCGTGGCTTCCTCCTCGCTCGGGCTGTCCCCATAATCGTCAGGGAACTGGTAGCCGAACCCGTCGCCCGTGCGACGTGGCACCACGTGGAGATGGATGTGAAACACCTCCTGGCCGGCGGCCTCTCCGTCGGCCAGCTGAAGATTGACCGCCTCGCATTCGATCTGCGAGGCCCGCAGGCCAGCGGCGACTTTCTGAGCCACCTGCATCATGTGGCCGGCGGTATCGGGTGGCAGGTCGCTCAGCCCTGAGAAATGCTCCTTGGGAACGACCAGCGTATGGCCCCGGTTGATGGGCTGGATGTCGAGAAATGCCAGACACGCCTCGTCCTCGTAGACCTTGTTGCTGGGAATCTCGCCGGCGATGATCGAGCAGAACAGACAATCCTTCATGATCGAAACGACCTCCTCGTCGATCGGTGCAGTCGAACATCCGGCTCCTCACATCGAGCCTCGGTTCGCTGGCTCTCCAAACCCATTCCTGGAGAGAAAGAACCCATTCAGGCTGATGCCGCCCTCCTCCACTTTAAGGCTGCCAGCCACAGGCAGCCGACGGCAAACAGGATCCCGTGGGCTACCCTCAGCGGCTGGCTCCAAAAGAACCGGGGGATATAGAGAGCCAGGCCGACCGCTAAGGGGGCGCCCGCTGGCCTGGAATCAGCTCGCCCAGGAGTGGTCGCAACCCTTTGGCAAGCTCGCTCGCGCGACCTGCGCACGTTCCTACCCCGTGAGTTCGCTGGACCGGTTGGCAAGGACGCCCCCCATGATCGACGGAGCACTGTTTTCGCCCCAGCCCGCTTCAATTCCATTCAAAAATGCCTATCGGGCCGATCCCACAGTCAGCTCTAATCGGACTCTCAGATCATCTCAGATCCTCAGAAAGTGACGAACTGGAAGCTGGCCATCGCCAAGACGGCAATGACTAGCAGGATGGAGGCCCACAGCGTGCCCTTCGAAAGCGTCCGCTCCGCCGCCCGAAGTTCATCCATCTGCTCCGGGCTCGGAGTCTCCCCCGAGGCTTCAAGATCGTCGGCGATGGCCACCATTTTGTGATCCTGCTGTCCGATGACGAGCGCGCCGATCAAGAAGGCCGAAATGCCGGCCAATGCTCCCACGGTAAGCGTCAACCCCTGACCGGTAGTGATCTGGCTCAGGCTCAGGCCCCCGGTGACCCGCCAGTAGAGCAAGAGGCCTGGAATGAGCGTGAGAATGGCGGCCAGGCCCCCGGACATACCGGCCCGATTGTAGCGTTGGACTCGCTGTGGAAGCTTGTCAGCCGCCAAGCTCGATACATCTGGCTGAGGCAACGCCAGCATGAAGAACGTCGCTCCCGCCCAATAATCGCCACCCAGGACATGAATGATCCGCAGGACGATCCTGTACGTGTCCATGTGAAACTCCCATCGTTCCGGATGAATCCAGCAACCATCAACTGCCCGCCGATTTTAAGAACGACAGCACGATCGGCATCGCACGGACTCTAGCAAGGAACTTGGATGGGATCAAGAAGGCGCCCTAAAGGGGTTTCGGAGCGCCTTGCTACCACCCGCGGGGCTGCACAGCTTGAGGACCGCGGCATTCCCATCAGCCTTGCGTTGATGATGGCGGACGGTAGCCGAGTGTCCGTCCGGCGCTGGGTCTCCGATGAATCGACCTCCAACTCCGCTGCCGTGAGCACTTCCTGACTGATGACAACCTCGCCCGGTTCCGCCAGTGAGGCCAGACGCGCCGCGACGTTGGGCACGTCTCCCAGGGCGGTGAGATCCATCGCGCCGCCTTTCGACCCCACGGTTCCGACGTAGCTCACGCCGGTGTGGATCCCCGCACCGACCGCAATCCAAGCCCCTTCCGAGTCTTGATGGCCGGTGACCCGCAGCAGTTCCCGCGCCGCCTCTACGCCCCGGCGCGCATGATTTGGCCCCGCGATGCCCGGCACGTAGATGCCCACGACCTCATCGCCGATCAAGCGATCGATCAGCGCGTCCGTCGGTAGCAGGATGTCCGTGGACTCCTGATAGAAGCGGTTGATGATCTGTTGGAATTCGCTCGGAGGCAACTTCTCGGCCAGCGCGGTCGAGCCCCGCACATCCGCGAACAGCATGGTGACATCAATCTCCGCCCCGCCCGGATGTTCACGCATAAACCCTTCGCATTGGTTGCAGTAGCGGGGATCCCTGGTCCCCTGCCGCTTGCCCAAGAGAACGCGCATGAGCGGCGCCCCGAGTCCTTCGAAGGGCGCGTTGCAGGCCTTGCAGCGCGGATTGTCCGGCAGGTGGGCGAACCACCGCCGGCCGCGCTTCTCGAACTCGTTGGCACCGGTGGTCAGGAATTGGCGCCAGTACCTGTCATCGGCCGAATTCTGTGGAGCGCTCTCGGAATTCATGCTTTCGTTTGCTGCAGCGCCGGTCAGGTCGACGTCTGGTCATCTGACATCGTTCATGGACGACTGTGCTTGGCCCAGACCGGCCCCGTCATGGACTGCAGTCATGGACGACCGACCACGGCCCGCCCGGGCCCGAGATCTGAACCGAGTATGGACTTAGTCTACATCGAGGCACCCTTGGCCCCCTTGCTCTGATTCATCTGTCCGGCTCGATAGCCGCGGCCAGGGATAATGAAAGGCGTCCGCGTGCCGATTCACTCGACGTCCTCGCGGCTCACACCTTCACATTCCAGCACAAGGTCGGGACCATAGGCGCCGGCCGGGGTTTGGAAGCCCGCCGGTGCCCAGCCCGCCATGACCTTTTCGATCGCGGCCAGGGCGGCCCGCTGGGTCCAAATCAGGCCGGCCTCAGGGCCGTGGAGCCGGGCCGTCGCCGTCTGGCCCTGGTCATCCTCCACCTCTCCCCAGACGCTGGTCTGTGTCTGGGCCCGTTCTTCGGGCGTCGATCCACCGCGGATCCACCACTTGAGAAAGCTTCGCAGCGGCTTGAGCGCGAACAGGGGACGCAGGCGGTTCACGACGGCCACCGGCCGTCGAAGGCCGGTGGGAAGCACGACGTATTCTTCGATGTTTGGGATCCCCGTGCTGTGGTACGCCATGAACACGTCTCCCCAGGTCAGGCGCGTCGCTTCCACAGGCCCGTGACCGAAGTCGATCACACGCGTCTTCGACCCACGTCCTGGGTTGACGATGCGGCCCTCCCGGCGCACCATGATCCCATAGCGCGCCATCTCGATTGCGGTTTTGACGGTGCCCGGTGGTAGCCCGGCCGGACCGCGGCTCTGATATGCGAGGGTCAGCCTGGTGGCGGATGGCATGCGCCGCTTCAAGTGCAAGGCAAGACAGTCAGTGGCCACGACGTCGAAGCCCACCCCCGGCATGAGCATGACCCCTTTCACCTCGGCCCGGAGGCCGTGGTCCGCCAGCGCCTGATACACGGGAATCTCACCGGTCAGGTCAAGGTAGTGTGTGCCACCCCGGAGACAGGCTTCCAGCATCGGCTCGTAGGTGTCGATGTAGGGGCCGGCGCAGTGGAGGACCGCTTGGACTCCTGCCACGGCCTGGACCCTTTCGTGGGACTCATCCAGACGGAACACGCGGTGATCCACCCCCCACTCCCCCGCGAGCCGCGGAACCCGCTCGGGATCGCGGCCCGCCACGATGAGATTGTGCCCGCGTTGGATGGCCTGCTCGGCGATGGCGCGCCCGACAAAACCGGTGCATCCGTATAAGAGATAGGCGTCAGACATGATGGTCCCTCCCGGTCATTGACGGTCATCTCACGCACTGGCCGCGCCGTTCAACAGCGATTCAGCTTGTGCGCAGATGCGGTCCGCGTTGGGCAACACCTCGCGTTCCATCGAGCGAGCATAAGGGATGGTCGACTGCGTACAGACCCGGGCGAACTCGAACTGTACTCCAGCCTCCAGAAGGACCGCGGCGATCTCCCCGGACAGGCCGAATCCCTCATAGTCCTCATCCACCACCAGGACACGCCCCGTGCGCGAGGCGAGGTTGCAAATGGCATCACGATCGAGAGGCGATACGGTCCGCAGGTCCAGGACGCTCGCCGAGATCCCCTCCTGGTCCAGCCGATCCGCGGCCTCAAGCGACCGATGCACGCCAACGCCCGCGCTGATCAAGGCGACGTCATCACCGCTGCGGCACAGCGCGGCCCGGCCGATCTCGATCGGTCGCCAACGATCAGGGACTTCTCCACGCGCGCCATCCTGCGGAACGTCGTACTTGACGGTATCCCGGCCACCCGAGCCGAGAAACTCCAGCCATGTTTCCGATAGCAGCTTCGATTCGAGGAAGATCACGGGGCCTTCGCGGCTCAGCGCGGCCGTCATCAAGCCACCGGCGTCGGCCGGATTGGCGGGAACGACCACGGTCAAGCCGGGGATGTGCGCCAGCCAGCCCCACAGCGACTGCTCGTGCTGACCGCCGTCGCCGTACCCCCCGCCGCACGGGGCCCTCACCAGCAACGGCGCCTGCCATTGGCCGCCCGAAAACACTTCAACTTTGGCGGCATGGTTGAGCAGCGCGTCCATTCCCACCCCCAGGAAATCGACCATGTAGAGCTCAACGATCGGCCTCAGCCCGGCCATCGCGGCGGTGACGCCCGCGCCGAGGAAGGCGCCCTCGCTGATCGGCGTTTCCCGCACCCGCTCCGGGCCGAAGCGCACAATCAAGTCCCGGCGCAGCATCGAAATGTCCTCCCCCCATATGACGATGCGCGGGTCTTCCGCCATCGCCTGAGCGACCGCATCGTCCACCGCCTGGGTGAAATACATGTCCCTCATGACGACCGCTCCGAGAGGGCCGCGGCGATGGCCTGGGCCACTTCATCCGTCATGCTATCCTCGACCTGCTCCAGCCGGTCCGCTTCCGATTCGAGCGGCGCCCGTGCTCGCACCAGCGGATCGTTGGCCGGATCCCGGCGCGTGTCCTGCAAGGTCGCCAGCATGGTGCCCAGCACCTTGCTCATCCCGGCCACTCGCTCGCCCACCGAAGCGCCGCTCGGCCGCAGGAATGAGCGCGTCAAGGGGCCGGCGAGGCGCGGGATTTCGGTCAGCGGTTCGCGCACGGCCCGCAGCAGTTGGAAGCCGAGAAAGTGGGCTTCGAGGTGCACGCAACGGGCGTGCAGGAACGTCGGGCCCTGACCAGAGCGAATTCGCGCGATCTCCTCGCCGGCGACCTGCCATGTCGGCTCGATATCACGGCCGTCCACCTGCACGTACCGCACGCCCAAACCCTCTACACGGCTTCTCAATTCCCCTCCGGTGACGCTTTCGGATGGGGTGGTAATCGCCCACTCGTCGTCCTTGCAGACGAACAGCACCGGCAGCGACCACACGGCCGCCAGGTTCAGCGCTTCCATGAGCATCCCCTGGTTCACTGCGCCTTCGCCGAAGAACCCGACCGCGATCGAACCCGGACGCAGCCGCTGCGCTGCGAGCGCAAATCCGGCCGCCGCGGGGCCGGCCGCACCCACGATGCCGGAGGCAGCGCTGCGGTGTTCCTTGGACATGAGGTGCATGTGACCGCCCCGGCCGCGGCACAAGCCATCCGTCTGGCCGAGCAGCTCGCGCAGGATCAGGACGGGGTCCACCCCTCGCATCAACAGCGGCGCGGTGCCACGGTGATCGAGGGCCATCGCGTCTTCCGCTTCCAAATGGCTCACCACGCCGGCGACGATTGCTTCCTCCCCAGTGCCCAGATGCATCTCACCGGAGATCAAGCCCTCCCGCCACAGCTGGGCGATCGCTTCTTCGTAGAGCCGACTCTTGAGCATGAGCGAATACAAGGACCAGACATCAAGGGGCATGGCAATTTCTCCGACGGGCTTTGGGTGAACCGTGATCCTTGGGATTACGATCCTGCATCTGAATGACCTAGGAGTCAAATGGTCGGACCTGACAGGCGCGAGCGGTCCGAGATAGCTTATAGCCTAGCTTCCTTTCGGACCGCCAAGGAGCGGTTCGGCCGGACGCCAGCCGGTGAAACGTCAGGCGGGGGCCATAACTTCCATTTCGAAGAGGGCTGTGCTCCTAAAGGGGAATCCGCACTCCCCCGCCCACACGACGGTACGCGAAGCCGCGGGAGCCCGGGCCATATTGGCAGAGCGCGAGAGATTTCTTGTATTTATACGGTGATTTATGCCCTGGTTGGGGACCGTCCATATGCAGACCGACTTTCATCCATCAGAATCTAACGTCCTGAGCTTGTCGCAGGCCGGCCTTGATGGTCAGTGGGGCTCGCTGCTCGCATCGTGGACGTTCGAAGGCGACGATTGCGGCTGCGGCGATGGCGTCGCTCCGCTCAGCGAGAGCAAGCCCAGACCAAACCAGGCGACGCCGAGACCGTTGGCGATGGGCGCCACCCCGCTGGTGACCACGTCGGGCCAGTGGAGCTGGCCGCCGACCAGATTCAGGAACAGGCCGGCGAACATGAGCCATGCGGCGGATGCGGGCAGCACGCCGGCGCGGGTGTTGGGGACCGCGAACACCAGCACGCCCAGCGTGAGCAGCGTCGATGTCGGGAACGGCCCGAGGCGCTGCAGTCCGCCAATTTGGTTGCTGAAAAAGAGCATGTTGCCGAGCAGCATGAGGGCAAAGCCGATCAGCCCAAGCCAGCCGGTCTCTTCGACCTGCGGGGCGTAAATCGCCACAACGATCAAGGACAGCAGGAAGTGGGCCAAGGCGAAAGCCGGGACGGCGTACGAAGACTCGAGCTGCAGGCCGACACCTCCCCCGACCAGAAGGCCGCCAGTCGCGAGAGCCACCGCCGCAGCGGCCCGATAGATAGAGGTCTTGGCCATCGGTCCTCTCCTATATCCAGTGGACTTGTTTCACTGAGCGTATCAAAACGGTCCGACGTGGAGAAGGAAGCGCGCTCACACTTTCACTCCCGCGAGGCCGAACGAACCGGGTCGATTTCTGCGGACCAGGGCAGCCTGTCGACGCCGGCGATCACCCGACGCTCCGGCAGGCGATAGCGCACTCGCCGGGAATGACCCGGGCGCCTCGCGATTCACCCTTCAGGAGTTCGCCTTCGAGGCGAATGAGGATTAAATGAGGTCGGGATCCCAACTGGCGAGCCGGACCTCGCACCCATCCCCGACCGTGAGCCGCCCCCCTTTGGCTAGGTCAGTGGAAGGACATACACATGGACCGGCTTACTCTTGCCCTTCAGCGCGAGATCCCGGACCTCCAGATCGCGAAGATCCAACCCGACCTTGCGGTAGGCATCCTCGCTGATTAGGGTCTCGCCGATTCCGGCGCTCGATGC
The DNA here is from genome assembly GCA_964517315.1 of uncultured Anaerolineaceae bacterium. Taxonomy (GTDB): domain Bacteria; phylum Chloroflexota; class Anaerolineae; order Anaerolineales; family E44-bin32; genus DASWJQ01. Next base: position 6,217 of record CAZFCJ010000072.1, on the reverse strand, counting down.
CAGACGGGCGGTGGTGTTGGGAACGTCACCGAGGACCGTGATGTCGGAGCTGCCCTCCGCGGAGACCACTGAGCCGACAAATGCGACGCCAGTGTGCACGCCCACACCCAGCGGGATCCAAGGTCCCTCAGGCTTTCCGTGACCCGTCGCCCGTAGGATCTGCTGAGCCGCCTCCAACGCCCGCGCCGCGGTGTTCGAGCCGACAAATCCGGGGACGTACATCCCGGACACCTGGTCCCCGATGATCTTGTCGATCAGCGCGTCCGACTGGACCATGATTTGGGTGGCTTGATCGTAGAAGCGGTTGATCAGCTGACTGTACTCCTGCGGGCTCATCCCCTCCGCCAGCTCGATTGAGCCGCGCACATCGGCGAAGAGCAGGGTCAGCTCGATGTCCGCCCCGCCCTGGTTCTTGCGGGCAAACCGTTCACAGATATTGCACAGGCGGGGATTTAACGTGGAAGGCTGCTTGCCGAAGAGCACCCGGACCACCAGGCTTCCAAGGCCATCGAAGGGTGCATAGCAGTTCTTGCAGCGCCGGTTTCCAGGAAGGAAGCGGAAGAACCTGCGCTGGCGCCGTTCGTTTTCGATCTGCCCTTCGGTCAAATACGCGGTCCACAGCCGCTCCGCCCGTGTCTGCTGATCGGCCACCTCGTTCGTCATCCGTCGCCTCCGTGAGAGGACTGGCTCCCGTAGTGGAGAACGTCAAAGAACCGAAGAGCGGCGCCCCGTGCTACTCCTCCGGGGGAATGGGTCTCGGCAAGCAACTTGGTCCAGCGGATGGAGGCCGCCGCGACGGGTACAGTATACAAAATCTAAGTCGATCGGCGTGGCATTCAGGAGCCCGCGTGCGCCTCCGGCCGCATCGTGACCTCGCATCTACATGGATTCCTAGCCCCATCTCCCTGGTGAGCACAGATCACGGAGTACCGCACCAGTCGACCTGCGCGCAATAGGCAGGTTCCCGCGAACTAACACGAAAAATCAACGCCCGAAACACGCTTGGGACACGCGCCCTCCGTACGATGTCAGCTAGAGCCGACATTCAGCAGAAAAGGAGCACGGAAATGAGCAAGGTAACGATCGTCCGCATCCTCATCCTTGGACTGGCGCTGATCGCCCCAGCGTTCCTGGTCAGCTGCAGCGCTGCAGGGTTGGAGGCCGAGGCCGCGCCGAACTCGCTGGCCGAGGATATCGGCGCAGACCAGATCGACTCCACCGACCTGCGCTACATCGACCGCCTGTACGGCCAGTCCTCCCCAACCCGCTCATCTGAAGGTATGGGAACTTCGCTTGAGGTCGATCCCGCCGACCGCAAGTTCTACAGCGGCGCAATCGCCTCATCCAGCAGGGCCGCAGAGGGCCCAGAACTGCACCCGGCCGATGTGAAGTTCCTCGCCGGACGGAGTGCGCTGGCCGAAGAACTTCATCCCGCCGACCGGAAGTTCCTCAACGGTCGGTCCGGCCTCCGCGGGGAAGTCGATCCGGCCGACCGCAAGTTCTACAGCGTCCGGGATCCGGTCGCCGGAGAAGCGCATCCGGCTGACGTGAAGTTCTACAACGCGGAGTAGCGGGGGGAGCTCACCGATGGCGTGGACGGCCTGGGTTCCGTTCGGGCTGGCGCTACCACAGGCCAGCCCGAACGATTCTCATCTGAAGCTTGCACATCGAAACCCTGGGAGCCACGTCGCTGCACAACGTAGCCGAAATGAGGTTATGAGGGCCGCGTCCGGCGCTTTGCTCGCTCACCTTTGGAGCACTGAACGGCGGCCGGAACCACCATCATCCGGGACTTTCAAGGACTTCATTCAGAAACGAGCCGACGACCTCTTGGAAACGCTCCGGCTGGTCCATGTTGGCCAAGTGGGCCGCGTTTCGGAGGCCCACTCTCCGGGCGGTGGGAATACGTTTCAACATGTAATCGGCGGCCGCGTGCATGTAGGGTAGATCATGTTCACCGACAACGATCAGGACGGGAACCTCGAGCTGGTCCAATCGATCCGCGGCCGGTGCCGCGGCGTCCGGCATCCGCTCCCCCAGCTTCCTGGCCTCATGGGAGAGAGCCTGACGGTTCATATCGACCGCCAACGCCCTCATCTCCTGATCCACCTGATCGGGGGTTCGGCCCATCCCGTCGAACCAAATCTGGGCCTCGAGCTCAGCGAGGCGATCCAAGTCACCGGCCTTATAGGCCGCCTCCGCTTCGGCCTGCTTGGGATGACCGGGAACGTCCAAGCTGAGGCCCGACGGACCCGAACCCACCGTCACCAAGGCCTTCACCCGGGGCGGATGGGCGAGCGCGAAGTCCATCGCCAGCGTGCCGCCCATGGAGCAGCCCGTCAGTACCAGCGGCTGGTCGAAGGCGAACCGATCGAGGAGGACCCCCAGGTCGTCCACGTGGCTGAACTCGCCCTCGACGGGAGCGCTCCTACCAAAGCCGCGCAGGTCGTAGCGCAGCACACGAAAATCGTGCGCAAAATGGTCAAATTCTCGATTCCACTGCCGGCGATCGGCGACACCCGCATGAATGAAAACGATCGGCTGGCCTTCTCCAGCATGCTCATAATAGAGCCTTGCCGAACCGTTCCGGACGAAACCCGATTCGGCTTCCATGGGTTACTCTTTCCTTTCAGAGGGCGGCGTCGAGGCCGGATCGCAGATCATTGAAATGCTGATCATACCAGGGTCGCCCTTCGGCAGGAGATCATAGGCCACGCTACGGCCTTCATCCAACTACCGGGCCGCCGGTCGTGGCCCGTCAACCTGAATCCGTGGGATTCCGCTCGGGAGAATCCAATGCCCCACGGACGGAAATCGGTCTCCCACGCCCGGCCGGCGGGACGCGGGGGCGCGGGAGGCCCCGCCGCGGAGATGTATGCAATATTTTTCCACCGTCGAAACCACGTTGACGGAGTCGTGGCATTTCGGAAGGGCTGGGCGGGACCACGCGCACAGGTTCAATTGCAGGCAGGCGACCGTCAGGCGGATGAGCGAACGCGTTCGGCGATGCGAAGTATGGCGTCGAGACTGCGAGTGACGTCCTCGTCGGTGGTCGCCCATGACGAGACACTGATCCTCATGGCGGTTCTCCCCTGCCACTCGGTCCCACCGGCCCAGCAGGTTCCGTCCTCCTGCACTTCGGCGATCACCTCGCGAGTGACCTCAGGGCCGCCGAACGACACGAGCACCTGGTTGAGCACCACATCATTCAGCACTTCGTATTCGGCCTCTCCAAATGCCCCGGCGAAGCGCTGTGCGTGCGCGCAGCAGCGGTCGACCAGATCCGCCAGCCCGTTCCGACCCAGCGAGCGAAGCGCGGCCCAAATTTCGACGCCCCGCGTCCGGCGCGACATCTCCGGCACGAACAGGTGGGGGTCCCGCATCTCCCCCTCACCCAGATAAGCCGCGCTGGCGGCCATGGCGGCGTTGAGATGCTTCCGCTCCCGCACGAAGACGAGCCCGCTGTCGTAGGGGACGTTAAGCCATTTGTGGGCGTCCGTCGCCAGCGAATCCGCTCTCGTCAGGCCCCGGGCCAAGTGACGCTTCGATGGGGAGGCGGCGGCCCACAGGCCGAAGGCTCCATCCACGTGCAGCCACGCCGGCGTCCCCTCGAGCTCGGAGGCGATTTCCTCGATGGGATCAAATGCGCCCGTGTTGACGTTCCCCGCCTGGGCGCAGACGATGGTCGGCCCCTCGATGGTGGGGACTTCCTGCGCGATGATCCTCCCTTGTCCGTCGACGGGAACCCGCACCACTCGATCACGGCCCAAGCCAAGCAGGCTGAGGCCCTTCAGCAAGCTCACATGGACCTCCTCACCGACGATGACCGTGAAGGGCGGCGCGCCGAACAGCCCGCGGGATTCGACGTCCCATCCCTCGCCCGCCAGCAGCGCATGGCGTGCCGCCGCCAGTCCGGTGAAGTTGGCCATCGTGGCCCCGGTGACGAACCCGACTTCCATCTCCGCTGGCATATTTAGCAGGTCGATCAGCCATCCCCGGCAGACCTTCTCCAGCTCGGCTCCGATCGGCGAAGAGACCTCCAGGACGGCGTTCTGATCCCACGCCCCGGCGAGAAAGTTGGCGGCCAGCGCGGCGGGGAGCGACGCGCCGGTGACGAAGCCGAAGTATCTCCCCCCTGCACTCCTGACGGTCGCTGGCGAGCCGATTGTGTCGAGCTCTTCAAGGACCTGCGCCGGATCCCTCGGCTCGTGCTGGAGCGGTTCGGAAACCGCGGCGAAGGCCTCCAACGCGGAGGGATCGGGATAGACACGGTCGTGAGGCAGAGTTCCAAGGTAATTCGACGCCCGGGTTGCGGCATCTTCAATCAAGCGCTTCACATCCAACCCTTTGTGGTCATGCGCGGAATTGCTCATGTGTGGACTTCCTTGCTGTCTGGCGGGCGGTAATGGCAGGCTGTTCCGGCGAACTGTCAGGTGCCGTGTTGGGTTGAAACCAGGTGCCGCAAGTTGCGATAGGTTCCATCGATGATTCGATCGCGGACGATGCCGGGACGAAGATCAACTCGATCGAGCCCGTCGATCGACATCCACTCGTAGCGGATCCCTGGATCCGTCGCCATGACCCCGGTCCGATCGAGCATGACCTCGAAATAGTGCTCCAGGCTGTGCCGGATTGCGCCTTCGTACGGGAAAAAGTTCTCGACTACAAAGAGGTCATTCGCCACACCGATGGTCGCGTTGGTTTCCTCGGAAAGCTCGCGCTCGATACACTCCATCATGGTCTCGCCCACCGCGACTCCGCCACCAACAAAGTTGAAATAGGTGTTTCCCGCCCCTACGTTCTTCTCCACAAGCACCTCGGTTCGATTTCCGTCGACGATCATGGCCCGCGCGCAGTTGCGGATTCGTCCACCCTCTTTCAGCCAAACGAAGTACTCGTTCTCTTTGGTCATCACCTGGATCCCATCTCACGCCATCGAACCTATCCCAGTCCACAGCCAAAAGCTCGGCACGATGGCTCCGCAGCGGAAGCGGAGTGCAAAGCGGCCCGCTTGGCGGTCGCCGGGTGGTGCCGCGTTCCGGGCAGTGCAGCGAGCAGCCGGTCACAAACCCGTGGGGGAAGACACCTGACATCTATCGCGCGACCAGTATGGCTCCGATCGCGACAAAGACCACCCCAAGAATGCGAGGCGCCGAAGCCACGATCTTAGGGGAGGCGAATAGGCCAAAATGGTCAATCAGGAGCGCCATGCCCAATTGGCCCATGACGATGGCGACGAGCGTAAAGGTCGTGCCTATTCTAGGAACGAGAAAAATTGGGGCAGCCAATATGACGACGCCCAATGCCCCGCCCGCATAGAGGTACCATTCATCGAGCCCGGGCATCGATTTGAAAGAGGCGTTACTTGGAAATATGGCGATTGCAACGAGAAGGACCCCAATGCTCACAAGAGTCAACACAAGCACGGAACCGAAATTGCCAAGTCGCTCACCCAGAGTAGCGTTGAGCACACTTTGAATTGCGATCATCGCGCCGGCAACAATCCCCAATCCGAAGAGTGAAGATACTTGGGCTGTGCTCAAAGGATAGCTCCTACGCACAAGACGGATGATGAAGTATTCTAAATCGCCTATCCGTGGCAGAGGTCATCGTTCAGTATTTGCGCCTAAATTGCATTGATCCGAAAAGCATAACCGGCCGCCATTCATAGCCAAAATCCAGCCCCTCCCTCCCTGGCTGGATTCCGGCGCCCCTCTTGGTGGTGCGATTGAATGCTCCAAGACCATTCCCCGTCAGGCGGCCATCTCGGACCGCAGCGGCTCGGGACACACCCCGGTCAGCGCGTCCCACAGGCTGCGCGCCATCGCCTCACAGGCCTTCACCGCCCGGTTCTGATCCTCAGGCCTGAGCTCGGCCATCTCCGCCAGCAGCTCCTCGGCCTCGTGGTCGTCGCCGGCGTGCACCTCGAAGTACGTGTGCCCCGCGGCCGGCAGGTCGTAGTGCAGCGTCAGACCTTCGAGCTTCGACGCCGAAGTGCCCGGCTGTTGGGCCTCGAAGGCGTACAGCGCCCCCAGCGCGCTGATCCGATCGCTGAACAAGCGGTCGGCGGTCAGCACCAGTTCGCGCGTCTCGGCCCTGCTGGGCGGCGCCACGTAGGTGTCCAGCGTCGAGGCGAAGCTGTCCCACAGGCGGGCGTGCTCGTGCTCCTCGCGCACCGTCTTGACGTCGCCCACCGCGCCCCAGCCCATCGGGATCA
>CAZFCJ010000071.1:0-18316 GCA_964517315.1 uncultured Anaerolineaceae bacterium | reverse complement strand
TTCACCGCAGAGAGCGCAGAGATCGCAGAGAAGAAGATCGATAACACCAAGACACGAAGACTCAAAGAAACCCTTTGTGAGCTTATGGATAGCCCTTCGTGTCCTTCGCGTCTTCGTGGTTAACCTTCCGGCTAACCGGCCCCCAGTCTCCAGTCAACCGTCACGGGATAGCGGATTCACCGCAGAGAGCGCAGAGATCGCAGAGAAGAAGATCGATAACACCAAGACACAAAGACACAAAGACTCAAAAAAACCCTTTGTGAGCTTATCGATATCCTCTTGGTGTGCTTTCTGTCTTTGTGGTTAGCCCTTCGAATCCCGGTTGACGGATCCCGAGTCCCCAGTCCCCGGTCGACCCATGACCAGTTACCCAAAGAGTCAACCACGAACGCCCAACAGGCACGAAGGGCAATCAGAAGATTACAGCCGACGGATGGTTAACCCTGCAGGTGGAAAATTAAAACGATGCGGCCGACCCGAATTCTGTCCCCGGGCTGCAGCACGTGCTGCTGGCCGTAGGAGATGCGCTCGTCGTTGACGTAGGTGGGATTGCGTTTGTTGAGGGGTTCGATCGTGATCTGGCCGGCCTCCTCCGTGATGGCCGCGTGGTGGCGAGAGACGTATTCCGAGCCCTGGATGCCCGCCAAATCGACGGCGAGCAGATGGTTTTTCGATGGGTCCATCTGATACGGGCGGCCGATAACCGCCGGCTGCCAGCGAACGTCAAACAGGTGGCCGCGCCGTTCCTCCTGGAGAACGGCTTCATTTTCTCCGATGCTCAGAGGCTGTCGGCTGGCCTCTTGGATCATCCGAAGGGCTTTGGGCTTCCTGCGCTTGCGCCGTTCGAAGAACTCCAGATCGGTATCATCTTTGAGGGATAGTTGCGCCAGCGTGCGCTCCGGATCGAGCGGTTCCTCCTCCCCCTTGAACCGCAGCCCGTAGCGTCCGTCGGAAAACTGCTCGAAGCGGCCCTGAATCTCGTCAATCAGGCCTTGGATGGGCAGGTTTTTGCGCACATTGACGCGCTTTTCCCCGACGCCATCGATGTGAAGTGTGAGCAGGATGCGTTCCATTGCGTCAGTCTCTCGGGCGCCTTTTCTCTAACCCGATACTCATTCGGATTCGACGGCCTCGCCGGGAACCTCCACACCCATCTCGGCCATCATCTTTCTGAACTCCTCCTTCGCCTCGGGACTCATCTCCTCCCAGTCATCGGGCAGCTCGACCAGGTCCAGATCGTCACTACCACCGCTGGCGCGTGGATCCAGCACCGCCAGATCACCCTGGAACCTCCACTGGGCCGTCTTCTTCTTGTGCTTTTTGAGGATTCGTTCGACCCAGTCGTCGAGCTCCTCTTGGATTTCGTCGTTGGCTTCGTCGTAGGGGATCGCGACTTGGGTCAGCTCGGCCCGGACCGCTTTGAGCAGGAAGCCCCGTCCGGCGGGATATTCGGCTCTCACGGCGCCGTACGGCAGGCGGCCTCCCATCGTCCGCACCGCCTCGGCATCCTGCAGGATGAGGCTGTAGCGCGCCGATTGGACCTGCTTCGAGAGGTCATCGCGGGAGCGCATGGCTGAAAGCTGACCCGAAATCACGACGTGGAATCCCTCGCTGCCATACGTGCGCGCCAATCCGCCGAGGGTCGAGGTGATGTCGTAGTTGCTGATATCGTCGAACTCGCCGTAGCTATCGATCATCAGGATCAGATTTCGGTCGAGGTCGACCCACTTGTCAGCATCCTGGGCTTGGATCCTCTCGATCCATTCCTCGTCGTACTCGGCGCGCAGCCGCTGTGTGACCTCCTCGACCTCCTCGGTCTCAGAAGCGACCATCAGGACGTGCGGGATCTCGGCCAGACTGTGCTTGCCGCCGTATTCGAACAGGCCCTTGCGCGGATCGACCAAGATAAACGCCAGGTCATCGGGGGAGTAATGAAGCGCCTGCGACAGGATCCACGATCGCAAGGCGGTGGTCTTACCGGAGAGCGGCGGTCCGGAGAGCACGAAATGCGGTCCCTGCCGTTCGAGAGCCACCCGGGTAGGCTGGCGATCCAGGTCGTTAAGCCCGATGATGGCTTCTGCGCGCGTGGGCTCCTCCCCGACCTCATCGAGCAGGTCCTCGAGAAGCAGCAGTTCGGGCAGGATCTCCACCGGTTCGGGCGTGTCGTCCTCCCAGCCGAGCGCCATGGCCTGGGCGATCTCCTCGTAGACGACCCCCTCGTCGAAGCTGGCCTCCGGGTCGTCGATGTACTCGGTCATGGGCAGTGCGGTCTGGAATTCGAGGGGGGTTCGGTTGACGCTCACCACGCCGCGACCGGGCACGTCGTTGAAGTTCGGGGCCCCGCGGCCGACGATCGCCGTGTAGTCGGTCGGATCGGGCAGCTTAAGCGAGATGCGCTCGGTAAACAGATTGTAGAGCTTGCCGGGGACGTCGCCCGTTTGGCTGGCGGTGATGGCGAAGTTGATGCCAAAGGCGCGCCCGTCGCGCACGAGGGAGATTAAGGTTGGGACCTTGTCCTCGTAGTTTTCCTTGAACTCGCCGAAATTGTCGACCACGACCAGGATTACGGGCAGTATCTCGTCGGGGTTTTCCGCGTTGTAGCTGACCAGCGAGCCGTACTTCATGACTTTGTTGCGCCGCTGGTCGATCGTATTGGCCAGCATGCGCAGCAATCGTTCTACCCGGGCCTCCTCGGTGACGTCGATCGAGGCGCCAAGGTGCGGCAGCGCGCGCACCGAGCTCAGCGCTCCCTTGCCGAAATCCAAGGCGTACATCTGCAGCTCTTCCGGGCTGTGGATGGCGGCCAGCGCGGTCATCAGGGTGCGCAGGAAAGTCGTTTTGCCCCATCCCGGCGCGCCGAACAGGACCAGCGGGCCGGCCTTGAGGTCGATGGTCAGGATCCGCTGCTCCGAGTGATACGGGTTGTCGACGATTCCGATATCGACTTCGAGAGGGTCCTTGCGCCAGTCGGTTCCCGGCCACTCGCCCTCCCCCTCGAGCCACTCGGCCAATTGCGGACAGAGCGTCAGATTGCCGTCGTGGGGGCGGGCGGTGTTGAGATAGCCGGCGGCGATCGGCAGGTTCAACGGCAGAAAGACCGGAAGCGGATCGGGCCACGGCTTGGACTGCTCCGGGATACCCTCCTGGTCGGCGGTGATCGATGCGGCGCCGACGACCCAATCGACCAGCGTCTCCGCAGGTTGGTTGATGGCGTCCGCGATCTCCTGGGCCGTGTATTTCTTCGGCGTACTTGGATCGCGGGCGCGCAGCCCGACGGTCAGCGGCGCGGCGGTCCCTCGAGTCGCCGAGGCCGGGACGGCTTGGCCGTCGCCTGCGCCCACCGAGGGGTTCTCGGCCGCGGGCGGGCCACCTTCGGGGTTGCCGGCGCCGGTCCCGTCGCCGTCGTCCTCCTCCCTGCCGGTTCCAGCGGCCGCTCCGTCGCCGGGGTTGCCGTCCGCCTCGATTTCCTGCCCGTCCGGTTCGGGTGCGGCTTTCAGGTCCGGTTCTTTGCCGTTCCCCGATGTGGCCGGATCGCGCCCGTTGGTTTGATCGATCTCGTCCAACCAGATGACGTCGTCGAGGTTCACCGGCTCGTCGGCCGTATAGGGCCCGCCCGTGCGGGCCACCTGCATCAGGGTGAGCCCCTCGTTGCCGACCTGGATGTAGGCGCGGCCGGGCACATTGCTCGGCAGATAGGCGGCGTCGGAGCGCCGCAGCAGCTCCCGGCTGTCGTCGGGGGTCTCCACCCGCAGGCAGATCTTGAATTTCATGTTGGCGCGCATCTGGTCGGTCACGGCACCGGTCGGCCGCTGAGTCGCCAGGATGAGGGAGACTCCGATGGCCCGGCCGAGGCGGGTGATGCTGTCGAAGCGGGCCTTGTACTCGGGGTTCTCGGCCACCATTTCCGCGAACTCGTCGACGATGACGAACAGGTGCGGGAACGGCTTCTCGTGCTGGTAGCCCCGCTTTCGGTATTCCACGATGTGCTTGACGTTGTGGTCCTTGAGGATCTTCCCCCGTCGGTCCAATTCGGCCTTGATAGCGATGAACATGCGCTCGACGGCGTTGCCTTCCAGGTTGGTGGCGATGTCCACGACGTGGGGCAAGGGCCGGAACGGCTCGAAGGCCGAGCCGCCCTTGTAGTCGACGAGCACGAAATTGAGCACCGTGGGTGGATAGCGCAGCGCCAACGCGGCGATCATGGTCAGCAGGAGCTCTGACTTGCCGGATCCGGTCGTCCCCGCGATCATGCCGTGCACCCCGTCCTCGTCGGCGGAGAGCGCAAGCCGGCGGATCTTGTTGGCGCCCATCACCCCGATCGGCCCGCGCAGCCATTCGGCGCCTTCCGGGGTGCCGTAGCGGGACCAATGGTCGGCGATCGGGATCTCGTCGACCTTGCTGACGTTCAACATGTCGGTCAGGGTCACATAGGTGGTCAGGTCCTCGCCGAAGCCGCGCCTGACTCCCAAATCCTTGATCTGACGGGCGAACATGTTCTCGGCTCGCACCGGATCCAGGGTGTCGGCGGTGCCGATGTAGCGCTCCGTGTTTAGCCCGGTCTCCGCGTAACGGAAGGCCACCTCGGCGCCGATGGGTTCGATCTCGACCACCGCCTGGCAGTCGCTGGGCACTTTGGACGCCTGGGGCACCAGGAAAATCACCGAGGCGCCGAGCTGCAGACCCTCGCGCATGATGATCGAGACGGCCTCCTCGGCCTCCGGCTCGGCGAACGGCGAGTCGGAATCGACGGGATCCAGTTTGTCGACGACCAGCAGGAGGTGGGGGATCGTGACGTCGCCGCCTTCCTTGTCCTGAAGTCGCTGCCGCCGATTGTCCAATTCGACCAATAAGTTATCCCAGAACTCGTCCACGGCCTCCGGATCGAAGCACATCTGATCGCCGACGTAGCTCTCGGTGCGCGAGTTGGTGTGCGGAAGCCAGATCGCCCACTCCCAGCGCCGGTCCGATTTAGGCGGACCGCAGACGTACAGTCGGCTGTCCACAGGGGAATGCAGGGCCGTGTAGTTGACTAACAGGGCCCGCGTGAAGTCGGCCACCTTGGCCGCGTTGTCGCCGGCGACTCCGATGGAATGACGGCCTTGCACCACCTTCTTAGCCGGAGCGTCGTCCTTGGAGTCGCCTTCGCCGCCTCCGCTTTCTTCCGGCGGAACGAAGGACCGCAGCGGGATCGTGATCGGCACATCGTCGACGAAGCGCGATTCTTCGGCGATTCGCTCGGCCTCATCCTGCTGTGGGTCCTCTTTGTTCTCATTGCTTTGCTCGGCCTTGTAGGTGACGGTGGAGGGGCGCGTGCCGATGCCGACGCGGATGTGGCCGAAGTCGACGTCGTCCGGCCGCCGTTCCCACAGCCGTGAACCGGCCCGGCTCTGCTCATCGCCGGTGGCCATGCGCACGGTGGTGAGCGGATCCGGGTTGTTGTAGCGGTAGTAGTAGCGCTGCATGTGCTGGGAGACGTGCATTTGCCGGCGCATGTCTTTCAGGCGCTTGTTGTAAGCGGCCTCCAGATCTTCCATTTCCTGCTTTTCTTGGTTGTAGGAGTAGTAGGCGAAAATGACGGTGCCGACGACCGAGATGCCCATGGGGATCATCAAAGCCAAGTTGCGGCCCTGGCCGGTGGCGGAAAGCAGGACATAGCCCAGGATCGTGATGAGCGGCAGGATGATCTGCCGCACCGGCAATCCGCGACCGCTGTCCTTGTCCGGCGGCGGCGGAATCTCGATCGTCTCGATGGGGAGTTCAGGCTGGATTCTCGGAGGCCGGTCGATATACTGGGTGGTCACTTGCTTCCCTTTCTCCCGGTTGCCTTGGGGGCGTTTTGAATGCGTCTACTTGACAAGGCTGGGGACCAAATGTAGCCTTCCTACAAGCGCTCCACATTGTGGCATAAGTACCCCGGTGCGTCAATTCGCAGGCCCGGCTAAAGGGTCGGATTTGGACAACTGAGGACGGTAGTTTGAAACGCGTTTGCACAGTTTGTGGCCGCATAGGTATGGACGGAAACCTGTGGTGCCAGGAGGCGGATTGCCCGGCCGAAGACAGTCCGTTTATGTTCGCCTACGGCGACGTCTTGGGCGACGTCGAGGTCGTTCGTCCCCTCAAGGTCATGCGCTCGTTCACGCTCTACGAGGGGCGCAGGGATGAGGAGCCCGTTTTCGTTAAAGTGGCCCATAAGGGCGGCGAGGAGCGGCTGAAGCGCGAGGCCAACGTGCTGGCGCGTTTGCAGGGGCGGAAGGAAGAGTCGAGCCATCCCTCATTGCCGGCCCTCCTGCCCGCCTATGGGCCCTCCACGATCCGATCTCATCCGTTCGCCCATGCCATGGTGCACGACCAGGAGCATGTATTCGAGATCCTGCACTTCGTGGAGGGCTCTTTCCTGCGTGAGGAGCTGCTGAAAAACCCCCAGCCCTGGATCGATCACGTGGGGTGGCTCATTCAGGGCGTCGCGGATGCGACCGCGCTGTTGCACCAGCGACTGAAGCTTCTGCACCTCATGCTCAGCCCGGACCTGATCCTGGTTCGCTACGACATGGAGGGCGTTCCCCGGCCCGTACTGGTGGATCTCGGAATGCTCATTCAAGACACGCTCCCGGAGCACCTGCGCTGGTTGCACAACTTCGGGCTTCCGGCGTACACGGCGCCGGAGCTCACATACACGACCGAGCAGAACATGAAAGATTGTGAGCCGGCGACACCGGCGTCGGATGTCTACGGTTTCGGCCTGCTGCTGTACGAAATGCTCACGGGAAGGCCCGTCCACGCCGCCGCAACGCGTCGCGATGACGAGGTTCGTGAAGCGGTCCGGTCGCACCGTCCGAAAGCAGTGGGGCGGGTGGATCTCCCTGAAGCGGCGCACGCGATCGTCGACCGGACGATCGCTCGCCGGCCTTCTGAGCGCTACCCGAATGCGCTGGAATTCGGCCGCGACCTGCGGCGCCTCTTCGGTCGAATACCCAAAGAAAAGAAACGGAGTTCGACCCGCAGGCGCGTCTACATCGGCTTGACCGCCGCCTCCTTCCTGGTTTCGCTGCTCATCCTCCTGCTGGCTTTCCTGAGCTGACGCCTCTCAAGTTCCCCAATCTGAAGCGCAACCCTGAGACGACAAAGGCACCCACGCTGGGTGCCTTCATCGGCGCTGTGAAATTGTGATCAAGGAGATCAGCCGGCAAAGCCCGCCGCGGCCTGCTCTTCCGCTTCGCGGTGTTCTTTGATGGCGATCCGCAGGTCACCGGAGATCTCGCGCAGTTCGGTCTCAAGTTCGCCGACCGCTTTCTTGATGCCCTGCAGCCAGCGCTTGATATGGGCGCCGAAGACGTTGCCGAACAGGCTGGCCCGGATCGCGTTGATCGCCGCTTCGAGGGCGATGCCTACGGCTTTGCAGACGTCCGCCGCAGTGTCAAAACCCTTGGCGATGTTCTCCACGGCGTCATAATCCATCGTAGTCTCGAGGCCTTGTGCCATCTTTGACTACCTCCTTTGCAAATAAGGGTTTTACCTAGCGTTCACGCGGCATTCCTGCTCAGAAGATGCCGTCGAATACATCGCCGAGATTCTGGGCCATGCCCATCATCTTGTCATCCGTCGAGCCGACCGCGTCCGAGATCTTCGTGAACGGGCTCTGGACACCGGCGATGGCGGCGATGACGTTCTGTACTTTGGGAATGAGATCGCGCTGAATCTCCTCGGCGAATTTGTCGGCGTCCGCCCCGGTCCAGATTTCGCCCTGCAGTTGATTCTGGAAGGTCTTGACCGGGGAGAGCACCTCATCGTCCAGCTTCGTGGCCTGGCCAATGATCCGGCTCACCGGACCGCTGACCATTTTTCCAATGAATTTGAACATGGGTTAAAGCCTCTCTCTTACGGGTCGAAGTGGCTTACTGCGCGAACCGGCTGGCGGCCTGTTCGATGCCCTCTTCCGCCGCTTTGCGGGCATTGCGCAGGTCGCTCTCCGTATCCTGGAACTTCTCCTGCATTCGGCGCAGCGCCGCGTTGAGACGGTTCTCGAAGGCGTTGGCGAGTTCCTCGCCCGCCTTGCCCTTCATTCCGCCATCGCGCAGACGAGCGGCGACTTTGGAGGACTTTGAGATCATGTCATCCAACATTTCGGCGGCGTGGTCGTACGCGCCGGCCGCACCTTCCACGGCCTCGAAATCCATCTTGACATCAGGCATGATATATCTCCTTCACTTCCGTTCTCATTGAGTGCGCAGTCGTCTGGATCCGGTATCAGCCTCCGGGTACCAGGCCGATCATCTCCTTCCAGGCCGCAGCGATCTGCTCCTCGAGGGTCTGGGTTTCGCCCTTCATCTTTTTGATGGTGACTTGGGCCTCTTCCGTGCCCTGTACAAGGCGGTCAAGCGCCGGCTTGATGACGTCATTGAACTCCTTGTAGTAGGCCGTCGCTCCTTTGCCCTTCCACATACCACCTTCGAGGTTGTCCGTATGCCTCTGGAGCAAATCGCGCATCTCGCTGGCCTGGTCGTGCATCTCGCGGATGTGGCCGAGCACTTCATCCATTCCGTCGTAATCCACCAGCAGAGTTCGTTCGTCGACTGCCATTCCAATGCCTCCTATTGAGCCTATGGATGATCCTTCTGTCGTTCCAGCTACACCTCCTGCTCCATCACCTCCTCCGGAGCCTCCGCCCCCGGCTCCCCCTGCACCGGTTCCGGAAGCGCCACTGGCCGAGCTCGAATCGCCCCCACCCCCGGCTTCAGCGCCGGCGCCACCCTCTGAAGCGCCCGATTCGCCGGCGCCCGCTGCGCCGCCTCCTCCGCCCCCTCCACTGGAGCGCCCGCCGGTTGCGAAGCTGGTTTCGGCGCCGGGACCCCGGGCCGCCTCGGCAGCACCCCCTGCGCCCGCGTCGGCCTCGCCCGCGCCGGATTGCGCGGTCTGCTCCTGAGGGGTCTCCTTGGCGGCGGACTTGCCGCCCTTGGCGCTGTCGGTTTCTTCGTCGCGCGCCATGTTCTCATCGCCTCCTTATGACGAGACCCACGCGGGACTTTCCCATTGCTGGGTCCAGCGTCTATACTTAGCGCAGATGAGCGAGCCCCCGACTTTCGTGGTTGGAACGAAGCGGGCGAGCCGATCATGACAGCGGCGACCCAGGAGATCCTAGGTGATGATCAAAGTCGCAGCACGGGCACTTGAAAGGACCAGAAAAGGGGCCTTTGCTTTAGCAGCATGCGTCGCCCTCGGACTTCTCATCTTTACCGTCGCCGGAGGGCAGGCCCAAGGGGCCACGAGAGCCCTGATTAACTACCCTGAACTCTCAGAGGGACCCAACTCCGTCTCGCTCAACTTATACTTTACGATGATTGATGGTTCGGGGCAAGTCGTACAAGAGGCCCAGGTCGTCAGCGGCAGCGTGACGTTGAGCGATGGGGCCACCTACGAAGCATCCGTCGGCAAGCCAACCTCGACGGCTTACATCGCCCTGGTCCTGGACGCCAGCGGCTCCATGTTCAACGTGATGGGGCAGATGAAGGAGGCCGCCGCGCAGGCGGTCGAGAGCGCTCCGGATGAGGCCTCGTTCTCCGTCATCCAGTTCAACAACCAGATTCAAATCCTGCGCGATTTCACGACCGACAAGTCCGACGTCACCGAAGCGATCGGGCGGGCCTTTGCCGTGCAGAACAGCGGGACCTGCCTGTACGACGCCGCCTACCGCGCCATCGAGCTCCTGAGCGCCGCACCACGAGGCCGGCGTGCGGTGGTTCTGTTCACCGACGGCAAGGACGACCTGGGCAACGGGCAGCCGTGCAGTCAGCATACCTATGAAGAGCTGGTGGCGCAGGCGACGCGCCAGGACTCGCCGGTCCCCATCCACACGATCGGCCTCACAACACAAGGGATGACGGCAGCCGACGAAGCCCGCTTGCAGGAGCTCTCCCAGTCGACCGGGGGGTTCTCCCAAACGGGCGGACAAGGCAGCCTTTCATTGCTCTTCAACCGGATCATCTCGACCATGAGCCACCAGTGGCTCGCTCAGTCCGAGATTTATCCCAGTGCAGGCGAGAATTCGGCCCAATTGGCGGTGATCCTGGAGGACGGAAGCCGGGTCGAATCGTCTCCCGTCACCTTCGAGGTGTCTCAAGATTACGTCGCGCCTCCCGGGGCTCGAGTGCGCAGCGTGTCCTACAGCGGCGCTGGCAACGCGATCCTCAACCTCACACTGACGAGGCCCGATGATATCGCTTCATTCGAACTGCAGCTCGTCGACGTGGAGGACAACGTTCCCTCGCCACCATTCGGGGCTGAGGTCGACGACCGGGTCGAGATCGAAGCCAATCGCCTGGAACAGGGAACTGACTACCGGCTATTGATCCGCGGTCTGGACTCAAACGGGGCCATGATGTTTGAGTCTCGCTACGACTTCACCTACGATCCGACGATCGTCGAGGGCCAGGTGCGGATCCACTCCGTCGAGCTGGATCAAGAAGCCCCGGCGTTCTCGCTGAACGTCTCGGCCTCGAATCTGGAGGGCGTTTCCCACTACGAGGTGTGGTTGAACGACGCCGAAGACAACACCGTGGTTCCCGGCTCGCGCTTCGAGATCGAGCCTCAGGAGCGCATTGAGATCCCTTTGGATGGCATCTCCAACGGGAGCTACAACGTCGTGCTCGCCGCCATCAGCGCGGATGGAAGTGTGCTGGCCGAGACGACCTACGACGACGCGGTCTACCAGCTGGGCTTCCTGACTCGGCTGGGTCGATGGGTCCGCTCGAGTCTGCCGTTCCTCGCGTGTCTGTCGCTGCTCTTCATCATCTCGTTGGGAGTTATGTTCAAGGTGGTGGTGCTCGACCGGAGGCGTTCCAGCGGCTCCGGTGTGCTCCTCGAAAGCCCGGTGGCAGGTTCCGGCGGCGATGACCCGTGGTCGCCGGCGGCCATCGAACGCAGCCGGCAGCGGCTGCGGGGCGAGGAGGGTGAGCGCCAGCCACCCGCCAGTCCCGGTCCGCAGCCGGCCCAGCCGGGGCCCGCCCGACCCGCAGCGCAACGTCCGCCCAAACCGGGACCGGCGCCTCTCCAGCCCGCGGGGGCGGGTGCAGGAGCGGCCGAACGGCCCGAACCTGCCGCCCAGTTGCCGCCGGTTGAGCTGGCGGTGGAGAAAACGCCCGACGGTAACTACGTCGGCCGCACCTTCCGCATCAACACGGTGCCGTTTACGATCGGGCGCGGCGGGAACGTGCTGGACCTGGCCTATCGGGGAGTCTCCCGCAGGCACGCCATCATAAATTTTGCCGGCGGCAAGCTGTACCTGCGCGATGAGGGCAGTACCAACGGTACGACGCTGAACGGCGAATCGATCCCGGCTCGCAAGGATATGCCGCTGTCGCCCGGGGACGAGATCGGCCTCGGGAAGCGGGTGGTGATGCGGGTTCAGCGCACCCAGCAGTAGGCGAGCGAAGGCGGCCTCCAGCCGCGGGAGAGGATGGATTGACTTCGGGGGCGGGTGCGGTAAAATGACCCTTGAGCAGTCGTGGGCGACATGCACCCGTAGCTCAATTGGAAGAGCAGTGGACTCTTAATCCATTGGTTGCAGGTTCGAGTCCTGCCGGGTGTACCTCAGAGGATCAGGATCGATGGGACCCCTTCTGGGGTCTTTTGCTTTTCTCGGCGGCTGGCCTCCACCGCTGTTCGGCCCTGGCTTGGATATACTGAGGACACAGCTACAACTCGGAGGGAACTATGGGCAGCTCATTCCGCCTCTTCTCGGTGCGAGGCATCGACATCAAGATCCACTTCACATTCCCGCTGATCCTGGTTTGGGCGGCCGTCCAGTTCGGCGCCATTAGCGACAGGGGCCTTGAGGGAGCGGTGTTCGGCGTCTTGGTCACGCTGCTGCTGTTCTCGATCGTCATCCTGCACGAACTCGGTCACAGCTTCATGGCGTTGGAGTTCGACGTCCCCATCTCGCAGATTGTGCTGCTGCCCATCGGAGGGGTGGCCCAAATGGGCCGCATGCCGGATAAGCCGGGCCAGGAATTCCTGGTTGCGATCGCCGGGCCGTTGGTCAATTTTGTGCTGGCGATCGTGTTGGCGGTGCTCGCGCTCGGGCTGCAGATCAACGTCACACCTCAATCAATGCTGCAGGCGCTGCGTGGAATGGGGCAGCTGTCGCTGGCGGCGATCTTCAGCTACGTATTCGTGACCAACCTGTTTTTGGGCGTGTTCAACCTGCTGCCGGCGTTTCCCATGGACGGCGGTCGGGTGCTGCGGGCGCTGCTGGCGACCCAATTGGATTACGGCAAAGCGACCAGCATCGCGGTGCTGGTGGGGCAGGGTTTGGCTTGGTTGATGGGGTTGTGGGGCTTTCTCGGCGGGGGCTTCTTCCTGATCCTGATCGCGATTTTTATTTACCTGGGGGCCTCCCAGGAGGGCCAGCTCACACAACTGCGCGACGTGTTGGCCGATCTGACCGTCGAAGTGGCCTATTCGCGGCAGACCGAGCGGCTTTCGCCGGGCGACAGCCTACAGAAGGCCGTGGACATCACGCTGCGCTCGTTCCAGGCCAACTTTCCGGTGTGCGACGCCGATCGATTGGTTGGGATCCTCACCCAACAGCGGCTCATCGATCGGCTGCAGCGGGTGGGGCCTGGCACGCCGGTCCGGAGCGCCATGAACACCGAGTTCGACACGGTCGGCCCGACCGACGGTCTGTTCGACGTCCAGCAGAAGCTGTCGCGCAGCGATCTCGAGGCGCTGCCGGTCGTCGAAGGGGATCGGTTGATGGGGATGATCACCCAGGAGGATATCGCCGAGATCTACCGTCTGGCGTCCAGCGAACCCGATATCTTGGGATCGCTGAAAAGCCGGAAATCCGTACCCCGGCGGGGTGGAGCCGTATAGGAGTATTGGGTCCGTTGCGCGCTGTGTGCCTCGTTGGTAAACTAGGACACTGTTTAAGGTTGAAGAGGCCCAGCGCATGGAAAACGACGGAAAACGGGTCGTCTGCATAGAAGACGAGCCGGAAATGATCGATCTGGTGCGCCTGATCCTCGGCCGTAGGGGCTTCAGCGTTATCGGCGCCAACGGCGGTGTAGAGGGTTTGGAGACCGTTCGGCGGGAGGAGCCGGATCTGGTACTCTTGGACCTGATGATGCCCGATATGGACGGCTGGGAGGTCTACCAGCAAATGAAGGCGGACCCGGGCCTGCGAGATATCCCGGTCGTGGTCGTAACCGCGAAGGCCCAGTCCATTGACAAGGTGCTGGGCTTGCATATCGCCAAGGTCGACGACTACATCACCAAGCCGTTCGGCCCCCAAGAATTGTTGGAGAGCGTCGAGAAGATCCTGGCCCCGACGCCCGAATAACTCACTCGCTGAAAGCGCATTGAAGCGGGGCGACGCGGGTCGTCCCGATTTTTGTTTACAGGGGACCAGCCCCAGCCCCAGATCCCGGAGGGGAGCCTTTGTGTCTTCGTGTTAACCCTTTGGGTAAGAGGGGTCCGGGATCCGTCATCCGGGATGCGGAGGTTTAACCACAAAGACACAAAGGACACCAAGACGATATCCATAGGAACACAAAGGGTTTCTTTGAGACTTCGTGTCTTCGTGTAATCGATCTTTTTCTCTGAGATCTCTGCGCTCTCTGCGGTGGGCATGATAGAATCCCTGGCCGTCGGAGTTCATCAGAAACGGACCATGTTCCCCCTACATTTGCGAATTTTGATTGGCTTGACCCTCGCACTGAGCCTGCTGTTGGGCGCAGTGAGCGCCGCTGCGCAGGAGACGGGCCCGGTGTATATCGTGCAGCCGGGGGACACGCTGAGTGCCATCGCGCGCACCTTCGGCACGACGGTACAAGAGCTGATGGAGCTTAACGGGCTGCAGGACCCCGGGTCGCTCCAGTCGGGGCAGCGCCTGCGGATCCCCGGCTTCGAGGGGGTCAGCGGGGTGCTGGAGTTTCAGCCGCTGGCGCTCGGCGAGGGGCTCCAGAGCGTGAGCTGGGAGACCGGCACACAGCGCGGTGACCTTGTCCGCCTCAACCGAGTGCTGAACCCGGACCGCCTGTACGTCGGCCAGGAGATCATCCGGCCCGTCGCCGAGCAGAACCCACGGGGAGTGCAAAATGGGGCGGTCGAATCCATTGGCGAAGGGGACACGGTGCTCGGACTGTCCCTGCGGCGGGATGAGAACCCCTGGGCCGTGCGTCTGCGAGCGGGCGACGAGGCTCGACTGTGGCACGCTCCCGGCGAGCTGGTCCCGCTGCCTGAAGAGGGAGGTGAAGGTTTTCGGGCCCTGCCGCTGCCGATAGAGGCGGTGGCCGTTGAGCCGACACCCGCCGAGCAGGGGGAGACAGTGATCGCCAGCGTCGAGCTCTCCGCTCCGGCCGAATTGGAGGGCCAATTGGGGGAGTGGGCTTTGAATTTCATGTCCGCCTCCGAGTCGAAGCGGATTGCGCTTCAAGGGGTGGGGGCCCTGACGGAGCCCGGGCTGTACCTGTTCAGCCTGCGCGTGCTGGACGAGAACGGCGGCGCAGGATTTGCATTCGAGCAGCCCTTCCCGATCCGCCCCGGCGGCTACGGCTTTGACCCGGTGCTCTTCGTCCCCGAAGAGACGCTCGATCCGGAAAACACGGCCCCCGAGAACGAGTTGGTGAACGAAGTCTTAGAGCCCGCGACCCTTGAGAAGCACTGGGAGGCTCCGTTCGACTTCCCGACGGACTACTTCACGGAGAGCTTCCCTTCGCTGTACGGGACCCGGCGCAACTACAACAACACCGGCTACATTTATTATCACACCGGGCTGGATTTCTACGGGGGAACCGGCGTGGAAATCTTGGCCCCGGCGCCGGGTGAAGTTGTACTGGCCGAGGAGCTGATCGTGCGGGGCAACACCACGATCATCGATCATGGCTGGGGAGTGTACACGATCTACATGCACCAGTCCGAAATCGCCGTCCAGGTCGGGGACTTCGTGGAGACCGGTCAGCTGATCGGCTATGTGGGCGCCACCGGGCGGGTCACCGGCGCGCATCTGCACTGGGAGGTTCGGGTGGGGGGCGTCCCCGTTCAGCCGCTCGATTGGGTCGAGCGGGCCTACCCTTAGCCTTCGCCCAGGCCCTCATCATCCTCGGTTCGGCGGGCGTAAAACTCGTCGAGCAGCTCCTGGGCCCGCCGCTCCTGTTCGGGCGGAACCAACAGATCGACTTCTCCCAGCGGTCCGGCCCCGAGTCCGATCGCCGGCCCTGCCGATTCATGACGCAGCAGCACCTCGATCTCCGAAGCCTGCAGGTATCCTCGCAGGATTTCGGCCTCGATCATTCCGGACGCCGTCAGGATCTTGACATAGTCACGGCTCATGGTCGACCTCCATGGCGGCGAGTCGCTGTGTAGTATAATGCTTGAGAATCCCCGACAGCGCGATCGAATCTCGCATGACGTCCATCCCGGCAACCCTCCAAGATGCCTATTGGTCCAACTTCGAGCTGACCGAAGCGGACTTGGATGAGATCTTCAATCTCCTCCTCGAGCGTGAAAAGCCGCTCACGCCGCGCGAAATGGTTGAGCCGCTCATCCGCCGACATCTGAAGCGGCTCGAAGAGGAAGCCGCCGCGGCGCGCGAGGCCGAGTATCCGCTTTATCGGCCAAAGGAATCTTATGAAGTGGGAGACATGCTGGCCTTCCCGGTGTTTGATCGGGCGGTGGGAACGGTGATCAACGTCCGGCCGGGTGTCAATCCGGATCTGGAAGACTTTAAGGTCGTCGAGGTGGAATTCGAGGACGGCGGCGACACGCGTGAGTTCGCCATCGAGCTCGAGGTCCATGAGCTGAACCGGCCCCCGGAGAGCGAAGGGCTTGACGAGGACGTGGACCCGGTCGACGCGGTGCTGGCCCAGTACGGCGAAGAGCTCGAGCGGAAGTTGATCGAAATGCTGGAGGCCAACGATGACACTGTGCGCATCGCTTGGCGCTGGTTCCCGCGCTCGCTGCTCGCCGACATCACGGCCGGGCATCTGAATCTGGCCGAGGCCGCGCTCGATATGACCGGCGGCGGGCCGCTCCCGAGCGATGAGATCCTGCAGCACATTGAACTTCCCGAGAGCATCGACCCCTTGTTGGCGCGCTTCTCACTGGACTATGCCCTGCAGGAGGATGAAAAGTTTGATGAGGTCGGCCCGGCGGGTGAAATCCTGTGGTATCTCAGACGCCTCGAGCCGCCCGAAGTGCTTTATCCGCCGCCGCGGCTGGAGTACGAAGAACGCAGCTACGATCGATCGCTGCTGACCGATTCGCTGATGGAGCTGGAGGCCAAGCTGCACGACGAGCTGAACCCCGTGGCGCCGCCGGAGGGGGATGTGAACGAAGTAACCCTGCCGATCCTGTTTCCGCATTGGCGCGTTGGGGCGCTTCCGCTGTCGGCCCAGCTCCAAAAGCTGTTCCCGACCGCATATGAAGCCCCGCGGATCCGCTTTGAACTGGTGGACGGCCACAGCGATGAGCGCTTCGCCGGTTGGGTGGTGCGCAAAGAGGGCTACGTGTTCGGCCTCGACGAGTGGTACCGGCAGTACGAGGTCCCGGCCGGAGGGCTCGTTCGAGTCCGCAGAAGCGAGGAGCCGGGCGTGGTCATCGTGGAAGCGGCCGACCGTCGAAGCCGCAACGACTGGATCCGCACTGTGACCATCGACGAAAGCGGACAAATCGGGTTCACGATGCTCAAACAGCCCATTGGCACCTCGTACGACGAGCTGATGGTCGTCGGGCTGGTGGACCCGGTGGCGCTCGACGAAGCCTGGCTCGACGGTTCTCAACGGCGGATGAGCGATGAGCGGTTGATCGATTATGTGTTCCGCGAGCTGGCCAAACTCAACCCCCAGAGCGCGGTTCACGCCAAGTCCCTCTACTCCGGAGTCAACGTGCTGCGACGTCTTCCTCCGGGGCCGATTTTCGCCGACCTGATCGGCACCCCGGAATATGAGCACGTAGGTGATCTATACTGGAAGCTCCGGGACGAGCCGAGGAGCAGTGCATGACGATGGAGTCGGGAGCGTCCCGCATGCTGTTGCGGCCTTCACTCGACACAAATTTTCATATCGACTACTCGTGGTGGGATCGCGCTGACCGGGACCTGGCCGTGTACCTGAAGAGCCACATGTGCCCGGAGCATCAGGAGCGGTTCGCGGACTTCGATCCCGATGCTCAAGTGGACCACGTGGATCCGGAAACCGGCGAAGTTCTGCGCGTGAACGGCGTGGAGCACGTGCTGATTTCACACTGCTCTCAGCAGCCCGATTACTTGACTCAACAGACCAGTCTGGTCAACGCTACCTTCCGGGTGTTTCTCTCCAACGGCAATGAGCCGCTCTCGCCCAAGGAGCTCGAACAGCGGCTGGGCCGCCCGGCGCGTATGATCCTGCGCACCCTCTCCGGGCCTCGCGTCTACAAAGGCATCCGTCCCTACGTCGAAGGTTAGCGGCTAAGAAATCCCCCTCGGTCGGTATCGAATCGACCGCTGACTTTCACTATCCTTGACAGCATGAAGACCGAGGAACTGCTCCGTTATCGGGCCATGTACCGGGAAATGAGGTCGCGCTTTGGAGCGCGCTTCATCGTATTCGGGTTCCGACCGGCCGAGGGCGGCGGGCCGGACGAAATCCAGCGTCCGGACGGGGAAGCGGATTCGTCCCCGGGCGTGGAATCCGGTTCGAAACCGTGTGAAACTCTGTAAGGCGGCTGTAAACTCGCAACCTCCCTTTGAGTGCTACGATGTTTGTCAGATGGAAGCCGGTCTTCTCTCTCCTCCTAACCAAGGACCGACATGTCCCCCGCCCACAACGGGGGGCGTGTCGTTAAACCAGAGTTCGCCGGCGATAGGGTTACAGGGCTCAGGCCCTGGGTTGCTCTTGCTGCTCGCCGGCTTCCCTGAGCTGGGCGCGCGCTTCCTCAAGCGCCTCGCGCGCCTCGTCGCGCTCCTGGAGGGCCTTCTTGCGCAGCAGGATCAGGGTCCCCTTGGTCTTGCGACAGCGGTCGTAGCCCTCCCGCAGTTCAAGCATGTCGGCGTGCATCCCCGTTGCATGGTCGTACAGTTCGTTGAAGGCCTCGCTCATTTCCCCCCTGTCGCGGGCGGCGGCGTGCTTGTCGAGGATCTCGTCTTGTTCGTCCACTTCGGGAACCGACACCGCGTACCTCCTTTCCGTCAGCGCCCCAGTGCATGCCTCACCACGAGGGTAGCAGAGGGCGGCTGACCGCCCACGGCGAGGGTATAATCCCGGTTGACCGCCCCCATAGCTCAATTGGACAGAGCAGCGGACTTCTAATCCGCAGGTTCCAGGTTCGACTCCTGGTGGGGGCGCTG
>CAZFCJ010000070.1:0-18754 GCA_964517315.1 uncultured Anaerolineaceae bacterium | reverse complement strand
ACGTCCATCATATTCGGGTCGACACACATTTTGACCACCGCGGAATAGATCCGCGGTGACAACGGAGAGGATATTGTGAGCAACGGATATCGGAACCGCGACGATCGAGAAGAACTGGACGAACGCGTCATCGATATCGCCCGCGTCGCCAAGGTCGTGAAGGGCGGGCGCAGGTTCGCCTTTCGGGTGACCGTGGTCGTCGGCGACAACCGGGGCCGGGTTGGCCTCGGTGTGGGCAAAGCGCGCGGCGTCCCCGATGCCATTCGCAAGGCGGCCGGTCGGGCTCGGGACGATATGGAGCCGATCCCCATCGTCGGTTCGACCATTCCGCACGAGGTGACGATCAAGCACAGCGGCGCCAAGGTGTTGCTGAAGCCGGCCTCCCCGGGGACCGGGGTCATCGCCGGCGGGGCGGTCCGGGCCGTGTTGGAGGCGGCCGGCGTGCGCGATGTGCTCACCAAGTCGCTCGGCAGCGCCAACGTGCTGAACGTCGCTACCGCAACCCTCAAGGGCCTGCGCAGTATGAAGCGCGTGCACGAGGAAGCTTCCAATCGGGGCAAGGACCCGCAGCACTTGAAGCCGTTCTGGGAGCGCTGATCGGTGGCCAATAAGAAGCTCAAAATCAAGCTGATCCGATCGCTGATCGGCGCGAGCAAGAAGCAGCGCGGCACGGTGCGGGCCCTGGGCCTGCGGCGGGTGCATCAGACGGTTGAACGAGAGGACACCCCGGACGTCCGGGGCATGATCGAGCTCGTGGATCACATGGTGAAGGTAGAGGAGTGAGTTCGATGGAGCTGCACGATCTAAAACCGCGTCCAAATTCCAAGAAAGAGCGCAAGCGGGTCGGGCGTGGGATCGCCGCCGGCCAGGGCAAGTCGGCTGGTCGGGGCACGAAGGGTTACCATTCCCGCTCCGGTTCGGGCGGCAAGCTGTATTTCCAGGGCGGCGACCTGCCGTTCTTCCGCCGCCTGCCGATGAAGCGCGGCTTCACAAACGTCAATCGCTCGAGCTGGCAGGAAGTGAACCTGGACCAGTTGGAGGGGTTTGACGCTGAGGCTGAAATTTCACCTGCCACGCTGCTCGAAGCCGGCCTGATCGACAGTCTGGAGGACCCTGTGGTGCTCCTGGGCAACGGGGACGTCGACAGGGAATTCAAGGTCCGGGTGCACCGCGTCTCGGGCTCGGCCAAGGACAAGGTCGAAGCGGCCGGCGGCAGCGTCGAGATTCTCGAATTTGAAGAAGAGTGATCGGGCGGAAAGCGAGAGGTAGCGCGCGATGAAGCGATCCATCTGGCGGTTCCTGTTCATCTCGGAGGACATCCGCAACCGGCTGTTGATCACGCTGGGCCTGCTGATTCTCTACCGCTTCGTAGCCCACGTGCCCGTCCCAGGGGTGAACCGGGAGGCCATCGCTCAAATCCTGGGCCAGGCCGGTGCCGGACAGACGTTGTTCGGACTGCTTGATCTGCTCTCCGGCGGCACGGTGTCCAACTTCTCGGTGCTGGCGATGGGCGTGTATCCGTACATCACGGCCCAGATTATCCTGCAGCTGCTGGTGCCCATCATCCCCGCGCTGCAGGCCCGCATGGAGGAGGACCCTCGTGAGGGCCGCAAGTGGATGGAGAAGTGGACCTACTATCTGGCGCTGCCGATGGCCTCGCTGCAGGCGGTGGGTCAGATCCGTCTGTTCCAACAGTTCGCCATCGATTTGCCGCAGGACATTCTGGCCTTTGAGCTGGGCGCCAATTTGCAGACGGTCACCACGATCGTCACGATGACGGCCGGCACCATGTTCGCCATCTGGCTGGGCGAGCTGATCTCCGAGTTCGGCATCCGCAACCAGGGGATTTCGCTCATCATCTTTGCCGGCATCGTGGCCCAAATCCCCAGCAATGTCGGCCAGCTGTTGGCCGACCAGAGCCTGCGGGTGCCCCTGATCGCGTTTCTGCTGGTCATCACCGCCGTGACGATCTTCGTCATCGTGTACGTGCAGGAGGGGCGCCGCAACGTGCCGGTGATGTATCCGGGCCGGCGGGTGGGCAACCGCATGTCGATGCCGGTTAAGGGGTCGCTTCCGTTGATGGTGAACATGTCGGGCATGATCCCGCTGATCTTCGCCCAGTCGATCTTGACCTTCCCGGCGGTCATCGCCCAGTTCTTCATCGGCTCGGCGAATCCGATGGTTCAGTCGATTGCCCTGTGGCTGCAGAACAACTTCGGCGGCATCAGCTCGATGTACTGGATCATGTATTTCGTGATGGTGGTCCTGTTCACCTTCTTCTACACCGACGTGCTGTTCGCGCAGCAGAACTACGGTGAGAACCTGAAACGATCGGGGGCCCAGGTGCCGGGCGTGACCAAGGGGCCGGCGACGCAGAGCTACCTGACCAAGGTGCTGCGCAGGATTACGCTGCCGGGCGCCATCATGCTCGGCATCGTGGCCATCATGCCCTTCCTGGTCGGCCTGTTTTTCCCATTCGCCGGAGGAAGCCAATCCGGACTGCTGCTCGTATCCTCTGCCGGCCTGCTGATTGTGGTCGGCGTGGTGCGCGATACCTACCGCGCCATCGAGGCTGAGCTCAAGCTGCGCGGCTACGACCAGGCGCTCTTGGTGCGCTGACAAAGGAGAGAGAACCGGGGGATGGCCACGTACCTTGTTCTACTCGGCCCCCCGGGCGCCGGCAAGGGCACGCAGGCGAAGCGGCTTGCTGGGCGCCTGAATCTACCGCACATCTCCAGCGGCGACCTATTCCGCGAGCATTTGCGCGGTGAAACCGAGCTCGGACTGAAGGCCAAGTCGTACATCGATCGAGGTGACCTGGTGCCCGACGACGTGACGATCGCCATGGTGCGGGATCGGCTGGAGCGTCCGGACTGCGAACAGGGAGCCATTCTGGACGGCTTCCCGCGGACCCCAGCTCAGGCCGGAGGGCTGGAAGAGATCCTTGGGTCGCTCGGCAGCGGGTTGAACGGGGTCCTTTACATCGACGTCGGCGAGCCGGAGCTGTTTAAACGGCTGACCGGTCGCAGGGTGTGCGAGGCTCACGGGCACATCTACCATAAGGATTTCAACCCCCCCGAGGTGGAAGGGGTGTGCGACATCGATGGGTCCCGGCTCATCCAGCGCGAAGACGACAAAAAGGGGACGGTTCGCAATCGGATCCAGGTGTATTGGAAACAGACCGCTCCGTTAATTGAGTACTATCGCGACGAGGGGTTGCTGATGGAAGTGAACGGTGAACAATCCATGGACGAGGTCACCGAGGACATGCTGGCCGCGATCAAGAAGGAAGCCTGAGCCCGTTATGCCCTGGCATCGAGGTGTCGTCTTGAAGAGTAAGCGCGAGCTCGAGATCATGCGCCGCGCGGGGCGGATCAACGCACTGGCCCTCCTGGCGTGCTGGAAGGCGGTGCGCCCAGGTGTGACAACGACCGAGATCGACGCGGCCGCGGTAGAGGTGCTGAACGAGCACGGCGCCGAATCCGCATTTGAGGGCTATGAGGGTCCGTATCCCTATCCGGCGGTGACCACGATCTCGATCAACGATGAGCTCGTTCACGGGATTCCCTCGGATCGCCGGCTGAAGGAAGGCGACATCGTCAGCATCGACTGCGGCAGTGTGGTGGAAGGATTCGTCGGTGATTCGGCGTTCACGGTCGGCGTGGGAGAGGTCTCAGAGCGGGCGGAGCGTCTGATCGAGACCACCCTGGACGCGTTGTTCGCGGGCATCGAGAACATGCGCCCGGACAAGCGCAGCGGGGATGTGTCCGCGGCGATCCAGGAGGTGGTGGAAACGGCCGGCTTCAATGTGGTCCGCGAGTACACCGGACACGGGGTGGGGCGCAACATGCACGAGGATCCGCAGGTCCCGAACTACGGCAAGCCGGACACCGGGCTGCGGCTCAAGCCCGGGCTCACCGTGGCGCTCGAACCGATGGTCATGGCCGGCCAGCCGGAAACCAGAGTCCTCAAGGACAAGTGGACGGTCGCCTCGCGCGACGGGGACCTGACCGCGCATTTCGAGCACACCATCGCGGTGACGGACCAAGGGCCGTGGATCCTGACCGCGCTGGATGACGAAGACCTGGACGCGGAGCTCGGAATTCGGTATAATCAATACTTTGCAGGCCGGCGAGAGTCGGCCTTTGGCACGGTACGAGGAGGTTCAGGATGAAGGTATCGTCTTCCGTACGGAAGCGTTGTCCTAAGTGCAAGATCGTCAAGCGGCGCGGCAAGGTGTACGTGATTTGTGAGAACCCGCGCCACAAGCAGCGACAGGGTTAGGCAGATGGCGAGGATTGAAGGCGTCGACCTGCCGCGCGACAAGCGTGTCGAAATCGGGCTGACCTACATTCACGGCATCGGCCGCAGCACGTCGCAGGATGTGCTCGAGTCGGCCGGCGTCGACCGCGACACGCGGGTCCGTGATCTCACCGAGGATGAGATCACCTCGTTGCGCGAGTACATCAATCAGAACTTGATGGTAGAAGGTGATCTGCGCCGTGAGCGGCAGATGAACATCAAGCGTCTGATTGAGATCGGCTGCTACCGTGGCCTGCGGCACCGCCGTGGGCTGCCGGTGCGCGGCCAGCGCACCCGGACCAACGCGCGGACGCGTAAGGGCCCCAAGAAGACGGTGGCCGGACGCGGCCGACGCCGGGGCGTGCAGAAGAAGTAGACATCAGTGGGGATCGACGCCGGCCGGCGGCCGATGGGGCTTCCTTCCCCCCGCGGCTGGGCCGCCAGGGCGGCGAATCCGATCCCGCAAATGACCAGAGGACGAAGACGAGGGAGACATGGCACGTAGGCAATCAAGAGGCAGCGCGAAGGGCCGAGGCAGAAAGACCCAGCGCACCGTGTCGCATGGAGAGATCCATATCCACGCGACGTTCAACAACACGATCGTGACCATCACCGACCGCCAAGGGAACACGGTGGTGTGGGGCAGCGCGGGCCATTCGGGCTTCAAAGGCTCCCGCAAGAGCACGCCCTTTGCCGCGCGCACCGCGGCCGAACAGGCCGTGCAGACCGCGCAGCAGTTGGGCCTGCAAGAAGTGGACGTCTTCGTCAAGGGGCCTGGCCCGGGCCGGGAGGCCGCAATTCGCGCACTGCAGGGGACCGGAGTGAAGGTCCGCTCGATCGCGGATGTGACCCCCGTGCCGCACAACGGATGCCGGCCACCCAAAAAACGCCGAGTATAGGAACTTAGAAGGAACACGATTGAATTATGGGAAGATATACAGGACCCGTATGTAAACTGTGCCGCCGGGAGGGTGAGAAGCTCTTCCTGAAGGGGCAAAAGTGCTTCACGCCGAAGTGCCCCGTGGAGCGTCGCAACTACCCGCCTGGCGAGCACGGTCGCGAGTCGATGTACCGCCGTCGCCGGGTCTCCGATTTCCAGAAGCAGCTGCGCGAGAAGCAGAAGATGCGCCGAATTTACGGCGTGATGGAGCGGCAGTTCCGTCGCTACTACGAGCGCGCGCTCAAGCGACGGGGAATGACCGGCGAGGCGCTGCTTCAGCAGTTGGAAACTCGGCTGGATAACGTGGTCTTCCGCCTCGGCTTTGCCGAGAACCGGAACCACGCCCGGCAGCTTGTCACGCACGGCCACTTTGACGTGAACGGCCGCCGCACCGACGTGCCTTCGACTCTGGTTCGTCCGGGGGACACGGTCTCGGTGCGGGAGGGTTCGCGCAAGCGGACCTACTTCAAGGAGCTGCCGCCGGTCGCGGAGACGCGCAACGTCCCCCGCTGGCTGGACCGGGACGTGGACGGCTTGTCCGGCAGGGTGCTTCATCAGCCGGAGCGGGACGACATCGACGCCGCACTCAACGAACAGCTGGTCGTCGAATTTTACTCGCGCTAATTAACTGACGAGTCGACAGTCTCTGGAGGTATGAAGTGCCAGTAACCACGAACATGGTGATGCCCAAGATCGAACGCGAAGCCGTAGCCACCAACTACGGCAAGTTCGTGATCAGCCCGCTTGAGCGGGGCTACGGCATCACCGTCGGAAACGCGCTGCGGCGCGTCCTGCTGTCCTCTTTGGAGGGGGCGGCGGTCACGTCCATCCGCATCACGGACATCCCTCACGAATTCTCCGAGATTCCGGGCGTCCGTGAGGACGTTCTGCAGCTGATTCTCAATCTGAAACAGCTGCGAATGATCCTGCATGAAGGCGACTCCACGCGCCTGCGCATTGAAGTCGAAGGCGAAGGGGTCGTTACCGCCGCCGATATCATCGCTCCCGCGGAGGTCGAGATCGTCAATCCCGAGCTGTACCTGTTCACCGTCGACGACGACCAAGCCAGCATGGAAATCGAGATGGACGTACAGCGCGGCCGGGGTTATTCTCCTTCCGACGAGCGGGGAAGGCTGCCGATCGGCGAGCTGCCGACCGACGCCGTCTTCAGCCCGGTGCGCCGGGTGCGCTACGACGTCGGTCAGGCTCGTGTCGGTCAGGACACCAGCTTCGATCGACTGCAAATCGAAGTATGGACCGACGGAACGATCAAGCCCGAGGAGGCCCTGTCGCGCAGCGCCCAGATTCTGATGGCTCACGTCAAGGATCTGGCCGGCGTGACCGAGGAGAGCCTGACCCTCGCCGCGGAGGAAGAGGAAGAACCGCAGATTGCAAGCGAGATCTACGAGACCCCGATTGAGAACCTCGACCTGTCCGTGCGCGTGTTCAATTCGCTCAAGCGCACCGGTATCACGACGGTGGGTGAAGTGCTGGACATGCTGGAAAAGGGCCCGGAAGCGATGCTCGCCATCCGCAACTTCGGCGAGAAGAGCCTGGAGGAGCTCAAAGAGCGCCTCCACGAGAAGGGCTATATGGAAGACGAAGAGGAAGAGGCCGAAGGCGAACCCGAGCCGGTGGCCGAGTAGATGCGATCATGAGACATCGGATTTCGGGGCGCAGGCTCGGCCGCTCATCGGCCCATCGCAGAGCGCTGCGCCGCAACCTGATCACAGAGCTCTTCCGTCACGAGCGGATCCGCACGACGCAAGCCAAGGCCAAGGCGATCCGCGGCGACGCCGAGAAGATGATCACCATGGCCAAGCGCAGCTTGGCCGAGGGGGAAAGCGCTCTGACGAACGCCCAGCGGCGGGCCGCGGCGGGCTTGAACGACCGAGAAATCGTCGAAAAGCTGTTCGAGGATATCGCCCCCCGCTACGTCGAGCGGCCCGGCGGCTACACGCGCATTCTAAAGCTCGGCCCGCGCTTCAGCGACTCGGCCGAGATGGTTCTGCTCGAGCTGGTCGAAGAATAACGCCGCCGAGCTTGACGCTGAGCCGGCGGCGGTCCTCGGCCCGGGCCTAGGCGTAACGTGGCACCTTACAAATCGATTCTCGCGTACGACGGAACCGCGTATAAGGGATTCCAACGGCAGCGGAAGGGGGTGCCCACCGTTCAGAGAGCCGTCGAAGGGGCGCTGCGGCAAATCGGCTGGCAGGGCGACAGCCTGCTCGCCGCCGGCCGCACCGACGCCGGCGTTCACGCTCGCGGCCAGGTGATTTCCTTCTCGATGGCCTGGGGCCACTCGGAAGCGGATCTGACCGCGGCCCTCAACGCAAATCTGCCGCAGGATGTGGCCGTTCAGTCCACGCAGCAGATGGACGAGGGTTTCCACCCCCGATTTTCGGCGCATCGACGGCACTACAGCTATCGAATGATCCTGGCCGAGGTGCCCGATCCGCTCCGCGAAAGGTATGCCTGGCGACGCTGGCCCGGCCCGGACGTAGGATTGATGAACGAGATCGGGCGGCGGATCGAAGGCACATTTGACTTCGGCGCGTTTGGCCCGGCGCCGATCGAGGGCGGTCACACGGTGCGGCAGGTGTTCCGGGCGCGCTGGAGCGGGGAAGCGGATGAGCTGCGCTTTGACATCGAGGCCGACGCCTTTCTGCAGCACATGGTGCGCCGCCTGGTGGCCGCGTTCGTCCGCTGTGGCGAGGAACGCGAACCGCCGGAAGCGATCGTCGGCCGGCTGGATCGGCCCGAGCAGCGTTGGGAGGGCCGGCTGGCACCGGCGCGAGGTTTGTGCCTGGAGACGGTTTCGTACAATGAGGACGATTGAGTTCACTGGATAAGGGATCGATCGCGGCAAATACGGTCCCTCAGGAGCAGCGTAGGTTAGTGATGAACAGGCAAAAAACATATTATCCAAAGCCCGACGAGATCGAGCGCAACTGGTTCCTTGCGGACGCCGAGGGTCAGAACTTGGGCCGGTTGGCGAGCCGCGTCGCGCGCCTGCTGCTCGGCAAGGATAAGCCCGTATACACCCCCGGAGTGGACGTGGGGGACTACGTGATCGTCGTCAACGCCGGCGGGATTGAGGTCACGGGTAAGAAGTTGGAGGAGAAACGCTATTATCGGCACTCTGGCTACCCGGGCGGGCTGAAGAGTCTGACATTGGAACAGCAGCTCGAACAGCGGCCGCAGTATGTCATCGAAAGCGCGGTGCGCGGTATGCTGCCGAAGAACCGCCTGCGCCAAGAGCTCATGAAGAAGCTCAAGGTGTACGCGGGCCCGGAACATCCACATGAAGCCCAACAGCCCGAGCGGCTGAACTGGTAATTAACGAAAAGGTGATGGTGTATGGCAACCAAGTACTTTGAAGGCGTAGGCCGAAGAAAGACGAGCACAGCGCGGGTTCGTATCATGACCGGCGGGGGATCGACCCGGACCATC
Source organism: uncultured Anaerolineaceae bacterium (assembly GCA_964517315.1). Lineage (GTDB taxonomy): Bacteria > Chloroflexota > Anaerolineae > Anaerolineales > E44-bin32 > DASWJQ01. The sequence goes on along the minus strand of CAZFCJ010000070.1, from coordinate 10,059 downwards.
AACGGAAAGACGCTGGCTGAGTATTTCCCGCGCGTCGGAGATATGGACCACATTCTTGAGCCGCTGCGGGAAGTTGATATGGAAGAACAGGTCGACTTCACCGTTCAGGTGAAAGGCGGCGGGGTCTCCGGCCAGGCGGGAGCAGTGCGCCATGGCCTGGCGCGGGCACTTGTTGAGATGGACCCTGATCTGCGGCCCGCCATGAGCCGGAATGGCTATCTGACTCGCGACGCGCGCATGAAAGAGCGCAAGAAGCCAGGTCTCAAGAAGGCCCGCAAGGCGCCGACGTACACGAAGCGTTAAGGGAAGGTTCTTCAAAGGGGCGCCTGCACGTCTTCAACTGGAACAAACGACGTCGGCCGGGGAAGGACCGCTTCCCCGGCCGTTTTCCCTTTCACGGAGGTCTCGATGGTTGCGAGAATTTCGGTGGTCGGATTGGGTCCCGGTGACCCTGACCTGCTGACCCGCAGGGCCTGGGCCGTGCTCTCCGGAGCCGACAAGATCTACACCCGGACGCGGCAGCATCCTGCACTGGCTGGATTCCCGGAATCGTGGCCCGTTGAGGGCTTCGACCGTTTCTACGAGCAGCACGAATCGTTCGAGGCCGTGTACGAGGCCGTCGTCGTAGAGCTCCTCGCTCTCGCCCAGAGGGAAAGCCGGGTGGTGTACGGCGTCCCAGGAGATCCGACGGTGGGGGAGGCGACGGTTCAAAAGCTTCGGCATCGGACTTTTGGGCAGCCGGTCGAGGTCGAGTTGATCCACGGGATCAGCTTTGTTGGACCCTGCTTGGCGGCGTTGGAGCTCGATGCGCTGGACGGAGTGTCCATCACAGACGCGCACGAGATCGCAGCCCTGCATCATCCATCCTTTCCGCCCCACGCGCACGTGCTTGTGGGGCAGATTCACAACCGGATGATCGCCGCCGACGTCAAGCTGACCTTGATGAACCAATATCCGGACGACCATCCCGTGGTGCTGGTGGTCGGAGCGGGAGCCGGCGAGCCGGAGCTGCATCGCACTGCCCTGCACAACCTGGACCATCGGGAAGCCTACGGCCCGGCGGCCACGCTGTATGTCCCTCCCCTTGAGGCGCGCGGCGCGTTTGAGCAGTTCCAGGAAACCGTGGCCCATCTGCGGGCGCCGGAGGGTTGTCCCTGGGATCGGGAGCAGACGCACAGCTCCCTGCGCCAGCATCTGCTCGAGGAAAGCTATGAGGCCCTTGAAGCGATCGACCGGCTGGACATGAAAGCACTGGAGGAGGAACTGGGCGATTTGCTGCTTCAAGTCGTGCTGCAGGCGCAGATCGCCACCGAATCGGGCGAGTTCCAAATGGCCGACGTGATCGCCGGGATCAATGACAAACTGGTGCGCCGCCATCCCCACGTCTTCGGAGATGTGGAAGTCGAAGACGTGGGTCAGGTGCTGCAGAATTGGGAGCATTTGAAGGGAGCCGAGCGGGACGCCAGCGGCGAAGGCGAAGGCGCGCTCGACGGCGTACCGGGGGCGCTTCCGGCCCTGGCACAGGCGGCGGAATACCAGTCGCGCGCCGCCCGCTTGGGCTTCGATTGGGATGACGTTCAGGGCGTGAAGGACAAGGTCCAGGAGGAAATCGCCGAGGTCGACGAGGCGCAAACCCCGGACGAGCGTGGGGGGGAAGTGGGGGACTTGCTGTTCGCGGTCGTCAACCTGGCGCGATGGTTGGAGGTCGATCCGGAGGCGGCGCTGCGAGAAGCCAACCAGCGATTCCGCCGCCGATTTGCCCGGGTGGAGGAGCAGGCCCGGGAATCCGGTCGGGCTCTCGAGCAAATGGACCTCGCCGAGCTGGACGCCCTCTGGGAGGCCGCCAAGGGGATCGAGGGTTGACCAAGCCGCTGTCTCGACTGCTCATTGCGCTGAGCCTGGCGGCGCTGGTTGCCTGCCAGCCTGGGGCGACACTCATACCGGTCGTGGCCAGCCCGCCGCCGCCAACCCCATCGACGATGCCGACGGAGCGGCCAGCGCCCACCGACGCGCCGAGCTTTGGGGCGACGCTTACGCCGGCAGCCACGGCGCAGCTGGATTGGTTGCTGGATTCGGGAGCCTCCGAGGCGGAGTACCGGATTCCGCTTCTGGCCAGGCATGTCACTTCACAAGTCGCCTATCTTCAGTACGAGTTCCCAGAGGAGTTCGCGGGCGAGGCGGTGGTCTGGCCCGCCGACCGCGGTGGCCAGCCGATCCGCATCGCCGTTCAAAGGTCGGGTGGGTTGCTCGAGGTGGGAGGCCTGAGCCCCGACAGGACCTACGAGGCTTCGCTGATGACCCTCGATTCAACCGGGGAGGTCCGCCGCCCAACCCTAGAGGGCGATATTTGGGCCCCGATTCGCTTCTGGACGCAGGCGAATGGCGCGCCGATGACTGCTGCTGTGCTCGGCGACTCGGGATTCGGCGATCCGGTGACCTCGGCGATCGTACAGCAGATGGCTGAGCGGGACCCGGACTTCACGCTGCATACGGGCGATCTTGTGTACCGGGTTCACGAGAACCCCGATCCGCCGACCGCCTTTATCCAGAAGCTGTATGATCCACTCGGCCCGGTGCTGAGGAAGGGCCCCTTCTACCCGGTGCCTGGAAATCACGAATACGATCGGCCGACGTACTGGCAGGATGAGCCGTACTATATGCGTGCGTTCCCCATGCTTCCGCCGGGTGTCGCCCATGGAGGAGAGGGCGCCTGGTACTCGTTCTCCTACGGTGAAATACAGTTTGTGATGCTTGACTCACAGGTGCTCTTCGGGGTGCCGGGTCTCACGACTCAGGAGGCTTGGCTGGAGGAGCGGCTTGCCGATGACGGGTACCGCTACTCCGTGGTCGTGATGCATGTTCCGCCGTACACTGTGGGCCGCCATTCGGCGGACTCACGTAGGGTCGCCAGTCGATGGGCCGAGCGCTTTGAGGCTGCTGATGTGCCGCTGGTGCTTTCCGGCCACGATCACAACTACCAACGTTTCCTGGTCGAAGAGACGACTTACGTGGTGACAGGCGGGGGCTCGGCGGTGACCTACCCCCTGCGCGGGTCGGATCCGCGCCTGCGGGCCGCCTCCTCGCGCTCGCATTTCGTCTATCTCTCCTTCGCCGTAGACCACATCGTCGTCGAGGCGATCGGCCGGGCCGGGGTCGTCATCGACCGCGCGGTCATCCCGCTTGCCTCGCCGCTGCAAGACGAACCGCGATAGGATGAATGGCGTATCCTGGTATCCGCTGCAGGTGTGGTCAAGGTATCTCCATGGAGCTCATTCGGCTGGTCGATCTTCATAAATCCTACGTACAGGGCGACGACGAGCGTGTGGTCTTGGACGGCGCCAGCGGCGCGTTCGACGAAGGGGCGATCGTCGCCGTTCGGGGCAGGTCGGGCAGCGGCAAGACCACGCTGCTAAATCTTGTGGCCGGTCTGGATGCGCCCGATAAAGGCGAAATCTGGATCGACGGTGAGAACCTCGCCGCGCTGGACGAACAGCAGCGCACCTTGTTCCGGCGTCGCTCGATCGGGATCGTATTTCAATTCTTCAATCTCATTCCAACGCTCAACGTGCTCGAAAACGTCACCCTTCCGGCGGAACTCGCTGGCCAGCCCGGCGAGCGGGCCGAATCCCGCGCCCGCGAGCTGCTGGCCCGGGTCGGCCTGGACGATCGGGAGGCCGCATCTCCGGATGAGCTCTCCGGCGGGGAGCAGCAGCGGGTCGCCATCGCCCGCTCACTGATCGTCGAGCCTCGTATTGTGCTGGCCGACGAGCCGACCGGAAACCTGGATCTGGAGACAGGAGCCCAGGTCATCGATCTGCTCGAGGAGCTGACGCGCGACCTGGGCAGGACTCTTCTGATCGCCACCCACAGCCACGACCTGGCCAGCCGGGCCGATCAGGTCTTCACGATCACGGAAGGCAAGTTGATTCGGCTCGAATCAGGCGACTCCAACGGATGAAAATGGTTTTGGCGAGGCGCAGACCGCTGTGGTCAGCCGTTCGCTGATTCTGGCCAGCCTGCGCGATCTACGCGGCAGATCCTGGCAGCTTGCCCTGATGGTGCTGGGCATTTCCCTGGGGGTTGCGATGGTGGTGGCGATCGATCTGGCCAACACCAGCGCCTCCCGAGCCTTCAAACTTAGCACGGAGGCCGTCGTCGGTCGGGCGACGCATCGTATTACGGGCGGCCCCTCCGGGGTTCCGGTCAGCGTATACACGGAGCTCAAGCGACGCCAGGACGTGGGGGCGCTGGCGCCGGTGGTCGAAACCAGCGGGCTGGCTCAGGATTCAGTTGACCGTCCGGTCCGGATCCTGGGCGTGGACCCGCTCGAGGAGGGGCCGTTCAGGGATTTTTTCGAGGCCGGCATGATCGCTGATGAAAGCCTCACCCGCTTCTACACTCAGGACGGGATGGCGATCGTGTCGGAGCAGTTCGCGGCGCAAGCCGGCTTGCAGCCCGGAGATGGTTTCAGAGTGCAGGTGAACGACGAGCTGGCCGAGGTTGAGGTGCTGGGCATTTTGACGACCGAGGAAGGCCAGCGCAACCCGCTCCCCGACGACGTGCTGCTGATGGATGTCGCGCAGGCTCAGGAGCTGATGGGCCGGGGGGACCGGCTGACCCGGATCGACGTGATCGCCGACCAGCAACAGGCGGATCGGATACGGGAGGCGCTGCCGACGGGAGTGGAGCTGGATTCGTCCAGCGAGCAGGCGGAAACCGCGGCCCAGCTCAGCCGCGCCTTTCAGCTCAACCTGACCGCGCTCAGCCTGCTGGCGCTCCTGGTCGGTCTGTTCCTGATCTATAACGCGGTGATGTTCTCCGTCATTCAACGCCGGCGAGTTCTGGCGACGCTGCGCGCGTTGGGCGCAACCGGCCGCCAAGTCTTCACGCTGATCCTTTTGGAGGCGGTGGTGATCGGTGCGATCGGGGGCGCTGCGGGGGTCGGGCTTGGATGGGTACTGGGGCAGGGCGCGGTCCATCTGGTCAGCCAGACGATCCGGGATTTCTACTTCGTGGTCTCGGTTCGGGAGGCGCCACTGACGGCGACGATCGCGTTCAAAGGTCTACTGCTCGGGATCGGGTCGAGCGCGGTGGCCGCGCTGGCGCCGGCCCGCGAAGCGGCCTCGGTGGCCCCGGTGGACGCGATGAGACGCAGTGTGGTGGAGAGTCGGGTGCGAGGTTGGCTGCCCTGGGTTTCGCTGGCCGGCGTTGGATTGGCGCTGGTGGGCTACGCAGTGCTGAGTTTGATCGAAGAGTCGATCGCCGCCAGCTTCGTCGGGATGTTCGCCATTCTGGTGGGTCTGGCGCTGCTGGTGCCGCTGGCGACCGTGGGGCTCATGCGCGGGGCCAGCGGTGGTTTGCGGCGATCGATGGGATGGCTGGGACAGGTGGCGGCGCGCACGGTGGTGCGGGCCTTGAGCAGGACCAGCGTCGCCATCGCCGCGCTGATGGTCGCTCTGTCGGTGACGATCGGGGTCGGCCTGATGATCGAGAGCTTCCGCGGCACCGTGGAGAATTGGCTTGACCTGACGCTGCGGGCCGATGTGTACGTGGGGCCGCCCGCGGCGGGCGGAACCCGGCCAACCGGATCGATCGACCCTGCCTGGGAGGAGCGCATGGCGGAGATCGAGGGCGTGCAAACCGTGGAGAGCTTCCACGGGGTGACTGTCGCGAGCGAATTCGGCCCGATTCAACTTTCGGTTGTCGACTCCTCCCGCCAGCGGGATGCCGGGGTGTACCGCTTTGCGTCCGGTACGCCTTCGGAGGTCTGGGAGAAAGTTCGGCAGGGAGCCGTCATTGTCAGCGAGCCGTTCGCTTATCGCTACGAGATCCCGCCCTCGGGAGGATCGGTCGAGCTCCAGACCGACCAAGGTGAACGGGAATTCCGGGTGATCGGCGTTTTCTACGATTACGCCTCCGATCAGGGGACGGTCATGATGAGCGAAAGGGTGTATCAGCGCTACTGGGCTGACCGGTCGATCTCGTCAATTGGCTTGTATCTGGAGCCCGGGGCCGAGCAAGCGGAGGTGGTGGCCGCGGTCCGGCAGCGCGTCGCCGGAACCGGCCTGGAGGTGAACGAGAATCGCTCGGTGCGGCAGGAAGCGCTGCGGATTTTCGACCGCACCTTCGCCATCACCGCCTCGTTGAGATTGCTGGCGGTCGTGGTGGCCTTCATCGGGGTGGTCAGCGCACTGCTGGCGCTGCAGCTTGAACGCAGCCGGGAGCTGGCCACGCTGCGAGCGCTCGGACTCACGACTGAAGGTCTGTGGGCCCTGATGTTCCTCGAGACCGGCTTGATGGGAATGGCCGCGGGCTTGATGGCCCTGCCGACCGGATTGATTCTGGCGCTGGTTCTGATCTTCGTGATTAACCTGCGATCGTTTGGCTGGACGATGGAGCTGGCGCTGAGCCCGGGGATTTTCCTGCAGGCATTGGCCATCGCGCTGGCCGCGGCCCTGTTGGCCGGCGTGTACCCGGTCTGGCGTTTGGGCAAGCTGCGGATTTCTGAGGCGCTTCGCATTGAGTGACGGAACGAACCACGACGAGCGGAATCTCGGTCGCACTGCCGGCGGGTGGCGCTGGTGGCTGCTGGGAGCAGCCCTGATTGCGGCGGCTGGGGCATTCTGGTGGTGGACCCGTCCTCCGGCGTCGCCATCGCAAACGCCGAGCCTCGCGCTGGCGCCCACCACCGATGCGCCTCCGTTCGCCCGGGCGTTCGAACCGCGAGAGATCAAGCTGCCACAGGACCACGGTCCCCATCCCGACTACCGGACCGAATGGTGGTACTACACCGGCAACGTGCAGGCCGAGGACGGACGGCGTTTTGCCTACCAGCTGACGTTCTTCCGACGCGCGCTTTCGCCGCTGGCGGTCCAAAAGCAAGCGGAGCTGGCGGCAAACCAGGTGTACTTCGGTCACTTCGCCGTGGCCGACGTGGCCGACCGGGAACATATCGAATGGATGCGCATCAGCCGAGGGGTGGAGGAACTCGCCGGCGCGCAAGCTGATCCGTTTCGCGTCTGGCTCGAAGCGTGGTCCGCGCGTGGACTCAACGCAGACGGAAGCCGGGTGCGGTTGGTCGCTGAGGAGGAAGGGCGCGCGATCGATTTGTCCCTCGAGTCGGAAAAGCCGCTTGTGGCCCACGGCGATCAGGGGCTGAGCGTTAAAAGCCAGCAGCCGGGCAACGCCTCGTACTACGTGAGCTACACACGCATGGGGACGCGGGGGCAGATGCGCTGGAACGACGAGACGGTTAACGTGGAGGGCCTGAGCTGGTTCGATCACGAGTGGAGCACCAGCGCGTTGGGACCGCAGGGGGAGGGCTGGGATTGGTTCAGCCTGCAGCTGAATGACGGGTATGAGCTGATGTACTATCGGCTGAGGCGTAAGGACGGCTCGATCGAGCCGGTGTCTTCCGGCACGTTGGTCAGGCCGGACGGTTCGACGGCAAAATTCACGTGGCGGGAGGTTGAGCTGACCGAATTGGACACGTGGACCAGTCCGGACTCGGGGGCGCGTTATCCGCAGGGGTGGCGTATGAGGCTGCCATCGCTCGAGCTGGATCTGACCGTGACTCCCTGGTTCAACGATCAGGAGATGAACGTGAACGTGGTCTATTGGGAGGGAGCCGTCCGTGTCGAGGGCCAACATGGAGGCCGCCAGGTCTCGGGCAGCGGTTTCGTGGAGCTGACCGGCTATGCGGAGAGCATTCAGGGCAGCTTCTAGGAACTCTTGTATGAGATATCAGCTATCAGTATCTATCAGCAAGATCATGCGCGGATCCACGACAGGCAACACAGAGCTCTCAGAATATTCGAAGATTGGAGACCGCGCGTCCGTAACTCGGGATCCGTTGCCCGTTATCCGGTATGGCGAAGGCGGTTGACTGGAGACGGTCGATCCGAGATCCGGAGTTGACACCGTTCACTCGTCATCGCTCAGCACGAGGACCATGCCTCCATCAGAGTTCCGGAAAAAGGTAAAGAAAAACTCTGTGTTCTCTGCGCTCTCTGCGGTGGATCCCGGCGTTGGCACAGCCATTCCCGCACGACGGCACAGGTCGCGATAAGATAGCCTTACAAGGAGGTGACATGAGCGTTGGACTCCCTGACGACCTCGAACTCGGCCCCGTTGAGCTCGACGTCGCCGATCTAGGTCGTGCCCGGGTCTTCTATGAAGACGTATTGGGATTGGAAGAGCAGGGGAGGGGGGATCGCTCGTTGTGGCTCGGTGCCGGCGATCGCTCGCTCGTGATCCTGCATGAAAAGCCGGGCGCTCGAGCCAAGCCGGCCAACACCTCCGGCCTCTACCATTACGCGCTTTTGCTTCCGGGCCGGGCTGAGCTGGGACGGGCGCTGCAAACCCTCCTGGACGTCGATTACCCGCTGCAAGGGGCTGCGGACCACCTGGTGAGCGAGGCCGTTTATCTGGCCGACCCTGATGGCAATGGCATTGAGCTTTACCGCGACCGCCCCAGGGATGCCTGGTCCTATGAGGACGGCCGGTTAAGAATGGCCACCGAACCCCTCGCCATGCACGAAATGATTGATGCAGCCGACGAAATCGGAGACGGCCCGGCCGTGCCGGAAGGATCCGTTGTGGGCCACGTCCATCTGCACGTCGCCAACCTTCCCCAAGCGGAGAGATTCTACGGCGAGATCGTGGGGTTTGAACTCACGTCTCGCTACGGGCGGATGGCCTCGTTCTACGCGGTGGGGGGCTACCATCATCATTTGGGGCTCAACGTATGGGCGGGAGTAGGCGCACCGCCTGCGCCGGAGGGTTCCGCCGGACTGCGCCGATACAACCTCGTGCTGGCGCGCGCCTCCGATCTGGGCGCACTGGCCGATCGCCTGAGCGAGGCGGACATCGCGTTCGAGGAGGACTCGGGAAGCCTGCTGGTTGAAGATCCCTCGGGCAACCGGGCCCGGTTCGTCTTAGCGGGGTCGGAGGCGGGACCGCCCGACGTTCCAGGAAACGAACCGTAGGTTTCGAAAGGGGCGGACATGGCTCACTATTTGGTATCGGCGAAGCCGAAATGGGACCGACTGAATGAGCTGGCGGAACGGGTTCGATCGGGAGAAGTGCGCAAAATGCAGCCGTTCGGCCGGGCGCTGGACGAAAGTATGCGAGGCGCCCGTCTGCGCGAGGCGGATATCGCCGTCTGGGAGGAGGAGGACTACTGCCGGCCTCCGTTGAGAATGGAGCGCGGCGCGGTGCTTGATGATTACTTTGAGGACATCGAGGTCAAACCCGTCCAGCCGGGTGAAGGATGGTCCCGGATCGAAGGTCTGCCCAGCATATGGACCCGAGTCGAGGGGGCCGATCTGGAGCGCGCTGGGCCCTCGTAGCTCCACCTGGAGGGACCCATCGGCCTCCGAGCTGCGCCTGTCTAGGGGCCCCTTTAATTATTCAGACTTCCCCCCGGTGACGTCTACGGAGTCCTCACCTCCGTTTCCGGCAGGAATGCCGCCCAGGCAAACCAGAAGTGTTGGCCGTGGACGATCTTTTCAAGCTGGCTCCCTTCCAGCGGGCCCTCCACCGCTTCACCGAGCAGAGTCCAGGTGGTGCCGGTCTCCTGATCTCGGAAGCCCTGTTCCCCGGCGGACTCGAAGGTCAGGACCTGGTCCTCGACCCGGCGGCTGTAGACCGCGGCGCTGCCGACGTCCCGTGAGTTGGCCATGTCGCCGGCGTCGAGCGAGGACATCACCCCCGGCTGCCATAAGACGACGATCGGCTCCCCACCGACTTGGTCGTTGACGACGCGGGTTTCTTGGAGGTGGCTGAACGGGTAGGCAACCGCCCCTTCGTCTATTTCAATCCCCACCACCCGCTCCATAGGCGGTAGACGGTCGTCCGTCGTGCCCTGGAAGAGGAAGGGCCGGTTGTCGGGCTCGTCGTAACCTCCGTACGGATTCCGACCGTAACTGCGCGGGTTTCCGGTGTCCCGCGAAAGGACCTGGCCGTCCGGGTATTCGGATTTGAAGTCTTGCCAGGCGATGATCTGGGAGGGCAGGAATTCGAGCTGGGCACCCGTGTAGTGGCCCACGATGGCCTCGC
>CAZFCJ010000069.1:0-18920 GCA_964517315.1 uncultured Anaerolineaceae bacterium | reverse complement strand
AAGTGCAAGTCCCCCTCACATATAGAAACTTAACGCCCTGAGCCTGTCGAAGGGCGCATGTGCATATTCAGGTTCACGGTGTAACGCCCTGCACCTAGGCGCACCCTTCGACAGGCGCCGGGGCGCACATGGAATGAGGTGTGCGATACACGAGGAGGTACCATGTCCGGGCGGCCTGTCAGCCGGCCCCAGTGCCGTCATAGGGAAATCAAAACGCCCACATCGCGGCCTGGCACCCCTGGGAGAGACGACCAGCGCGGGGCCCACGGCGGCGATTTCCCGGTACGGATTGGCCTGATCCTGTTGGCCATCGTCCCGGCTTTACGAACCCTCCCCAGCTCGCCGCCGGGCCTTTCGGAGGTCACCCGTTCGAGCTTGGACACCATTTTCGATCACCGAGGATCATCATTCCACTGCGCCCGCCGATGGTACTCCCGTTGCATTGCTTCCGCCCTCAGGGGAGGAGTACTCTGATGAATACCTTACAGGAAGCTGACGATCTAGCCGCCGGAGCGAGCTGGACCGGCTCGTCGAAAAGGCAAAGCCACCGAAAGGTGGCGACGCAAAGCTACAGGGTTTACGGCTGAGACTCTCAGCTACGACAGCCAGCTGCCGAAGCGAGTGTGGGGAGTGGGACACTGTGCCCGGGTTGGGCCCGTGGAGGAGCTGTCGTGGCATCCATCCATGGGTTATTTTGATTCCGAGACTCGGAGGTTGAGTGGCGAACAGACCAGAGCTGAGCGACGGTAGAATGGGCCACACCCCGAGCTGGGCTACCCTGGCGCTTGGCGGACTGCTGCTCAGCGGGTGCGCAAGCCAGCCTCCAAGTCCTCCCCAACCCTCCGCAGTTCCAACCGAACCGTCACCGGCGGCCACAGATGTCGCAACGGTCACCCCCGGGGCCTCGACCTCCCCGAACCAACCGCGGCGGCTCGAGGGCTGGTTGAGCATCGTCTGGAACGACGAGCCGCATTTCCTGCTCGCACTCGACGATGGACAAGCGGTCCAACTCCGGATGGATGAAGAGCTCACCGCACCTCTCGGTGGTCCACTGGCGCTGGACCGCACCCGTGTATCCGTGCTCGCAGTGGCGGAGGGCCCCCACGTCTACAAGGTGCTCTCGATTGACGCCGAGGGAGTCGAATAATGCGACCATCGGTTCCCGCGACCATGAGCCGCGACCGGCAGCGGGTCCATCTCCGGCGGCTGATGACGCTCGTCCTGTTGTTGTGGCTGCTGCTCGCCTGGATACTGTCCGCTGGTCCGACTCAGGCGGCCTCACCCACGGGCGAACCGGTCACCCGGACCGGCTGGCTGGCGGTCAGATGGGGGGATCCTCGGTCGGGATCCAGCTCAATGGTCTTCACTCTCAGCTCCGAGGGAAAAGGCGATGCCCGGGTTCTGATCGACGACGCGCTGCGGCGGCGGCACGGTGGGCTGACGGCGCTCAACCGCAGCCGCGTGACGATCCGGGGTCGTTGGGCGACCGCCGGCGGTCCGGGGTCCGCCGCCATTCGCGCCGAGGCAATTGAGGCGGTGGACGGCACCTCCTCTACTACGAGCTCGGACGACCCGGCCGTCAGCGGTTCGCAGCCCTGGATCAACGTGCTGTGCAAATTCGCCGACGTGTCCTCGGAACCCCACTCGCTGAGCTACTTCGACGGATTGATCGGCGAAACCGAGCCCGGCCTCGGACACTACTGGCGCGAGGTCTCCTACGAATCCATCAACCTGCTGGACAGCGGCTCCTCCGGCTGGTACACGCTGCCGGAGACCCGATCCTACTATTTAGACCTCAGCACCTCTCAAATGCTGGACGAGCTGTTCGCTGACTGCACCGCTGCCGCCGACTCATCGGTGGATTTTTCGACGTATGTCGGCATTAACCTGATGTTCAATGACGAGCTGGACGGGGCCGCCTGGGGCGGCAGCCAACACGCCACTTTGGACGGTGAGACCCGCTTCTGGGCCACGACCTGGGAGCCGCCGTGGGCCTACGACAACCAGGCGGTGATTGCCCACGAGATGGGCCACGGCTTCGGCCTACCGCACTCCTCCGGGACCTACGGTCTGACCTACGACAACCAGTGGGATGTCATGAGCGACGTCTGGTCCAACTGCGCCCGCGCCTCGGACCCGACCTACGGCTGCCTGGGGCAGCACACCATCTCTTACCATAAGGATCGGCTGGGGTGGATCCCCGATGCACAGCTGTATCAGGCCGTGGATGGCGTGCAGACACTGACCCTCGAGCGGTTGGCGCTGCCCGAAACCGACAACTATAAGGTCGCGGTGATTTCCATCGGTGGATCCACGAGCAACTTCTACACCGTTGAAGCGCGCAACTGGGCCGGGTATGACGTCAAACTGCCCGGCGAGGCGCTGATCATCCACGAAGTCGACACGACACGCTCGCGCCCGGCCCACGTCGTGGACGTCGACAGTGACGGGGACACCGGCGACGAAGGGGCGATGTGGATCGTCGGCGAGACCTTCAGCGACAGCGACCACAAGATCACCGTCGCCATCGATTCCTCCACCGCCAGCGGCTATAACGTGACCATCACCCTCGGCGACGCGCCGCCGACGGAGACACCGACGGCCACAGCATCGCCGACCAATACGCCCACTGACATACCCACCAATACGCCGTCGCCGACCAACACGCCAACCCCAACCGACACTCCTACGCCCACAGCCACTCCCACCTCGACGCCGACGTCAACCGATACGCCGACGGCGACGCCAACTCCAACACCCGAGCCGACGGACACACCGGTTCCCACCGACACCCCCACTTCCCAGGCGACGGAAACGCCGCTCCCAACCGATACCGAGACAGCGGTGCCGACCGAAACCCATACGCCAAGGCCAACCAGCACCCACACGCCGCAGCCGACCGCGACTTGCCCGGCGCCTACTTTCCCCGAGTCCCAGGGCAAGCCGAAGGGACGTCTCGGCCAGGCTCCGCCGTTTAACTTCGGACCCAATCATCCATGCTTCCAGCCGCCAGGGCATCGCCCGCCCATTCCCTGGTTCTTGGACCGATTCCGAAATGAACTCGCACGGTTGCAGGACGTCTTCACCAGGATTATGGGCCGATAAATGCCTGGCCTACGGACTTCGGGGTCGTTTGACGAAAAAGGGACTGCCACGCTGCGCTGATCGGCTGCCACACAAAGGGAGCACCATTGAGGCCCGACGGCTCAGCGCCGGGCCTGCTCCGTTCACTGGCTGCAAATGACACGAAGGCATCCATTGCCAGAGTGCTTGTCAAGGCTCTACACGATCTGAGACGGTCGTGAATCGCAGCCAGCCCCATTACTGCCGGCTCCAGTTTGTTGCGCAGCCGGCAGATGAACTGTTTGACCAGATCTCGGCCACCGATGCACCCAAGCGATGAGTAACGGCGCCGGGGTTAATGGCCTTCGCCCGCGGGCTAAATGCAGAACCGGCCTCCGCAGCCATGCCCGTGGCATAACTCGTGGCCGGTTTCGCTACTCGCTTTCCGGGAGCCCCGACCGACCTGGCGGCCGGGGAGCGACCAGGCCAAGCGCCCGGTTCATCGCCTCCACAATTGCGAAAGCCCTTCTGCGATGTGGGGGTTGATTCGTATTCCGCCTCGCCCGCATCTCCAGGTTGCGCGACCGCTAGACACCGAACCGAGACCCTCAGCGCAGGCCCCGGCCGACCCAATTGGGACCCTCGCGTCCCGCCTGAGTTGTCCTCGGCCACGAACGCGGCCCGCACTCCACTGCCTCAGCCGGGCCGCGGCTGATCCGGCGCGCTCACCAGCTTCAGCCGGCCGCCAATGCGCCGGCGCCCGTCCGCTGCCACCAGGCCGCCAGCAGAAGGGGGATCAGGGCCGCCACCGCCGAGGCAAAGCCCATCACGTTGAAGCCGCCGGCGGCGAAGACCACCCCGCTGCCCAGGCTGCCCAGCGCCGAGGCCATCCCGATCAACAGGTCGTTGAACCCCTGCGTTCGCGAGCGCTCGATCGCGCTGAGCTGATCGGACAGCAAGGATGAGCCTCCAACGTAGCAGAAGTTCCAGCCGAGCCCGAGCAGGAACAGCGCGAACGAAAGCGGCACGAGCGCGGCTGACAGCGTGGATCCCAGGGCGGCCAGCGCCAATACCAGGCTACCGGTCATGATGACCTGTTCGCGCCCCCAGCGGTCGGACAACGAGCCGGAAACCACCGAAAAGGCGTACATGCCGATGGTGTGGGAGGACATGGCCGCCGAGATGGCAAACAGCGAGTGCTCGTGATCCGACATGTGAAGTGAGCTGATCACCATCAGCATCACCATAACCGCCTGGCCCACGACCATGGCCGTCACGGCCACGACCGCCGCCGGCTGACGCAAAATCTCCGCCAGTTGGCGGCTGTGGCCTGCGCTCGGCGTGGCCTCGGGATACATCCGATCGACCTGCGCGCCGAGCTGCTTCGGGTCAGGCCGCAGCCCGACGGCGACGTCCAGCATTCCCAGCGCGAACAAGAGGCACGAAATGAAGAAGGGCCCACTCAGCTCCGGGTAACCCCAGTTCAACGCCGCCGCACCGCTCGGGCCGACGAGCAGCGGGCCGCCGATCGCGCCCACCGTGCCGCCCAACACGACGTTCGAGATCGCCCGACCCCGCCGCTCAGGCGGGCTGACCTCGGCCGCGGCGAAGCGGCTGAGCTGCAGCGCGGCCCGCGAAAAGCCCATCAGCAGCATCCCGACCAGGAAGAGTGGATACCCTTCGAGGACGATCGCCCAGCCCGAAACGCCAGAACCGAGCACGCCGAGCGCCGCGCCGAGCACCAGCCCGCCGCGCCGTCCCAGCCAATCCATCGCGTAGCCCCAACCATAGGAGGATACTGCGGCGCCGAACAGCAGCACCGCGGCCGGCAGACCGGCCATCCAGGCGGTCCCAGAGAGCTGTGCCCCAACGATCGACGTGATCGCGGCGGTGGCGATGAACCCCGCGCCGCCGACGCTGTGGGCGAAAAACAGCGACCAGGTGATTCGCCGGGCGGCGCGGGCAACCTCAGCCGGCCTATCGATCGCATGGGTGGTCATCTGCTCAACCTCCAAGCTTTCTACAAGACCCGCAGGATAATCGAAGCTTGCCCATTTGCCAACCAGCCTGACTTGGAACGTGAATGGCCTCCCCCTGCCCTCCACCTCTGGCGGAGAGGGTAAATAGCCTCATCGAAGGCTCGGAAACCCGACGGGGGGCAATGTGCACATCAGGCATGAAGCGCGTTGCGGACCTCAGCGAGCTGGCGCAGATGATAGCTCTCATGCCGGACCATATAGGCGGCCTGGCTCAACACCGTGATCTCGCCGAATTCATCGTGCCAGCCCGACCGGTTCCACCCGGCGTTGTCGATATCCGATATCCGCTGCAGAAGGGACGCCCGTTTGGATCGGAAGTCCTGCATCAGATCATCGGTCGTCCAATCCGCCCGATCTTCGGTCGTGATCGACACCCCCGAAAACCGAGGCTCCTCTTCCTCGAGCATGCGGAGGATCCGCTCCTGCATCACGGCCTGCGCCAGCCACAGGTGCTCCAGGACTTCCCGCAACGACCACTCGTCTTCGGCCGGCCGCTGACGCAGTTCGGCTTCCGAAAGCCCACGGACCCTTTCCGCGAGTTGGCCCGGCATTGAGCCAAGGGAATCCCGCGCCACATCGGGCGGCAGCGGTTTCAACAACCAGATCGGGCGTACCTGCCGGCGCGTGAGCCAATGGGCTCCACAGCGCGGGCAATCCAGCTCACCCTCGCCAAACGTCACCCGGCCGCAGTGGCGGCAGACCAACACATGTCCGAACTCGGCCCAGGTGACCTTCTCCTCGCGAGCCGCCAATTCGCGCGTCCGTTCGAGCGCGGCGATCAACCCAGCGTCCTCGCCGGCATCGTGAAGCTCCTCAAGGCCGCGCTCCATCTGGGCCTGAAGCTCCTCCACATCTGTCGGAACGCCCTGCGCCAGCGAGCGGTCGAGCAAGAGGGAGTGAACAGCCGCCCACCAGACTCGGCCGGCGTATGAAGCGCGCTGCTCCTCCAGCCCCCGCGCGATCCGCGCCAAGCGGATTAGAAGCTCCTCCAAGTCCGGCTCCATCTGTTCAGACATCGTATCCATCCTCGGCCGTTTGCTGGCTCACCACGGGCAATCTTTTCAGAGCCTACCTCCACGCGGGTCCGAGATCAATGACCGCTTGAGGTCCGAGCGCCCGGCTGGCGGCCAAAGTGAGATAGACTCACAGCCGCGGATTCCCATCCAGTGACGGCACGGCGAGGAGCGGTCGGCGTCCGCTTACGGTCGACGGGATCCTTTTTGCAGATGGTCAAGGTCAAGATCAGCGAATCCGGCCCTTTCGCTATGCTCTAGGCAACCGGGGCCCGGACCGCCCACACGGCGGAGAGCCAGCATGAGCGCATTGAGCGGCGAGGAACGAGGGCGTTACGTAAAGCGCATGTTCGGCCGTATCGCCGGCCGCTACGACCTGATGAACCGCCTCATGACCTTCGGCCAGGACCGACGCTGGCGGCGCGCGGCGGCGCGTCGGCTGGGGGTTTCTCCGGGGGACAGGGTGCTCGACGTGGGAGCCGGCACCGGCGATTTGGCCGTCGCGATCCTGCGGGGCGAGCCGAAGGCTGAGGTCGTGGCGGCCGACTTCACGCCCGAGATGATCCAGCAGGGGCGCCGCGGCGCTCAGTCCCCCGCCCCGACCTGGGTGATCGCAGACGCGCTCCGGCTTCCATTCGCCGAGGGGACCTTCTCGGCGGTCGTCTCAGGCTTTCTGCTGCGCAATGTCGACGACGTGGGCACCGCTCTTCGAGAACAGGTGCGCGTGCTCCAGACCGGCGGCCGGCTGGTGTGTCTGGAAACCACGCCGCCGGACGGACTCCTGAAGCCGCTCGTCGCGCTCCATCTGCACTTCTTCATCCCGCTGATGGGTGGGCTCCTGGCCGGAAACCGCGCGGCGTATCGCTATCTACCGGCCTCCACCGTCGGCTTCTACACCGCCAAGGATCTCGCCCAGATCTTCTCACAGGTCGGCCTGCAGGGCGTTGGGTTCGCCCGCAAGATGCTGGGCACAATCGCCGTGCACTGGGGCGAAAAGAGATAGTTTCCCCGACGATCCGACGAAGCGTCCCGATGTTACACTGGACCCCTTGAGCGATAGGTACCCGCGGTCGGTCGGGCCAAGCTGTTCCGATGGGTTCGGCTCGGCCTCAACGTGTCCGTCAAGGCGCGCCCTCACGGGGAGGCAATGCAACGCATGGAAGAATGGAAAACGCTGCGCCGCGAGCTGCTGCTTGACCGCCGGCCGTGGCTGCGCGTGCTGTCCGACGACGTCGAGCTGCCCGACGGCTCGGTCGTTGAGGGCTATCTGCGGCTCGAGACGCCCGACTACGTCGTCATCGTACCGGTTGACGGCGAGGATCAGATCGGCCTGGTGCGCTCCTACAAACGCGGGTTGGAAGCTGTGGACATTCAACCGCCGGCCGGCATCATCGAGGACGACGAACCCCCGCTGGAGGCCGCACGGCGGGAGCTGCGCGAGGAGCTCGGCTGCGCGGCGGCGAGCTGGGAAGCATTGGGGGACTACGTCCTGGCCGGCAACCTGCGCGGCGGACTGGCCCACCTCTTCCTGGCTCGAGGCTGCACTCAGGTGGCCGAGCCCGACCCCGGCGACCTGGAGCAGCAGGAAGTCCTGTGGCGTCCGCGCGATTGGGTGCAGGACCGGTGGCTGCGGGGCGAATTCGGACAGCTTGGATCCGCCGCAGCCCTGGGGCTGGCCTTCGCGCGGCTGAACGGCCCGGCATGATTCCGCCCTATCCGCCTTGAGCGATCGAGATCTGACCAAGGCCGCACTGCGGGGCGAGCCGTCGCAGGTGTGGCGGGCCGGCCAGGAGCGACGGCTGGGGATGATCCTGAACGCCGCTGGCGATCGAATCGCGGGCCGGGTGCTGGACAACGGCTGCGGCGTAGGGATCTATCTGGCCCAGATGGAACGGTATGACGGCGAAGTCCACGGATTGGAATTCGACGCCGAACGCGCCCAGCGGGCCCTTGAGCACGGGCCGAACCTCGTCCGCGGCGCTTCCGAAGCCCTGCCCTACAGGGACGACAGCTTCGACTTCGTCCTCTCCCACGAGGTGCTGGAGCATGTGGCTGACGATCGGGCCGCGGCGCGTGAAATCCTGCGCGTGCTGCGCCCCGGCGGCAGGCTGGCGCTGTTCGTCCCCAACCGCGGTTATCCCTTTGAAACGCACGGGATCTTCTGGCGCGGCCGCTACCGGTTCGGCAACATTCCCCTGGTCAATTACCTCCCCTCCCGACTGCGCGACCGCCTCGCGCCCCACGTGCGCGCCTATTGGCGCCATGATCTGGCTGCGCTGTTCGCCGAACTGCCCGCTCGAGTGGTCCGCGAGAGGATGATCTTCGGCGGCTACGACAATCTGATCGCGCGGTTCGGCCCCCTCGGCCGCGCCCTGCGCGCCGTTCTGCAAGCGCTCGAAGGCACCCCGTTGCGTGTGCTTGGTTTGTCGCACTTTTGGGTGGTCGAGAAGACGGTCTGACGCGCTGCCCGTGGGCCGCTTGCTGCCCTTCCAGATCACAGAAGAAGCGATTTGCGGACCGCTGAGAAGTGAGCCGGCGACCGGCCGATCGCCCCCGGGCTAACGAGAACATGTATATGGGGCACCCGCCGACCGAGAGCTTCACCCCCCGTCCGTCCGCGGACATTCCCACCGACGGAGCCATCAGACCCTTCGCCTCGAAGGATCCTTGTGGGGGCACATGGCGATGCGCGCCCTTCACCTGTCCACAGCCCGTGAGGCACATAGGACCCACGGACTCGTTCGACCACCGGTTCCCCGGCAATTGAACCGCGGACCGAATTGGAGAGCCACGGCGAGAATTGAAAACCCGTTGACGACCCGGGGTAGGTTCTCTATAGTGAAGGTACCTAACACACGGTGGGGAAGGAGAATACCATGGCTACGGATCTGACAGTTGAGCTTGAGCACCGTCCCGGCGCGCTCGCCGAGGCCGCCGAAGCTTTGGGAAATGCGGGCGTGAACATTGAAGGGTTCTTCGCCCATGGAAGCGGTCAACAGGGGGAAGCCCACTTCCTGGTCGAGGATGCCGAGGCGGCGCGGGCGGCCCTGCAGGACGCCGGCGGAGGTGTCGGCGCTGCACGCGAGGTGGTCGTCGTCGATGTGCAGGACCGGCCCGGTGTGCTGGGCGAGGTGTGTCGCAAGGCGGCCGACGCCGGCGTCAACCTGACATTGGCTTACGTGGCGACGAACACGCGTGTGGTGCTTGCCGGCGACGATGTCGCCGCGCTTCGCCAGGCGGTGGGAGGCTAGGTTCTTGGCCTCTGGCTGCTGGCCCACTTCACGAGGCCTCACAGCCTAACGTATTCGATATCCAAACCGCCGGCAGGATGACCGTCTGACCGGGCGCGGCCCGGCGAGCTGGGCTCCGGGCGATGGTTCGCCGCGCCGGGAAAAGCCCGCCCCTGCAACGGTACACCCGATCCGACACGGAAGTTCATTGCAAGAAACCGTTGACGACCTCCGGGCCATTCTCTATAGTGGACATATCGGATCCACAGAGAGGGAGGGATGACAGCATGGCCACCGATCTGACCGTCTTCTTGGAAAACCAGCCCGGCTCACTGGCCGAAGCCGGCGAGGCGCTGGGTGGGGCTGGCGTCAACATCGACGGCTTGTTCGCCTACAGCCGAGGAAACGAGGCCATGGCCCATCTGCTGGTCGAGGACGCCGACGGCGCGCGCGAGGCCCTGACCCAGGCCGGTTTTCAGGTGGGAGAAGCCCAGGAGGCCGTCGTCGTCGACGTCGAGGACCGCCCGGGCGTACTGGGCGAGGTCTGCCGCAAGGCGGCGGATGCCGGCGTCAATCTAACTCTGACCTACGCGGCGACCGACACCCGGATCGTCCTGGCAGGAGACGACCCGGACAAACTGCGGAAGGCGCTCGGAGGCTAGCCGGACCAAGCGCGGCCGCGCCAATCAGTTCCGACCAACCCCTTTGAACGATCAGGGTGGAGGCGATATGGAGCTCACTGCAGCGGACCCCAGGGGTTCAGCGGGTCCCGGCATCTTGGTGAGGCCGCCCTAGGGGCACGGCAGCCAGCACCTGACGGTCCCGGCAGGTGTATCCTGCCCCTTCTACGGGGAAGAAAACTCAGGCCCCACACAAGTCGGAGCTTGTCAACCCCGACACGCGACTCCCAACCTGCGCAAGGTGGAGGCTCACGACCTCCCACACTCCGGTGTCGGTCCGCTCATCCTATTCGCGCGACTCGATCGGCACCCACTTGCGATCCAGATCGCCCACATACTTGGCACGCGGCCGGATCAACACATCCTCTTCGATCTGCTCCAGCACGTGGGCCGTCCAACCGCCCACCCGGGACATGGCGAAGATCGAGGAGAAGATCGCCGACTGAAGACCCACGCCGTGCAGCACAAGGGCAGTGTAGAACTCGACGTTCGTGCTCAAGCCGCGGCCGGGCTTAAGCTCCTCCAACACCTTCAGGAACGCCGCCTCCGCGGCCCTTGCGTCGCCGTATAGATCGCTGTCGCCCGTGCGGGCGAACAGCCGCTCGGCGGCCGCGCCCAGCACGTCCGCCCGCGGATCGCGCACCTTGTACACTCGATGGCCGAAGCCCATGATGCGCTCGCCCACTTCCAACGTTTCCCGGGCCCACTCCTCCGCAATCTCGCCCACCGGCCGGCCGCTCTCCTGAGCCTGCTGCCGCAGTTCGAAGACCGTGTCGAGGGCCGGCCCGGGCGCACCCCCATGCAGGGGCCCCTTGAGCGCCCCGACCGCCCCGACGACCGCCGAGACGATGTCCGATCGGGTGCTGACGATCACCCGCGCGGTAAAGGTCGAGGCGTTCATACCGTGCTCGACGACCGTGTTCAGGTAGGTCTCCAGACCGCGCACGGCGGCTTCGTCGGCGGTTTCCCCCTGAATCATGTACAGGAAATTTGCGGCGTGTCCGAGGTCCTCGCGCGCCGCAACCGGCTCCTGGTCGTGAAGCAGTCGCCAGTAGGCGGCGACCATGGTGGGAAACGCGGCGACCAACCGGCGGGCCCGCCGCAGGTTGGCCTCACGCCCGCCGGCTTCCGGTTCCGGATCGGCCAGGCTCAGTGCGCCCGCCGCCAACCTGAGCGCGTCCATCGGCGGCAGGCCCTTCGCGGCTGCTCGCCGCAGCAAATTCTCGGCCGGCTCCGGCAGTGCCCGTGCACGAGCCATGCCCTTCTTCAGCCGCTCCAGTTCGGCCCGGGTGGGTAATCGATCGTGCCACATCAAGTGCACGGTCTCTTCATAGGTGGCGTTGGGGGCCAGTTCGACCAATGGGAACCCCGCAATTGTCAGCTCCCCCCGCTCCCCATCGACCCGGCTGAGTCGGGTCTCGGAGAGCACAACCCCCGCCAGACCTCGGGCGATACCACTCATCTGTCCGTTCTCCTCTCTCTCGAATCAAAAAGGCCCGGAACCCGAAGGCCCCGAGCCTTCGAACTCAAATGTTGATGGAGTGTCCCTCAGCCATGTGCGCTGCCTCCACAAGCGATTCGCTCAGGGTCGGATGGGCGTGGACGTTGCGGGCGATTTCGGCCGGGGTGAGCTCCATCATCTGCGAGATGGTCAACTCGGGGAGCAACTCGGTCACCTCCGGCCCGACCATATGGGCCCCCAGGATCTCGCCGTACTTCGCATCCGTGATCATCTTGACCCAGCCGACCTTCTCGCCCATACCGACCGCCTTGCCATTGGCCTGGAACGGGAAGCGGCCGATCGTGACCTCGTAGCCCTCTTCTTCCGCCTCCTGTTCGGTCATTCCGAACGCCGCGATCTGGGGATCGGAGAAGGTGGCCCGCGGCATCATGCGGTAATCCAGCGCGATCGTATCCGCGCCGACGATGTTCTCCGCGCAAACGATGCCCATCGCCGAGGCGACGTGGGCCAACGGCAGCTTGCCGGTCACGTCGCCGATCGCCCAAACACCTTCTACGTTCGTGGCCATCCGTCCGTCGATTTCGACGTAGCCCTTATTATCCAGGCTCACGCTAGCCGCCTCCACGCCCAGCCCCTCGGTGTTGGGCCGCCAGCCGATGGCGATCAGCGCCTGTTCCCCGTCCACGGTCTGGTCGCCCTCACCGCCGCTCACGTTGACCTTGACCTTGGTCTTCAGCACGTCGATGTCCTCGACTTTGTGACCCAGAAAGAGCTCAATCCCCCGATTGCGGAAGGCCTTGGCCACCTCCTTGCTGACCTCCTCATCCTCAAGCGGAGCCACCCGATCCATCATTTCCACGATGCTCACATCGACGCCATACGCGTTCCACAGCGTGGCGAACTCGAGTCCGATCGGCCCGGCACCGACGATGACCACGGACTTGGGCAGCTTCTCCTGCAGGATGGCCTCGTAGTAGGTCAACACGCGCTCGCCGTCGGCTTCCACTCCGGGGATCATGGCCGCTTGGGCGCCGGTGGCGATGACGATGTTCTCGGCCGTCAGCTGCTGAGTCTCCCCCTCTTCCGTGGTGATCTCCAGCGTCTTTGAATCGGTGAAGGTGGCCTCCCCCATGTGGACGTCGATGTCGTTCTTCTTCATCAAGAAGCCGACGCCATTCGTCAGCCGGTCGGCGGCCTCCCGGCTGCGCTTAACGGCCTGACTGTAGTCGATATCAAGGCCGTCAAACGAAAGGCCGTACTCGTCGGCGCGCTCGCGCACCTTGTGCACCAGGTGTGCGCTGTCGAGCAGCGACTTGGAAGGGATGCAGCCGACGTTGAGGCAGACGCCGCCGAGCCACTGCTTGTCCACAATGGCCACTTTCTGACCCAACTGCGCGGCACGAATTGCACAAACATAGCCACCAGGACCCGCCCCGATGACGACGACATCGTAATCAGCCATTCACATATCCTCCTGGATGCACTTCTAAGGAGCCGCGGCGACGGGAAGCGCCGCCCCGCAAGCTTTCATTGTGATTCTAAAAGGCCGTCCGTTCCGGGTCAGGCCCAGGCCTCGAGCGTCGCCACAACCCGGCCAAGGAAATCATCGGCGATCGCGCCGTCGAGGATGCGATGATCGAAAGTCAGCGTGAGGTACACCATGGGGCGGATCGCCAACGCGTCCAAAGTGGCCCCCTCCTCCGTCTTGGTCTCGACCACGACCGGACGCTTCTGCACCGCGCCCACGCCCAGGATCCCGGCCTGAGGTTGGTGGATGATCGGCGTGGCAAAGAGCGAGCCGCTTACCCCGTGGTTGGTAATCGTAAATGTCCCACCTTGGACATCGTCCGGCGAGAGTTCGCCCTGGCGGGCGCGGTCGGCCAGCGCGTTGATGGCCCGCGCCAGGCCGCGCAGCGACATCTCGTCCGCCCCCCGGATGACGGGGACGATCAACCCGCGTTCGCCGAGGGACACCGCCATGCCCAGATGTACACGGCGGTGCTGCAGGATGCCCTCGTTGGTCCAGAAGGCGTTAACCCGCGGAACCTCCTTCAGCGCAGCCACCGCCGCCGAGGCGAAGTACGCCGAGTAGGTCAACTTTACACCATCGCGGGCGAAGGCTTCCTTGTTGGCCTCTCTGTGCGCCACCACGCGCCTCAGGTCGGCTTCCATCACCGTCGTCACATGCGGGCTGGCTCGCTTGGAGCGCACCATGTGCTCGGCGATGGACTTGCGCACCGGGTCCAGCGGACGGACTTCGCCCTCCACCTCAGCCGGCACCTCGGCGGCCTCCTTCTGGAACACCTCCTCTGTGGGACGGAACAGCCTGCCGGACGCGGGTTCCTCCCACGGGGCGGCCGCCGCGGGGATGGGCTCGGGCTTGGCCTCCCCCTGTGTTTCGAGATAGGCGAGCACGTCTTTCTTGGTAATGCGGCCGTCCCGACCTGTGCCCTCAACCTTCGTCAGGTCGACGTTCTCCTGGGAGGCGATACGGGCCACGACCGGGGAGATGAAACCCAAGTCCCCGCGACGACCCGGCTCCACGGCTTCCGCCTGCGCCGGTGCCCGCTCGACTTGGGCTTTAGCCTTGGCTTTGCGCTCCTTCTTCTCAGCTCCGTCGCCCTCCGCCGCTTCCGGGACCGACTCGTCCGGTTCGCCGATGTAGGCCAACAGCGCGCCGGCCTCCACCGTCTCGCCTTCATCGACGTAGAGCTTGAGCAGCGTGCCGCCGGTTGGTGAGGGCACCTCCGTGTCGACCTTATCAGTGTTGATCTCCACCAGCGGCTCAAACTCTTCGACGGTGTCGCCTTCTTGCTTAAGCCACTTGATGACGGTGCCCTCGACGACCGACTCGCCGAGCTGGGGCATGATGACTTTCGTAGCCATGCTTCTCTCCCGCTTACTCGTGCGCCCGAGGAAGGTCGTGCCAGCCTGGCGCCATGTCGGTTAGAACTCCGCCAGGTCGCGCATGGCCGCCGCGATCTTCTCTGGGTTCAGCATGAACCAATCCTGCAGTGGATGGCTGTACGGCATCGCCGGCACATCCGGCCCGCCCAGTCGCTTCACGGGGCCGTCCAAAAACATGAAGGCTTCTTCGGCGATGATCGCCCCGATCTCAGCGCCGTAGCCGCCGGTCAGATTGGCCTCGTAGACGATGAGCGCTTTGCTGGTCTTCTTGACCGACTCAAGCACGGTCTCCTTGTCGAGCGGCCGCAGCGTTCGCAGGTCGACCACTTCGGCATCGATCCCGTCCTCAGCCACCATCTCGGCCGCCTCCAAACAGTAGTGATGCATCATTCCATAGGCGAACACGCTGAGGTCGTTCCCTTGGCGCGTGACCTTCGCCTTCCCGAGAGAGACCAGCACTTCATCTCCGTTCTGCGGCACCTCACCCCGGATCAAACGGTAACCCTTCTTGGGCTCGAAGAACATCACCGGGTTGGGATCGCGCACCGCGGATTTGAGCAGTCCCTTGGCGTCGTACGGCGAGGAGGGGATCACCACTTTGAGCCCCGGCACGTGGGCGAAAAAAGCCTCCACCGACTGCGAATGGTACAGTCCGCCGCCGATCCCGCCGCCGTACGGCGCCCGGACGACCATCGGAACCTGCCACTCACCGTTCGACCGGTAGCACAGCTTGGCCGCTTCGTTCACGATCTGATTGAACGCGGGATGAATGAAATCGGCGAACTGGATCTCGCAGATAGGCCGCATGCCGTACACGGCGGCGCCGATTCCGACCCCGACGATCGAAAGCTCGGCCAACGGCGAGTCGAGCACCCGCTGCTCTCCGTACTTCTCGAATAAGCCTTCGGTGGCCCGGAACACACCGCCCCGGGGGCCGACATCCTCACCGACGATGAACACGCGCTCGTCACGCTCCAGCTCCTCATCCATCGCCTGGCGCAGCCCTTCGATGAGCGTGATTTCAGGCATCGCGCACATCCTCGGCGTAGACTGGATAGCTCGCTTCTTCCACCTCGGGGTAGGCGGCCTCCTCCGCGAACTTCACCGCGTCCTCGACCCGCTCTTTCGCCTTTTCTTCCATCTTTTCGGCGTGATCTTCGGTCAGCACGCCATCCTCCATCAATTCTTCGCGGTAAAGGGCCAGCGGATCCTCTTCCTTGATGGCCTGCATCTCCTCTTTAGACCGGTACGTGCGATCATCGTCGTCCGAGGAGTGCGGGGTCATCCGGTGCACGCGGGCTTCGACCAGCGTGGGGCCGTCCCCGGCCCTGGCCCGTTCGACCGCCTCTTCGACGGCCCGACGCACCTCGAGCAATCTCAGCCCATCGACCGAGACCCCCGGCAGCCCCAGACCCTTGGCCTTGTCGGCGGCCGATTCCACCGCCATCTGCTTCTCCTGGCGGACGGAAATCGCATACACATTGTTTTCGATGAGGAACACGACGGGGAGCTTGTGGACGGCCGCCCAATTGACGCCTTCGTACCATTCGCCTTGCGAAGTGGACCCCTCGCCTACGCTGGTCAACACGATCTCGTCCCCACCGCGCATCTTGATTCCGAGCCCGATGCCGGACGCGTGGGTGGTCTGCGTGGCCACCGGCGACGAATGGCTGAGGACGTTGGCTCTATGCAAGCTCCAGTGGCTGGGCATCTGGCGGGCGCCCGAGGTCGGATCGCCCCTCTTGCCCATCAAGCCCAGCATGAACTCGCGCGGCGTCATCCCCAGCGCCAGGATCATCGCTAGATCGCGGTAATAAGGAACCACCCAATCCTCACCCCGATTCAGTGCGAAGACGGCGCCGACCTGGGCGGCTTCATGCCCGATGGCGGAAATATGAAATGCGATCTTGCCCTGACGATGCAGGATCCAGGCCCGTTCGTCCAGGCGCCGGGAAAGAAGCATCGTCCAGTACATTTCCAGCAAGGCTTCTTCGTCCTGAATTCTCTCTTGTGTGACTGCCATTCAACTGCCTCCCCTTTTTGGAGCGACGGGGTGGGTTACACAGGGGACCTCCGCTCAGCGAGCGCCCCGCTCATCGCCCCGTTTTCAGACGGGGTCGACCGAACTGCCGCTGGGTCCGCGCTCGGCGACCGTCATACCGACCTTTATTCAGCCCTTCAGGATGAATCCTTCCGCACATCCTCCATCCGATCGGCGACGAGCTCCGCCACGTCGAGGATCTCCATGGGGGAGTCGGACGTCTCGGTTGATTCCATCATAATCATACAAAATGGACAGCCGACCGCGACAGTCTCCGCACCGGTTTCCCGAGCCTCGCGCAGCCGGTTCTCACTCACACGCTCCCCACCTTCCTCTTCTTCCTTCCACATTTGTGCGCCTCCCGCACCGCAGCAGAAGGATCGGCGTCGGTTGCGCGGCATCTCTGTGAGCTCAAGTCCCGCCCCGCTCAAACTGCGCCTGGGTTCCTCGATGACTCCGTTTTGGCGCCCCAGATAGCACGGATCGTGGAACGTCACTCGCTGCGGCGTCTGGCTCGCCCGAAAGCGGATTCGACCTTGATCGATGAGCTCCTGGAGAAGTTGGGTGTGATGCACGACTTCGAAACGCCCCCCGTAATCCGGATACTCGTTCAGGATGGTGTGTAAACAGTGGGGGCACGTGGTCACGATTCGCTGCGGCCCCACCTCGTTCAACGTCTCGACATTGGCACCGGCCAGTTCGTGGAACAGATAATCGTGGCCGGAACGGCGCGCCGGATCGCCGCTGCATTGCTCCCGACCGCCCAGCACCGCGAAATCCACCCCGGCCGAGTTGAGGGCCCTGGCGAACGCCCGCGCCGTCTTGCGGGCCCGAGTGTCGGTGGCGGGGGCGCAGCCGACCCACCACAAAAGATCGGCCCCGGGGTTGTCTTCGACGATGGGGACCTCAAGGCCCTCGGCCCAATCGAGACGCTTCTCCGGCGGGATGTTCCACGGGTTGGCCGCCCGCTCCATGCCCCGATAGGCGGTTTGAAATTGTTCCGGGAACTCGTTTTCCATGAGCACCATGTTGCGGCGGATGTTCAAGATGTCCTGCATCGGCTCGTTGCCCACCGGGCACACCTCGTTGCACGCGCCGCAGGCCGTGCAGGCCCACACCGCTTCCGGTGAGATGGCGAACTCCAAGAGCGTCTCCGGGCTGGACTCGCCGGCCGCAAGCGTCGCCGCGTGCTCATTCAGAAAATAGCGCTTGTTGATCTCGAGCGCCGCGGGCGACAGCACTTTCCCGGTCTCATAGGCCGGGCACGCGTCCTGACAGCGGTTGCACATAATGCAAGCATAAGCATCCATGATCGAGCTGTAGGACAAATCCTCGATGCGCGCCGCGCCGAACTGCGTAACGGTCTCGTCGTCGAAATCCAACGCGTTGAGCTGGCCGAGCGAGGACCGCTCCTCTCGCAGCAGGTAATTGATCGGCGCGAAGAACAAATGAATGTGCTTGGACTGGGGGAAATAGGGCAGGAACATCAGGATGAGCCCCAGCGCCAGCCACCAGGCGAGGTGCCGCCCAAACTCCAGCGCCGCTGGCGACAGGCCCGACCAGATTGCGGCCACCGCGCTGGCCATCGGCTGCCAACGATCCGGCCCCACCGCGGCCAGATCCAGGCTCTGGCCCGCGAAGCGGGCGCCGACGTGAAATAGAATAAACAGCCCCACTATAGCCGAGTCGCGGCGAATGCTCTGTGTGGCTTTGGGGTGCAGCGTGGTTTCCTCGCGGACCGACAAGCTCGGCGGTTTCATCAGGTATCGCCGCGCCATCAGGACGATCATCCCGACCAACACCGCCACGCTGAGCAGGTCCGCTCCCAAGCGGTAGAGATCGCCGATCCGGCCGCTTCCCAGGAAAATAAAATCGGGGAAGTACCCTTCCAGTACATCCCCGATGTTCACCAAGAGATAGAACATGAAGCCCCAGGCGACCAACCCATGAATCAGGCTCACGAGCGGTCGAGCCCGGAACGTGGGCTCAAGCGCCAGCGTGCGCTTGAAAACGACCTGCACCAAACGCCGGCGGGCTAAGCCCCAATCGGGCCGGCCATGTCCTCTGGCGATGGCGCCCACGACGCGTTGAAGCCCTCTCCAGGTGAGGTACACGGCCACGATGGTGCCGGCGGCGAAGGCTAGTTGTTCAACGCTAGTGAGCAAATTTCGCTCCTCTTTGGCCGGAGCTGACCATCGAGCGCGCCGCCCTCCGACGGAGGGCAGGCGGAAGGTAGTGTACCACAACGACCCTCCCCCTCCGACGCGCAACCGGGGCGCGGCCGCGCCCCGGTTGACAAGCCCTGGTCCCCCGGTTTAACTCAGGCAAATTGGAGCGAAATCGATTTCTCCCTATGATGCTGCGGATCGGTCTCGAGGTAAGTGCGGACGTCGGCGAGGGCCTGGCTATAGCGGTCGAGCAGTTCTTGATCCGATCCTTTGAAGCGCCGCAACGTCTGCAACGCACACGGAATACATCCGCGCAT
>CAZFCJ010000068.1:0-19218 GCA_964517315.1 uncultured Anaerolineaceae bacterium | reverse complement strand
ACCCCTTATCCAGAGAGGTGGAGGGACCGGCCCCGCGAAGCCTCGGCAACCTACCAGGGTGGCGTCTGGTGTGGTGCCAACTCCGGCAGAAATGAATCTGGAAGATGAGACGGTGGCTCCATGACGGTCGGTTATGCCCCTTCTCACGTAGAGGGGGCTTTTACATATTCAGGAGGCGCTTGTATGTCCACCACGTTCATGTCATCCCCGAAGACCTTATTCACCTCGGAGTCCGTCACGGAAGGACACCCCGACAAGCTCTGTGATCAGATTTCTGACGCCGTGCTGGACGCCTGCCTCGAGCAGGATCCCGAATCCCGGGTGGCCTGTGAGACGGCAGCAAAGACGGGCTTTGTGATGCTGCTCGGCGAAATCACCAGCCAGGCCGAGGTCAATCTCGATGAGTTGGCGCGCAAGGTCATCACCGACATCGGCTACGACGACAGCGCCAAGGGATTCGACGGGGAGACGTGTGGTGTGCAGGTGGCGATCGCCAACCAGAGCGGGGACATCGCCCAAGGAGTCGATGAAGCGCTGGAAGCCCGAACCGGGGAGATGACGGAGGAGGACATCCAGGGGATCGGTGCCGGCGACCAAGGGATGATGTTCGGCTTCGCCTGCGACGAGACCAGCGCCTACATGCCGATGCCGATCTACCTGGCCCACAAGCTAACCCGGCGCCTGACCCACGTCCGCCGGCAGGGCCTCGTCGAGTGGATCCGGCCCGACGGCAAATCGCAGGTGACGGTTGAGTACGAATACGGTCGACCCAAGCGGGTTGATACCGTTTTGATCAGCGCCCAGCACACACCAGAGGTCGGCGAGGGTGAGATCCGTGAAGGCGTGATCGAACACGTGATCAAGCCTGTGCTCCCCGAGGAGCTCGTCGATGAGGACTTGAAGATCTTCGTCAACCCCACCGGCCGCTTCGTGGTGGGAGGTCCGATGGGCGACGCCGGGTTGACCGGACGAAAGATCATCGTGGACACGTACGGCGGTATGGGCCGCCACGGCGGCGGCTGTTTCAGCGGCAAGGATGCGACGAAAGTAGATCGATCGGGTGCGTACGCAGCACGCTGGGTGGCGAAACATATTGTGGCCTCAGGGATCGCCGACCGCTGTGAGATCCAGGTGGCCTACGCGATCGGGGTGGCCAAGCCGCTATCGGTCCATGTTGAGACGTTCGGCACCGGCCGACTGCCCGACGAGGAGATCGCCGGGCTGGTCGACGATTTGTTCGACCTGCGCCCGGGTGCGATCATCCGCGACCTCGACCTGCGCGAGCCGATATTCCGGCCGACGGCGGCCTACGGGCACTTCGGCCGCGAGGACCTGGACCTGCCGTGGGAGCGTCTGGACCGCATGGGAGCGCTGCGGTCGGCGGCGGGGATCGAAAGGGCTACGGCCTGAACCGACCGGTACAGCGAAATCATCTTGAAGCGGACCTCCGAGGCGCAACCAGCTCGGAGGTTCTTGCTTGTCCACCGACGGGGCGCCGTCGGCGAATGCCGGTACAATCACGGTTGAACGGTAGTCCGGGAGGCTAACCACAAAGGCACGAAGGACACGAAGGGTGATCCATAAGTTCACAAAGGGCTGTTTTGAGTCTCAGGGTCTTGGTGTGATCTCCACGGGGGACGGGAGACCCGAGATTGGGGCTGACACCTGACACCTGATCGCTGATACTTGAGACCTGATCCCTGAATCCTCAAGCCAGGGGCCAAACGCCCGCGGCGAGAGGCCCGGGGCTCGCCGCTCACTGCTCGGTGCCTATTTGACCCATGGAGTTCGCCATCCTCGACAGACCTGGACATCATCGTGCCCGAATCCGGGCCCGTCTGTGAAAATTCTCGGCCTCAGCGACAAGGTCGTGCCGTTTATTCACAGCGGGAAGGTCAAAGAGACCTATGCGGATGTGGAGCTTGTTCTGGCATGCGGCGACCTGCCGGCGAGATATCTCGAATTCGTACTGACCGTGTTGAACGTTCCGCTGGTGTATGTGCCCGGAAATCACGACGGGGACGACCTTCGGGTTCCGGGTGGAATCGCGGCGGACGGCCGTATCGTCGAGGTGCTCGGACACCGCATCCTCGGTTTGGGCGGAAGTCCCCGCTACAAGACACGCGGCCGCCATCAATACACGGAGAGCGAAATGCGAATCCGGCTGTTGTCCGCCGCACCCACAGTGATCTTGGAGCGGCTGTGGGGTCGGCGCGGCTTTGATATCCTGCTCACCCACGCCCCTCCGCGCGGGATCCATGACGCCGATGATCCGGCCCATAGAGGCTTCAAAGTGTTCCTGAACCTCATGCGCTGGGCGAGGCCGCGGCTGATGCTTCACGGTCATACACACGTCGTGCGCAATCTGGAGCCGACTGAGACGGAATACGAGGACACCCGTGTGATCAACGTGTACCCGTTCCGTGAGCTGGAGCTGGAGGCGCTCGAGGATGACTGAGCCACAAGGTCAACTGACGCTGGCCGAATGGCAGTTCAACCTGCCCGATCTGACGGCGGGCTTGCGCCGCTATCTAACAGATACTTCACTTCAGGTGCTGGCAGTGCGCCCGATCACACTGCCGCAGCGGCAGCCGTCGATCGGTCGGATCCGCGGCCTGACGGTCAGGTACAAAGGCGCGGCGGGCGAGGGCGATTTGCGCCTGGTGGTGAAAGAACCCCACGGCTCGACGCGCGCCGGGTTGGCAGGCGCGGGCCGCAGAGAGGTCGGATTCTACAGCTCACTCGCCGGACACGTGCCCCTGGCGACCCCGGCGCTCATTGCCTCCAGCCCGGTCGGCGATTGGCTGCTGCTCGAATACCTGGTGAACGAGCGCGGGCCCAGCAAGTGGACCCGGTCGGATTATGAGTTGGTGATCGACTCGCTCGTCGAGCTGCATAATCGGTTCTGGGGCTTGCGGGAGGATCTCGAAACGTTCCCTTGGCTGGGTGACCCTTTGGCCTCCGATTTCAACGTGCATCTCGCAGCCGCCGACAAGGCCATCGAACGCATCACACGGGCCGCAGGGCCGGAACCGCTGGCCGGCTTACCGGGCCGTCGCTGGATCCTGGAGCGCTTGGCGGAACGGGCCGAGGAGGTCGTCCAACCGCTGCGGCAAGAGCCGGGTACGCTGCTGCATGGAGACTACTGGCCGGGGAACATCGCCCAGGACGGCCGGGGCCGGCAGACCGTCTACGATTGGCAGTTGGCCGGGATCGGACCCGGAGTCATGGACCTGTTGGTCTTTGTCAACAAGAGCGAATGGTGGTTCGGCCCGCTGCCGCTTTCGCGCTCGGAGCTCGTGAGGCGCTACCGGCGCAGGCTTGCCGAGCGGGGCGGCATTACCTGGGACGACGGGACTTGGGAGCTGTTGTGGGACCACGCTCTGATGTGGCGCTTCGTCCAGGAGTGGTTCGATCTGCTGGCCGCCTCACCGTTGCCCGTACTGGCGACCCGGGCGGAACAGCTCGATCAGATCTGGCTCCAGCCCGTTGAGGACGCCTTGGCGAGGAGATTGGGGGCGTAGGGATGGACCAGGGCGGCGTGCTTACCATCTTCGGCGGCTCGGCGCCAGAGCCTGAGACAGCGGCCTACCGGGAAGCCTCGGATCTGGGCCGATTGGCCGCGGAGAACGGCTGGACGATCGCCACCGGCGGTTACATTGGCACCATGGAAGCCGCCAGCCGGGGCGCGAGCCAGGCGGGCGGGGAGGTGCTCGGCGTCACGTCGGACCGCATCGAATCGTGGCGCCAAGTGACGCCCAACCGGTGGATCACCCGTGAGATCCGCTGCACGAATCTTCGGCAGCGCGTGACCCGTTTGATCGAGCTCGGCGACGCGTTCATCGCACTTCCCGGTGGCGTAGGAACGTTGTCGGAAGTAGCGCTCTGCTGGTCCCTTTTTCAGACGCGGGAAATTTCGGCTCGCCCTCTGGTGCTCGTCGGCGGTCGCTGGCGGCGGACGCTCGAGGTGTACCAGGATGAGGGCGAGGGGTATCTGCGAAAGGCCGATGTGGCTCTGCTGAGTTTTGCACCCGACGCCGGCTCGGCTTTTCAGACCGTGCTGGAGCTGGTCCGTGAGCGGGACGGACACCGAGGACCGAGTGAGCCCGCCGAATCCGAGTGAGTGGAATACCGACCCGAACTTTGGATGGGCGGTCGGCGCGAGGAGCCCAGCCCGTGACGGCGAACGGTAGTGTTGCCCATGCCGGCCATTGACCCCCGCAGGCTGCGAAAGGAAGCGGTGCAAGCGGCCCGAGCGGCCGGCGATCCGGAGCAGGCGCTGCGCCGGGCCGTAGAATTGCTCGAGTACCACGCCGACCGCACTCGGCGGCCCGCGGCGACGGCCCGGGCTGAAGATGCACTTCCGGGATTTGGCTCGCCGGGCCCCGTGCGGCGTGCCTTGGCCAAGGCCTTCAACGATGCGCTCGGCTCGGACGAAGAGGCTCGCTGGGCGCTCGTGGAGGTGATGTGGCGCAGCGGCTACCGGGAGACGCAAGAGATCGCCGCCGAACTGATGGGTGCGCTGGATGACCCCTCGGTGCCTGAGCGGGTCGAGGGTCTATTGCTCGAGCGGGATCCGAACCGGATCGCACGCAGATGGTTGACGGGGCGCGGCCTGCGCGGCTGGCGGGAGCGGGACCCCGCCGCGTTCCTGCGCCGGGTCGAGACTTGGCTTCAATCGGACGACCGAACCTTGGTCGCTTCAGGACTAGATGCGCTCATGGCCGGCCTGGATGCCGTTCCAAGCGAACGGATCCCGGCATGTTTCGCCGCTTTATCGGGCCTCGCGCACGATTTGAGTGGATCTGAGTATCGCAGGTACCGGGCCCTGCTCGAAAAGCTTTCCCAGCGCAACGCGCCGGAGTGCGCGCAGTTCCTCGTGGACGAGCTGCGGCGGCACAACCACGCCCGGGCTTATCGAGACCTCGTGCGCCGCCTGGCGGACGGATTTGCGGACCCCCAGCGGGCCGGGCTGGAAGAAGCGTTGGCCAGGGGCCGGCCGTGACCGGATTTGGTATAATCCGCGTCGGTTCAATTTGACTAGACCGGGAGTTGGCCGGAGCCGGCTGGCTCTTGGGTGACGTGCAAGGAGCAAACTGTCATGAGCTTGACCAAGGCAGAAAAGAACGAGATCATAGACGCCTACCGACGGCACGAGAACGATACGGGTTCGCCGGAGGTGCAAGTCGCCATCCTGACCTTCCGCATTCAACAGCTCACGGAGCACTTGAAGGAGCACAAACAGGATCAATCCTCCCGCCGTGGTTTGCTGAAGATGGTCGGCCAGCGAAGGAAGCACCTCAGCTACTTGAAACGCAAGGACGCCGAGAGCTACCTCGAAGTGACCGAGCGGCTCGGAATCCGGCGCAGCTGAAGGTTTGAGTTCGCGGCCGGATGAGGGGCTGCACTCCGTGGTCCTTCCGCATGCCGGTCGCTGCCCCTATAATATAGAAGCGTACGCAAGAACAACGATATGCGCCTGGACCCGTACGTGGGTTGGGTATTGGAGCTTGCTCATCAGCGCGGTGCTGAAGATCACGCTCCAGTCCCTAACCCTGCGGGCCTAAGGCGCGGAGGGTTCATTCATGTTAGGTGACAGAGAGTTCAGCATTGTGGTCGGCGGGAAGTCGATCACCTTTGAGACCGGCGGCTTCGCCTTCCAGGCGGGCGGCGCGGTCACGGTGAGCCAGGGCGACACCATGCTCATGGCCACCGCCACGATGAGCGACACGCCGCGGGAGGGGATCAGCTTCTTCCCTCTGACCGTGGACTACGAGGAACGGATGTACGCCGGGGGCAAGATCCCCGGCTCCTTCTTTCGCCGAGAAGGCCGTCCCAGCGAGCGGGCGATCCTCATCGCCCGACTGACGGATCGCTGCCTCCGCCCTCTTTTCCCGAAAGATATGCGCAATGACGTTCAGTCGATCCTCTATTCGCTTTCGGCGGATGAGGAGACGCCCATCGACGTGCTGGCTATCCTGGGGGCCTCGTCGGCGTTGACGATTTCCGATGTGCCGTTTGCGGGGCCGGTCGCCAGCGTGCGGGTGACAATGGACGCCAACGACGAGTTCCAGTTCAACACCAAGTATCCGGAGGTCGAAGCCTCGAAACTCGACCTGCGTATCGCCGGCACGCGCGATGCGATCATGATGGTCGAATCCGAGTCCAACGACGTGAGCGAAGAGCTCATGGTGGAGGCGATCCGGGCTGCGCACGAGGAGATGCAACCCCTGATCGAGATCCAGGAGGAAATGCGTCAGGCGGTTGGAAGGGAAAAGCGGTCGTACCCGAGCTTCGGCATTCCCGACGGCGTGACCGCGGCGGTGAAGGAGCAGCTCGGGGACCGGATCAGCCAGATTCTGTCCGAGGCGCGCGAGCGCGGCGAGCTATACCGAATGGAGGACGAGGCCAAGGACGAACTGGTCGAGGCGCTCATTGACGAGGACTCAGAGTTCGAAGAATCCGACGTGAAAAAGGCCTTCGACGAGCTGTTCAAAACGGCGGTGCGCGAGAAGGTGCTCAGTGAGAAGGTCCGCACCGACGGACGGAAACCCAATGACATTCGACCGATCAGCGCCAAGGTGGACCTCAGCCCGCGAGCACACGGGTCGGGGCTTTTCACGCGCGGCGAGACCCAGGTGCTGACGCTGGCCACGCTGGGGACTCCGCGCGAGCGCCAGGAACTGGATACGCTTTCGCCGGTCGAGGAAAAGCGCTACCTGCACCACTATAACTTCCCGCCGTTCTCGACGGGTGAAACCAAGTTCCTCCGCGGCGCCTCGCGGCGCGAAATTGGCCACGGCGCGCTGGCTGAGCGGGCTTTGGTCCCGGTTCTGCCTTCACAGGAGGAATTTCCCTACACCATGAGGCTGGTCTCCGAGGTGTTGTCCTCGAATGGGTCCACCTCGATGGCCTCCGTGTGCGGTTCCACCCTGGCGTTGATGGACACCGGCGTGCCGATCCGGTCGCCGGTCGCCGGCATCGCCATGGGGTTGGTCAAGGGAGACGACGACTACGTTGTGCTGACCGATATCCAGGGGGTTGAGGATCATTTGGGCGACATGGATTTCAAGGTCGCCGGCACGCGGACGGGCATCAACGCGCTGCAGATGGATATCAAGATCAAAGGCATCACCCCCGAGATCATGCGCGAAGCGCTTGAGCTGGCCCGGCAGGCGAGGCTCTACATCCTGGATCGGATGGAGGCTGTGGTCGGCGAACCGCGGCCGGAGCTCAAGCCGCACGCCCCGCGCATGACCGTGATGCAGATCGATCCCGACAAGATCGGGGCGATTATCGGTTCCGGCGGGAAGACCATCCGCACTATTCAGGACAATACCAACACCCGAATCGACATCGAGGACGATGGCACCATCTTCATCGCCTCTCCGGACGGCCCGGGAGCCGACCTGGCCAAAGAGATGATCGAACGCCTGACCGAAGAGGCCGAGGTGGGCCGCATCTACACCGGTCGGGTGGTGCGCACGACGAACTACGGCGCGTTCGTCGAAATCCTGCCCAACGTGGACGGCATGGTCCACATCTCGCAGCTCGACACCGAACACATCCCATCCGTCGAGGACGTGGTGAAGGTGGGCGATGAGATCACCGTGATGGTGACCAACATCGACGCGGAGGGCAAGATCCGCCTGTCCCGCCAAGCCGTTCTCGAAGGGTGGACCCTCGAGGAAGCGCGCGAACAGGACTCGGGTGTGAAGAGCGGCGGCGGGCAGCGCCGCAGAAGTCGTGGCTGATCCGCCCCGACACGAGCAGAATCGCAAAGCCCCTGCCGTTGTGGCGGGGGTTTTCATTTTCAATCCCGGGATACAACGCGCCGCGCGGCAGGCGGCCGCGGTCGAGATTTGAGCCCAGCACTGTCGGCAGGGGCCAAACGGGTGTTGGAAGGGTCGAATTCAAGCTGCGGGACGCGCGATTGCCCCGTGCAGGGTGTGGGTTAAAATGTCTTACAAGAGGGGGACAGGTGGGCATCCTCGCAGGGGACGGTCGCGCTGTGCATGGAGCCGAACATGACGGGGCCCTGATGCTGCCTCCACCGGTGCGGACAAGCGGACGGCTTGGACGCCGCTGTAGCCCGCTCACGAACCGATCGGATCTAGGAACCTGTGGCCGGGTGCGCCGGAGGTTGTCATGAGCGAACAACAGAACGGGGAAAAATTTAAGCTTCCCGAGATCACGTCGCCGCCGTGGCAGACGGGGACCCGGTTAATGTTTGCGTTGTTGTTGGTGATCGTGATCGGCGCACTCGCCATTCGACTGCGCCAAATCATCGGCCCCCTGATCCTCGCCCTGTTGCTGGCTTATCTGCTGCACCCTATCGTGCTGCGCGTTGAAAGATGGCTGCGACTGCCGCGATCCGTGGCGGTGCTCGTCGTGTACGGACTCGTTGTTCTGCTGTTGGCCGGGGCGACGACCGGTGTCGGATTCGCCATAACGCAGCAGATCATTGGCTTGGTCCAGGACTTGACCCGGCTTGCGGTGCAGCTCCCCCAACAGCTCCGCGAACTCAGCGAGTCCACTGTAATGATAGGCCCATGGACCGTCGATTTGTCCACGGTGAATCTCGAGCCCATCGTCAACTCCTTGATCTCCACGGTTCAACCTGTGCTCTCTCGGACCGGGACCATCCTTGCCACGGCTCTTGGGGCCACCGCGAGCACTCTTGGAATGCTGGTCCTCATCATGGTGATGGGCTATTATCTCCTGCGGGATTTCGGCCAACTCGACGACGCGTTCCTCGATCTCGTACCGCACGAATATCGGGCGGATTTCTCCCGTCTGCTCAGGGAGACGGGGGCGGTCTGGCACGCGTTCCTGCGTGGGCAGGCCATTTTGGGGGTCGCCATGGGGGTCTTGACCGCCGTCGTGTACGGCGCGCTGGGCCTGCGTTTCGCTCTGGGACTGGGCTTGATCGCGGGCGTGCTGGAATTCGTGCCCATCTTCGGCCCGATCATCGCCGGCATCTTAGCGGTGCTGGTGGCCCTGTTCCAGGCCGGCAACTGGTTTGGATTGTCGCCGCTGGCGTATGCTCTGATCATTGCGGGTGTGGCGACTTTGATCCAGCAACTTGAAAACAGCATTCTCGTGCCCAGGATTATCGGTCACAGCCTTAATCTGCATCCGCTGATTGTGCTGGTCGCCGCTGTCAGCGGCGGCTTTCTGGCCGGGATTTTGGGTGTGCTCCTGGCGGCGCCGTCTGTGGCCACGCTGCGGATTTGGGGCGGTTATTTCTACCGCAAGTCGGTGGGACTCGATTCTTGGCCCAGATCGCTGGTCGAGGGCGCGGAAGAGGATCAGCCGGTCTCGTTCTGGCAGCGATTGCGGGCGCGCCTGCCGCTGCCCCAGATCCTCCGTCCGGCGTCCGAGCCGCCCGAGAGCGCGACTGTGGCTTCGGTGGGCGACCGTCCGGGTGAGGGCGACTCGTGAATATCGATCCACTCGCCCCCGCAACCCCGCCCGCTTCCCGTGAAGATGTCCACTGACCAACGTCCGGTTTTGTGCCGGCCGGCTCTGCCCCGCGACCGTAAAGCGGTCATGGAGATCCTGGCGGAGACATGGGAAGGTCAAGATTACGTTGCCGAGGTCTGGGATCGCTGGTTGATGGAGGAACCCGGCGTCCTGGCCGTCGCGGAACGCGAGGGAGAGATCGTCGGTCAAGGGCACCTGCTGGATATGGGGCTTGGCGAGTGGTGGATGGAGGGCCTGCGGGTCCGTCCTTCAGCCCAAGGCGAAGGAATCGGCTCACATCTTCACGACTACTTTCTCAAGCGCTGGGAAGACAGCGGTGGTGCGGTGGTCCGATTGGCCACACACGTCCACCGTGAGGCCGTGCATCAAATGTGTGCCCGAACGGGCTTCGAGCGCATCGCCGGCGTCGTCCTGACGACGGCGGATCCCTTGGACGGTGGGAAACACCCCAATTTTCAATCCGCGGCTGACGAGCCGGTGGAGGCCCACGTTGATCGTTTGCGGACGACCGCCACAACCGAATCGCTCGCCGGGCTGATGAATCTGAACTGGCGCTTCGCGCATCTGCAGCCGAATCGATTGGTCGGCCCAGCGGCCCCGAGCCGTTGGCGTTGGCGTGGGGGAGAGGGGCTCGTTCTCGTTCTGGGGGCCAAAGACGAAGATCATGAGGTGCAAGTCTCCGCGTTAGACGTGCCGCCGGACGAAATTCCGGAGCTCTTGCTGGACCTGCGGCGATGGGCCGGGCGCAACGGAGCTGCCCAGGTGCTGTGGCTGGCACCCATGGAGGACGGCTTCGTCGACCTGGCCGCGGCGGCCGGCTTTCGGGTCAGCGAGGAGGATCGATTGTACATCTACGAAAGGTTGCGATGACTTCGATCCGGGAGATGATCCGCCGGCTGCTGGGAGGCGATGAAGCCGCAGAGCGCAAGGCTTCATCCCCCCGACCGGATTATTCCTATCGAGTGTACTGGACGAAGATGGCCCGCTCCTGGTCACCCGAGCGCCGGCGCGCGGTGCGCGAGGCGGTTCGAGCGCGGGTCGAAGGCGACGAGTTCGAGGCCAACGCGTTCGAGCGTCGTTACCGGGTCGAGGCGCTCGGTGATGGGGTCCATGCGGGCGCCTCCTTGCTCGCCCTGCTTGAAGTCATCGACGCACTGCAGACCTACGAGGATCGTGAACAGGAGGAGCGAGAACCATGACCGATGAGCAAGACGTGGAAACCAGCACCTTGGCCGAGTCGAGCAACTTCATGGCCTGGATGGCCGAGGAGCCAGACGGCGAGCGAACGTACCATTTGGAGCTGGGCCAGGTGACCGTGCATTTCTTCAACGAAGAGTGGGACGAATTCGTCGATCTCATGCGCGAGCTTTTGTAAGCCGGGGGCCGTGGCGGTGCCCCGGCGTGTTCCGAGCCGGCCCGGAGGCCGTCGAAGCCTTGACAGCTTGATCTTGGAGCGCGCCGATGCTAAGATCGTTCGGCCACCGCCGGGCCTCGGGAGCGCGCATGGAAGAAGGAAGACATGAGGTCATCAGCTGGGATGAAGTCGACCGTTTGATCCATCACCTGATCCCTCAATTCGATGCGGAGTTCGAGACCATGGTGATCATCACGCGCGGCGGAATCATTCCGGGCGGCATGCTTTGTGAGACGCTGGATATTGAGAACGTCATGACGGCGGCGGTGGACTTCCCTTTTGAGGCCGAGCGCGAAGAACCGAAGCTTCTGGCCTGGCCACGCTTCATTCAGTTCCCCGAAGAAGAACAGCTGGTGGACCGTCACGTGCTGATCGTTGACGATGTATGGGGATCCGGGCGAACCATCACGGCCGTGCGGGGCCGGGTCGCCGCCGCGGGGGGCGTACCTTACACATGCGTGATGCACTACAATCCGTACCGTAGCCTGTTCACTCCGCAGATGCCCGATTACTACGCAGCCGTGACCGACGCATACATCGTTTACCCTTGGGAGATCGATCAGGGTCCTGATCTGGCCGAGCTCGACACCTACGAGGGCTAACCGGAGCGGAGGCGGCGGCCCGTCCGGTTGCCGCGGCGCGCTATACTCGGATGCAGGGCGGCAATCGCCGTTATGACCCGACCCGTCGAGCGGCGGTCGGTGAAGAACGAGGACCGGCCCCTCATCCCGAACCTGACCGGGAGCCGATCTCCGCGGTTTTGGGCGGCATCGTCGACAAGCCAAACCGCACACAGCACAAGACTCCCCGATCCGAAGGTGAAGGTGAGCGCCGCTTCTCGATCCTGCAGGAGGTCGTGCAACGCCGCTGAACCTTCAAATTGTGGGCGATGGCGAGTTTATTCGGGCTCGAACTACGGGGTGAGCTCGATCGAGAGCGCAGCAGGGATTTGATGCTGGAGGTTGCCGTGCTCGAATCTGTGCAGACGTCAGCGATGTCCTGATCAACGTAGGGCGGATGGAAAGACGGCTGAGCGTGACCGATTTGTACGAACGGGTGAGTGAGTTCGCACGACGCTAAGGAGGGGCGGTACAAACGCATCGCGGTCCTGGTGCAATTTGAGGGCTTCGATTACGCGGCATTCCTCGAACTGACGGGCCAAAATCGTGGCTTCGATCTTATAGCCTTCGGACATGGTGGGGACACCCTGGATTGGCTGGTGGGCGATCACGAAGCTTGACCGCCCGGCGGCGCAGGACCTCATCCTGCACGTAGGTTTGACAGGCCTGAGCGGCGGGAAGTATAATGAACGGGCGTTCCTGGGCACGCTTGACCGAACGACGAACAGGAGAGTTTGCCGAGAAATAGGTCTCGCTTCGTCCATGGATTCCCCAAGCTGCAGAAAGCAAGGCCTGGGATCGTCGAGATCGGGCCTTTTTTGTTGCCGGACAGGGCCGCCGGAAACGCCGCCTTGGAGGCACAAGGATGGCTCACGGACAAAAATCTGGGAGGGGAGGTGATTGCGAGTATGGCGAAAGTTGAACTCCGACCCAACGAAAGCCAGGAGCAATTGCTCAAGCGCTTTCGCAAGAAGGTTTCAAAGAGCGGCATTTTAAGCACGGTCCGCCGCAAGCGTTGGTTCGTCTCGAAGAGCGAACTTCGACGCATCCAGCGCAAGAAAGCTATTCGAAGGCTCCGTCGGCGTCAGCGCAAGCTGGAGTCGCGCCGCAGCTGAGGTAGCCACATTCGCGCCTAGTGGCGTTTGGCCGGACGGGCCGCGAATCGCACTGGAGGTGCTGATGGCGAAGAAGGAAGAAAAGGTCGAAATGGAGGGCACTGTTGTCGAGGCCCTGCCCGGGACACAGTTCCGGGTCGAACTCGACAACGGCCACGAAGTGCTCGGATATCTGTCGGGCAAAATGCGCCGCCATTACATTCGGATTCTGCTCGGCGACCGAGTGCGCGTTGAGCTCTCTCCCTATGACCTGTCGCGGGGTCGGATCACATATCGGTACAAGAAGAAGGGTCCGACGCCCCGGATCGGCGAGTAACCTTCAGCCTCTCCAGCAATTATTCAAAACAAGGGCACCCGCTGCCTCAGGCGAGGGGCGGGTTTCGTTTTAACAGCAAGGCCCGCCAATCGTCCTGCGCTCGTTCCCCGACCGGGCTCAGCCCCTGTCCCTGCGCTTCGGCCACGATGTCAGCAGTCTGATCCTCGAGTATTCCCCCCAGGATGAGCGTCCCTCCGCCGACCGGGGCCTCCGCCAGGCCCGACTGAAGCATCTCCCGCAAAGTCGGGGCCAAGATGTTGGCCGCGATGACGTCCGGTGCACCGCCGTCGCGGCGAAAGGCGAGCAACTCTTCCAGCGAACCGAGGCGGGCCTCGACCGTATCTTGCACTCCATTGCGGGCGGCGTTTTCGCGCGTCACGTCCACGGCCTTCTGATCGATGTCCAGCGCCAGAACCCGGCCAGCACCCATACGCGCCGCGGCGATGCTCAAAATGCCCGAGCCACAGCCAAGATCGACCATCAGGTCCCCGGGCGAAAGCGAGCGTTCGAGCAGCTCGAGGCAAAGGCGCGTTGACGGATGCGTTCCCGTCCCGAACGCCATGCCGGGGTTCATCAAGATCACCCATCTTTGCGTTTGTGGGGGATCGATCCAGGCGGGTTGGATCAGAAAGCGCGCGCCCACTTCGAGCGGACGGTAATGCTTCTTCCAGGCTTCTGACCAATCCTGCTCTTCGACGAGCCGATAAACGGGCTCTGGAATGGACTGGATCTGGCCCAGGTGCCAGAGCCCCTCCTCGACTGCCCGCCGACGGCGCTCCAGGCGGTCGTCCACGGGCAGGTAAGCCCGGACCGTCACCGGCTGTTCATCGGGCGGCGCTTTGGATTCTCGGGTTAGCGAGACCCCGCCGGGTGCGTGGCGCGCCAGCACCTCGCTGACGGGCTCGGCCAGCTCACCGGATACGATGAGCTCGACCTGCAGGTAGCTCAATCGGCGAGGCCCCCCAGCAAATCACGCACGCGGTCCATGAAGCCGCGCTCCTGGAGATCCACTTCAGCTCCCATGGTTTCGCCGAGCTCCTGGAACAACGCGCGCTGTTCCTGGCTCAGCGAAGTGGGCACCTGTACGGTGATGACAACGAGCTGATCCCCCCGGCCGTCCCGCTTGAGGTGGGGGACGCCCGTGCTCTTCAGCTGCAGGACCTTGCCTGACTGGATGCCCGGCGGGATCTTGAGAGTCGCCTCGCCATCCACCGTCGGAACTTCGACCTCTGTGCCCAACGCCGCCTGGGCGACGTTGATGCCCAGATCCAGGATGATGTCGTCGCCCCTGCGCCGGAAGTACTTGTGCGGTCTGACGTGAACGATCAGATACAGGTCACCGTGGGGACCTCCGTGCGCGCCGGGCTCGCCCTCGCCGGACAAACGAATCTGTGTGCCGTCGTCCACACCCGGAGGGATGGGCACGACCTTTTCGAAGCGCTGACGTTCGAGCCCGCGGCCCTCGCAGTTGCGGCAAGGGTTCTCGATGACCTCCCCGCGGCCGCGGCATGTGGGGCACGTGCTGACGTTGACCATCGATCCCAGGAAAGTCTGGCGGACCTGACGCACCTCCCCCGTCCCGTCACATTGGGAACATGTGCGGGGACTGGTGCCCGGCTCTGCGCCGGAACCGTCGCAGGCGGCGCAGCGCTCGAGGCGCTCGAATTCAATCTCCCGTTCAACCCCAAACACGGCTTCCTCGAACTCGATCGTCACGTCATAGCGGAGATCTGCACCGCGTCGGGGCCCCTGGCGGGTGCGCCGCCGGCCGCCCATGCCGAAGCCGAAGAACTGCTCGAAGATGTCGTTGATGCCGAAGTCGATGTCAATGCGCTGGCCTTTCAGACCAGCGTGTCCATAGCGGTCGTAGGTGGCGCGCCGCTCCTCGTCGGAGAGCACAGCGTAGGCCTCGTTGATTTCCTTGAACCGATCTTCGGCGTCGTTCGAATCGCTTACATCGGGGTGGAACTTCTTGGCCAGGCGGCGGTAGGCGCGGCGAATTTCCTCCTTACTTGCGCCGCGGTCGAGGCCTAAGACTTCGTAGTAATCTCGTTTTCGTTCTGCCATAAGTAGAAAACAGATCCAAGGCGCGCGAGCACCTCAGTCTGGCTGAGCTTCATCCTTCCTTAGACTTGCTTGAGTTCGCCGGTGACGGTGTCGTCCGCGCCCGATGGGCCCCCTGCGGACGGGCTGATGTCGAGTGTCTGCAGGAACTCCCGCAGTTCATCGGTCGCCGCGCGCAGCTGTTGGGTTTCCTCGGCTTCGACGGCGCGGCGAACCCGGTGCAGCCGGTGCTGGAGATGGGACCGCTGATTTTCTGTCAATGTGTCGGAATTCGCCCCCAGGGCGCGCTCGGCCGTATAGATTGCGTTGTCGGCCGTGTTGCGGGCCTCGGCGAATGCTCTGCGCGCCTGATCCTTCTCGGCGTGCAGCTCGGCCTCGCGCCGCATCTGCTCGACTTCCTCCTCGGTCAGACCGGAAGAAGCCTGTACGGTGATGTGTTGGCTGCGCCCGGTGGCTTTGTCGGTCGCACTGACGTGGAGGATGCCGTCGGCGTCGATGTCAAACGTGACTTCGATCTGGGGCTCTCCGCGCGGGGCAGGCGGGATGCCGTCGAGGCGGAACTTGCCGAGTGATTTGTTGTCGGCGGCCATCGATCGTTCACCCTGCACGATGTGGATCTCGACTTC
This sequence comes from uncultured Anaerolineaceae bacterium, assembly GCA_964517315.1. Classification (GTDB taxonomy): domain Bacteria; phylum Chloroflexota; class Anaerolineae; order Anaerolineales; family E44-bin32; genus DASWJQ01. Next base: position 3,577 of record CAZFCJ010000068.1, on the reverse strand, counting down.
GCGCTGGTCGTCGGCCGCGGTTGAGAAGACCTGGGTTTTCCGGGTAGGAATCGTGGTGTTGCGCTCAATGAGCGCGGTCGACACTCCGCCAAGTGTTTCGATGGAGAGCGTGAGCGGGATGACGTCGAGAAGCAGGATGTCCTGGACCTCGCCGCCGAGCACGCCGGCCTGGATGGCCGCGCCGATCGCCACGACTTCATCCGGGTTGACGCCCTTGTGTGGATCCATGCCGAAGAATCCACTTACGGCGCGTTGAACGGCCGGCATACGGGTCATCCCGCCGACGAGAATCACCTGATCGATGTCCTTGGCGGTCAGCTCGGCGTCCTCGAGAGCCTTGTGGCAGGGCTCCATCGATTGTTCGATCAGGTCCTGCGTCAGCTGCTCCAACTTGGAACGGCTGAGCTGGATGTTCAGGTGTTTGGGACCGCTGGCGTCAGCGGTGATAAAGGGCAGATTGATGTCCGTCTCCATCACGCTTGAGAGTTCGATCTTGGCCTTCTCGGCAGCTTCTTTGAGGCGCTGCAGCGCCTGGGGATCTGCGCGCAGATCCAGGCCCTCCTCGCGCTGAAACTCGCTGGCCACCCAATCGATGATCCGTTGGTCGAAGTCCTCCCCGCCGAGGAAGGTGTCGCCGTTGGTCGCCCGCACCTGGAACACGCCCTCGCCCACCTCCAGAATCGAGATATCGAACGTGCCGCCTCCGAGATCGTAGACCGCGATCGTCTCCTCTTGGTCCTTGTCCAGCCCGTAAGCCAGTGACGAGGCGGTCGGCTCGTTGATGATGCGCAACACTTCCAGACCCGCGATCTTGCCCGCGTCCTTGGTGGCGTTTCGCTGCGAATCGTTGAAATAGGCGGGCACGGTGATCACGGCCCTCGTCACCGGTTCGCCGAGGTAACCCTCCGCGTCCGCCTTGATCTTAGCCAGGATCATCGCTGAAATCTCGGGTGCCGAGTACTCCTCGCTTCCCATCTTCACCCGCACGTCACCGTTTTGGGCCTCGGCGACCTCGTACGGGATGTGATCGAGCGCCCGTTGAACGACTTTGTCGGAAAAACTGCGCCCCATGAAGCGCTTGATGGAAAAGATCGTGTTCTTGGAATTGACGATCGCCTGGCGCCGGGCGACTTGCCCGACCATCCGCTCCTTGGTTCTCGGATTAACGGCGACCACAGACGGGATGACTCGGGCTCCCTCGGAGGAGGTGATCACGGCCGGATCGCCGCCTTCCATGACGGCGATCACCGAATTGGTCGTGCCCAGGTCGATCCCAATAATACGGCTCATTCGCTCGTACTCCTACTTCGCCACTCGCACCAGGGCCGGCCGCAGCACACGGTCGCCCATGCGGTAACCCTGCTTGACCACGTCGATGACGTGGCCCTCTTTGGTATCGTCGGTTTCCTCGTGGCTGATCGCCTCGTGGTAATTCGGATCGAACGGCTCGCCAGCCGCCTCGATCGGCTCCACCTCGTACGCCTCCAGAAGCCCTCGGAATTTGTGATACACGAGTTCAATCCCTTGGGCCCAGGTGGCGGCCTCCCCCTCGGTCGGCCGTTCTTTCAGGGCCCGCTCGAGGTCGTCGAGGATTTCAAGGTATTGGGTGAGGATATCGCCGGCGGCGCGCATGTACGCCTCCTTGCGCTCGCGCTCCACCCGCTTCTTGTAGTTCGCCAGCTCGGCACGCGCCCGCTGCCAGCCATCCAGGTACTCGGCCGCTTGGGCGCTGACCTGCTCCAGCTCCTGTGACAGGTCGCTGGTTTCTCCCTGCGGGTTTTCGGCGCCCGCGCCTTCGGCTTCTTCCTCGACGGGAAGAACCTCCTCGGCATCCGCTGCGCCGGTTTCCTCCAGCGCTGGAGTCGCCTCCTCGGATTGCGCGCCGTTTCCGTTTTCCGAAGCGTCCTCTGGCTTGGTCACGGAACTACCTCTTCTTTTTTCTCATCTTCCGTCATGGGTGTCATCTACGATGATCGGCGATCCAAAAAATCACCCTGCAAAAGTCTCCCGCATCATGTCGCTCATCAACCCGGCCATGTAACGCACCGCCGAAATGCTCCGGCCGTAGGACATCCGGGTCGGTCCGAGCACCGCTACGGCGCCGGTCGCGTGGCCGGGACTCCCGTACCGGGCGAGGATCATAGAACAATCCTTGAAATCCCGCCAGGGACCCTCTCCGCCGATCACAACCTGTACGCCTTCTTCAGCCGGGCTCAGCGCTTTGGCCAGGACCTCTTCCAGGGCCGGCCGCTCCTCGAGCAGCCGCAGCGCCTGGCGCAGCCTATCCGAGTCTGAGAACTCGGGTTGCATGACGACGTTGGCCAGTCCGTCGCGGTAGATTGCACCAGCGGCCGCCTTGTCCGAACGGCCCATCGTTTCGGCGATGAGATGGGCCACGTCTGCGGCAAGACCTTCAAACGTCTGCGCCTGCCGGGCGACACCGGCTGCGTCAAGCCCCTGACAGGTGTCGGTGATGCGGTTGGCCACCTCGGAGAGGCGGGCCTGGTCGGTCGCATCCGCCAGGGTCAGCATCTGCTGACGCACCTCGCCACCTTGCCAGACGATCACCATCAGCACCTGACTGCCCTGGGTTTCGATCAGCTCCAGGTGCTTGAAGTGCGCTTGTTCTGGGTGGGGCGAGGTCACCAACGAAGCGACCCGGGATTGGTTCGCAAGCACCGCCGCCGCCAGCCTCAACCACTCGTCCACCTCGGCCCGAGCTTGGTGGAACTGATGGCGGATCAAGCGCTTCTCCTGTGGCGGAAGCTCGGTGTCGCCGAGGATCCGGCGCACGAAATATCGGTAGCCCTCCTCCGTCGGCACCCGACCGGCCGACGTGTGCGGTTGGCGCAGCAATCCCGCCTCGGTCAGGCTGGCCATTTCGTTGCGGACCGTCGCCGAGCTCACGCCCAGGTTGTACTGCTCCACCAGGCGGTCGGAGCCCACCGGCTGGGCGGCCTCCACGTACTCGTGGATGATCAGCGCGAGAATTGTTTCTTGTCGGGCCGTTGTGGAATGTATCATAGATCCTGCACTAGAATTAGCACTCTCGCCACGAGAGTGCTAAAAGCGCGTTTGTGATGATACCATGCGCCTTTCAAGACCGTCAAGCGAGCGGCGTAGCTTGACAGTCGCTTCGCGGCTACAATAGGATAGATAAGCTCGGATCCAAGATGAAGGTAAATCTGGAGGTTTTTCGTCGTGGCAGATCTTCCCGAAGTGAACTCGGAAACGTTTGATCGCGAAGTCAAACAGGCCGAGCAGCCGGTGCTCGTCGATTTCGGCGCCGACTGGTGCGCGCCGTGCAAGCAGCTTGACCCGATCGTCGCTGAACTGGCCGAAGAATGGCAGGGCAAGGTCAAGGTCCTGCACCTGGACGTGGACGATAACGGTGATACCGCCATGGAATATGGCGTCATGGGGGTCCCCACGCTGATCATGTTCGTCAATGGGGAGCCTCAAGAGCGGCTGACCGGATTTGTGCCCAAGAATCGCATCCAAGAGGCGTTCGCGGCGCACGTCCCGAGTTGAAGCGGTCTGTTGGCCGGCCACGGAGTCGAGTCGATACTCGAACTGA
>CAZFCJ010000067.1:0-20238 GCA_964517315.1 uncultured Anaerolineaceae bacterium | reverse complement strand
GACGACGACCGCACAATGGTTTCCCTGCTCAGGACCCTATTGGAACTTGACGGTTACGAAGTGGTTCAGGCAGGGACGGCGCAAACCTTTTGGGAGCGTGTCGAAGAGGAGCCGCCGAATCTGATCCTGATGGACGTGTATCTTCGGGATCAGGACGGCTTTCAGCTCGTCCAAGAATTACGCGACCGCTCAGATGCCTCTGTCGCCCAGATCCCGGTGATCATGACCTCGGGAATGGAGCTCGCCTCCAAAAGCCGGGACGCTGGGGCCAACGCCTTTCTCCTCAAACCTTACGATCCCGAGCAACTGTTAGAAAGAATTCGAGCCTACCTGGGCTAAGCTTGATCCGCGCTTGGATCAAGCGGTATCCCCGGGGGAAGAGAAGCGCATTGTGAGTAACAACAATCGAAAAAACGCGTCACACGAGTGGCGTTTGATGGATTTGCATTTACATACACCCGGTTCCAACGACTATCAGGAGCCCCAAGCATCTTACCTTGACATCCTGCGCCGGGCGGAAACGCGCGGACTGGACATCATCGCATTCACCGATCACAACACGGTGGCCGGCTACCGTGAGATGCTCGAGGAGATCGAGCAGCTCGAAATGCTCGAGGCGCGCGACCGGCTGACCGACGATGAACAGACCAGCCTGAACGAGTACCGGCGGCTGCTGGACAAGATCCTCATCCTGCCCGGATTCGAGTTCACCGCCACATTTGGCTTTCACATCTTGGGCATCTTCCCCAAAGACACGAACGTGCGGCAGCTCGAGCACCTGCTCTTGGACCTCAACATCCCGCCCGAAGAGCTGGACAAAGGCTCGTCGACCGTCGGGGCGACCAGCGATGTCATTACGGCCTACAAGGTGATCAACCAGGCAGGAGGGCTGGTGATCGCCGCCCACGCAAACTCCTCCAATGGGGTGGCGATGCGTGGCTTTCCATTCGGGGGCCAAACAAAGATCGCGTACACACAAGATGAGCACCTGCACGCCCTTGAGGTGACTGACCTGGATAAGAAGGGGCGGCGCACCACGGCCGCGTTCTTCAGTGGGACAAAGCCCGAGTACCCGCGCAAGATGCACTGTATCCAAGGGTCGGACGCACACCGGGTCACGGCGGACCCGGACGACAAGAAGAACCTGGGGGTCGGCGACCGGGCTACCAAGGTCCTCGTTGACGATGTGTCATTCGAGAGCCTGCTTGCTCTCTTCGGGAGCAACGACTTTGCCCGCCACCAACCGCATTTCCCAACCTCCGACGAAGTGGTGAATTTCGTCCAGCAGGCCCGCGAGGATGGTCCCAACATCGTGCAGGACTTCCATGAAGATATGACCATCCGCGGTGGTCACCTGTACTCGATCATCGCCGACGTATGCGCCTTTGCCAACACGAACGGCGGGACTCTGTTCGTCGGTCTGGCCGGTGAGGCGAGCAAGCCTCCCAAGGGGATCTCGAGCCCCGACAGTTCCATCAACAAACTGAGAAACGAGATCTCGAAGCGCATAAGCCCCCAACTCAAGGTCCAGCTGGATACCATGGAAACTTGGGGGAAGAAGGTGATCCGGTTGAGGGTTCCGCGCGGCGATAATCCACCGTACGCAGTGGACGACAACAAGATCTACGTGCGCGACGAGGCGGAGACGGTCCTCGGCGTGCGCGACGAGATCGTCCAGCTGGTGCTGCGTGGCCACAAGAAGGAGGCCGCGGCGGCCCCTCCGAAGGCCGCTCAGGCCGACGGCGATGGCCTTTCCGCGCCCAAGACCGGCGTGGAGATTGTGGAGGTCGAAGAGCGCGATGGGACGAAATACTACACCCTGCGCGATCTACGGAACGGTAATGTGGTTAACAACGTCACGCAGCGTTCAGCGCGCAGATTGTGGGATTACGCGATCCGAGAGTACCGCAAACTGCCCGAAGATAAAGGCAAGATCGACGTCCATTGGAAAGGTGACATCGGTGTCCTCCGGGAGCAGCAGCGCGGCAACCGCAAGCGTTGGGATCTCGTACAACGCTACAGCAACAAGATCCGCTTTTACTACGGCGTGACGGAGGATGGAGTACACGACGGATGGCGAGAGTTGGTCGGCCTCAGCGAATGAGGCCCCGATCTCGCTCGCCGCTTCGTCGCCGCCAGGTGCCGCCCGGTGATCATCCGCACCTTCTCGCTTGAGGCGGACCTGGAGCAGGTCCTTCGCTTATGGTCCCGATCAAGTCCCGGGGTTCAGCTGTCGCGTTCCGATCGCCCGGAGGAAGTGCGCAAGAAGTTGGATCGGGACCCCGACCTGTTCCTCGTGGCGGAGGAAGATGGACGTGTGATCGGGGCCGTCCTGGGCGGCTTCGATGGCCGGCGGGGACTGGTCTACCATCTGACGGTCGACGAGAAGTACCGCCGCCAGGGTTTAGGGCAGGCGTTGATGGAGGAGCTCGAAGATCGCATGCGGGAGAGAGGCTGCCTGAAGGCGTACTTGTTGGTGACCAGGGGTAATCCCGGCGCGGTGGAATTTTACGAACGGATTGGATGGGAGCGTATGGATCTGCATGTTTTGGGGAAGCACCTGACGTGAGGGTGGCGTTGCTCACGGTTTCCGATCGAGCGTCACGCGGAGAACGAGAAGACCAATCGGGCCCCGTTCTGCGGTCGATGATAGAAAACCGTGGCTGGGAAATTGCCCAGCGCGAGATCGTGCCGGATGAGAGCGACCAAATCCGGCAGGCGCTCATGCGGTGGGCCGACGAAGACCTGGCCGATCTCATCCTCACCACGGGCGGCACCGGGCTGGCGCCGCGTGACCGGACCCCTGAGGCCACTCGAGCGGTCTGCGATCGGTTAACGCCTGGCCTGGCAGAAGCGATGCGAGCAGCCAGTCTGCAGATCACCCCGCACGCGATGCTTTCCCGGGCGGTCGCTGGAGTGCGTGAGCGGACACTGATCGTCAACCTCCCGGGCAGCCCCAAAGCCGCCCGTGAAAATCTTCAGGTCATCCTTCCGGTCCTGCCGCATGCTGTGGAGCTGCTGCGAGGCCGGGAAAAGGCCGACCACGGGCACCATCCGCCGACAGCGCCTCACAAAGCATAGCCCCGCCGGTCAAGCCCGCATCATCGCCCCGCTCGTCGGCTTTCCAGGCCGGTTTGAAACCGACACCTTGGGCAAGTGGTTCGGCCCTCGCGCCATCTCGGCCAGGCTCCCAGATGGTCATCCGTGAAGGGTGAGATGGATCACTTGCCGCGGTGCACGCAATCCGTTATGCTTGCCTCGCGTGAGCGGCGCTGCCGGCGAATCTGAGAGGCATTTGCCGCCACGGCATTTGTAATCGTATTCTGGAGGCGGTATGAATCCGGCGAATGTAACGGTGGGTCTGGCGGCCCTGGCGGGCCTGGCTTCGTTCCTCTCACCCTGCGTGCTGGCGCTCGTTCCCGCCTACATCAGTTACCTTGGCGGCCGTTCGGTGACCACTTCCGGCCACGTGCTCCAAAACCGAGCGACGACGTTCGCCCACGGAGTGGCCTTCGTTCTGGGTTTCAGCGTGGTGTTCGTGGCTCTCGGCGCAGCGGCCTCTCTGATCGGGGCGATCCTCTATGATCTGCGCATCTGGATTTCGCGGATCGGAGGGATTGTTGTGATCGTGTTCGGCCTGCACACGATGGGCCTGATTCACATTCCATACCTCGACGTTGACACCCGTCCTCAGCAAGCGCCCGATCCGGGGATGGGTTATCTGTCCTCCGCGCTTATGGGGGTCTTCTTCTCAGCTGGTTGGGCGCCCTGTGTCGGCCCGGTGCTCGGGGCCGTGCTCACATTGGCGTTGAGCAGCGCTCAGCTTTCCCAAGGTGTGATACTTCTGAGCGCGTACTCGGTCGGTCTTGCCGTTCCGTTCCTGCTGGCAGCGCTCGGCGTCGGTCGGGCCACCGAATGGATCCGGCGCCACCGGCGGACGATCCGTTATGTCTCTTATGCTACCGGCGTCCTGCTTGTCATTGTGGGCGTGATGCTGTTCACTGGGACATTGGAGCGGCTGGCCCAGTTCGGTTTCTTCGTGGACTTCGGCCTCTAACAGGGCAACCAGGCCAATGATGCGCATCTCGTGGCGATGGCCGCTCGCCGGTGTGTTGCTTGGACTGGCCGCCGGCGTCATTGCGTTCTACGGTTTCCCCGAGCCCTTCAATGAGGCCGCCTCCAGACAGCGGGCCCTTGCGGAACAGCTCGACTCCCTCGCTGAAGGATCCGAGGCGCCTGAATTCGCCCTGGAGACGGTTGGTGGCGACACATTCCGCCTCTCCGATTATCGCGGCGATGTGGTCCTGTTGAATTTTTGGGCGACCTGGTGTGGCCCCTGTCGGGTCGAGATGCCGGCGCTGCAGCAGCAGTATGAGAGCAGGCGCTCGGCAGGGTTCGTCGTGGCCGGTGTGAACGCCGGCGAATCGCGGCGAGCTGTGAGGTCCTATGGGAGTGAATTGGGGCTCACATTTCCGCTGCTGCTCGACCCTCGGGAGGAGGTCCAGCGTCTATACCAGATCCGTGCCTACCCGACCTCGATCCTCGTCGATCAGGAAGGTAAGATTGTGAAGGTTCATTTTGGGGTCCTGACGGAGGCCCTGTTGGATCAGTATCTGATCGAACTGGGAATCGGGGCTTGATGCGAGTAACGCTTTACACCAAGGCGGACTGTACGCCCTGCGACTCGGCCAAGCGGATCTTGAAGTCCCTTCAAGAGGACGTTCCCCACACCCTCGTAGAGGTGGGCATTGAATCCGAGCCGACCCTCGAAGCGCGCTACGGCGAACGAGTGCCGGTGGTCGAGGTCGGCCCTTACAAGCTTGAAGCTCCTTTCGATGAGCGCGACCTTCGGGTGACTCTCATGGCCGCGCGCGACGGCCGGGACCAGGCCGGCGAGGACGCCGGGCCGCCCAACAATGAGTGGGGATTGAAGCTCAATCGCGGCTTGCTGTTCTTCGCACGGCACTGGCTGGCGGTGTTCAACCTTCTGGTTTTCAGCTATGTGAGTTTGCCCTTCATGGCGCCGGTTCTGATGAATGCCGGGGTGGAGCGGCCGGCGCGTTGGATTTACAGCGGATACTCACCGATGTGCCACCAGCTTGCTTTCCGGTCCTGGTTCTTGTTCGGCGAACAGCCTACATATCCGCGCGAGCTTGCGGGGGTCAACTTGACTCCGTTCGAGGAGGCCACCGGCATATTCGGGGATGATCTATGGGCCGCGCGCGGCTTCATCGGCAACGAGCAATTGGGATACAAGGTCGCCTTCTGTGAGCGTGACGTCGCCATCTACGCCGGTATTTTCTTAGCGGGGCTGGCCTTTACATTCTTTCGGGACCGCCTTCAGCCGCTTCCGCTGTGGGCTTGGGTGGTCTTCGGCGTGATGCCGATCGCGCTGGATGGGGGCACACAACTCCTTTCCAGCCTGCCGCTTCCGGTGATTTCAGCGTTCCCGGCCCGGGAAAGCACGCCGCTGCTGCGCACGCTGACCGGCGGGCTGTTCGGCGTGATGAACGTCTGGTTGGCGTATCCTTACCTGGAGAAATCGATGGCCGAGACGCGAGCTATCGTCGCCGCCAAGCTGGAGGCCGCCGCGAAGAGGTCGCTCGCCGCCGGCTGACCGCAGGTTCGGGGCGCGTGTTAAACTGATCTCATGCCGTATGAGGACCATTGCGGGCTCCGTGTCTACCGCTTCACCTCGTTCCCAAGCGACGATCTCGCCCACGGGCTTTTCACCCGACGGGGTGGTGTGAGCGGGGGCCCATGGGCGACATTAAACGTCGGCGGCAACATCGGCGACGATCCCCAGCGCGTCGCCGAGAACCGACGCAGAATCCTGAGCCACCTGGCACGCCCCCAGGATTCGACGTTCGACGTGTGGCAGGTGCACGCCGCCACGATCCTGCACGCGAAGACACCGCGAGGTGGCCCGCCATACCCGCGTGCGGACGGATTGATGAGCGACTCCCCGGACGTGACACTGGTGATGCGATTCGCAGACTGCGTTCCGATCCTGCTGTTCGATGTGAAGCGACGAGCAGTTGGGCTCGTCCACGCCGGTTGGAAGGGCACCGTGCTCCAAGCTGCCCGCCGGGCAGTTGAGGCCATGCAGCGGACGTTCGGCAGCGCGCCGGCTGACATGGTGGCCGGGATCGGTCCGGCCATTGCCGGACACCACTATCCGGTGGGGCCGGAAGTGGTAAACGCGTTCCGCGATAGCTTCGGGGAGGAGGCTTCAAACTATCTGTGGACCCAAAACGGGGAAGTCCACTTCGACCTACCGGGCGCCAACAGCGAACTGCTGCGTCGGGCAGGGGTTGTGAAGGTGGAGCAGTCTCAAATCTGCACGGCCTGTGACCCGATGAACTGGTTCTCCCACCGCGGTGAGAACGGACGAACCGGCCGGTTCGCCGCCGTCTTGGCGCTGCGCAAGGAAGCTCGGATTTGACGACCCTGGTCGAAGTCCTTGACGAGAACCTGGCTCAGGTCCAGCGTCGAATTGAAGCCGCCGCGGATCGGGCTGGGCGCTCGCCGCAGGGGATCGAGATTCTCCCGATCACGAAGGGACATCCCCTCGAGGCCGTGCGCGCTGCCTACGAGAGTGGATTCCGGGCGGTAGGTGAAAATCGGGTTGGCGAAGGTCTCAAAAAGCGTGACGCGTTGGCCGAGCTGGAGGACCTGCGCTGGGAGATGGTCGGGCACGTTCAGAGCCGCAAGGCCAGTGACGTCGCGCCTGTATTCGAACGTGTGCACTCCATCGACCGCATGAAGATCGCCCGTCACCTGAACAAACACGCGCGCAATGCATCACGGATTTTGCCCGTTCTGCTGCAATGCAACGTCTCCGGCGAGGAATCGAAGTACGGCTGGCGCCTTGAGGACCCTGGCGAGTGGGGAGCCTGCGTCGAGCCGTTCGCCCGCATCCTGGAGATGGCCCATCTGCGCGTGGAAGGCTTGATGACGATGGCCCCATGGGTGGACGACGATGCCGCGGTGCGGGGGACATTTCGCCGTTTGCGCGAACTGCGTGATTTCCTGCGGGCAGAGCTGCCAGAGGGGAATTGGAAGCACCTCTCGATGGGGATGACCGACGACTACGAATTGGCGGTTGAGGAGGGCGCGACCATCCTCCGCCTGGGCCGGACGCTGTTCGGCGAACGGCGGTCGTGAAAGGGCGAGCGGGAGGGGCCCAACTTCTCGGCCCTGAACCAAGGCGCGGACAAAGAAGAGGGAAACACGGTGATAATCATTCTGATCAATGTCATTCGGGTAACCTCGACGGTGCTGAGCATCGTGATCCTGGTGGACGTCGTGCTCAGCTTCTTCATGGCCCCGTATCATCCACTGCGACAGACGCTGGATTCGTTCGTCGAGCCCATGCTGGCGCCGATCCGACGCTTCATGCCCCGGACGGGCATGCTGGACTTCAGTCCGTTGGTGCTGCTCATCTTGATACAAGTGATCGAATCGGTGCTTGTGCAGCTTCTCATCGCGCTGATATGAGCAACCGCAAGTTCAGATTGCACGATGGGAAGAAGGGCACGGCGCTGACTATTCGCGTCACACCCCGCGCCCGACGCACGGAAATCGGCGAGGTCATGCAGGACGGGACCCTCCGGATTCGAGTTCAGGCACCGCCAGCAGAAGGCAAGGCGAATGCGGCCCTGGTCGAGTTCCTCGCGGAGATATTGGAAGTGCGCAAAAATCGAATTCAGATCGTGGCCGGCGCCCGCGGGTTGGACAAGATCATCTCCGTCTTGGACATGACCGCCGCCGAGGCTCAACGAAGGATTGAGAAGGAGCTGGCCAGGATGTCGTGAGGGGCGCTAGTCGGCGCCTTCGACTTGGACCGGCTCACTCGCCGGCGTCGAGCCGGCCGTTTGGCGCCAGAGCGCTTCGTAAGCCGCGTCCCGCAGGTAGGGCTCCCCCTCATTAAGCGCCCGTCGCAGTTCGAGGTCAAGCTCGCCGGCGTCGGTCCAGGCCAGCGATTCCAAAGCAGCAATTTGCTCATCCGGCGTGCCCTCGTTCAGCGAGCGCCGGATCATCTCAAGGGCCGGACGGCCGGGTCCCACTCCGAGTCCTTCCCGGGCGGCGAATGCCACGAGCCACGGCAGGTCCGCCAGTTCATCGGGCGGGGGGTGGATCTTGTAAGGGGGGTCTGTCTTCTTCTCCAGTGCCTCGGCCGCCGCGCCGCGCACAACCCACTCCGGGTCCTCCATCTGCACGGCGCGCAGCGTCTCGGTGGCCCACTTTTCCGGAACTCTCACCAGTCCAAACACCGCCGCTCTCCGCGTCATGACTTCGTCCACATCGACCGCATCGGCCAGCATCTGGTGGCCCTCGCCGCCGTGAATCGCCAGCGCCTCGGAGGCCGCAACTCGCACGTTCTCATCTCCTTGAAGCAAGAGCTCGCCCAACGCCTCCAGGGCATCGTCATTGCCCAAGGCCGCCAGGGCGAGACAGCAGGCCTGGCGGACGCGCATGTCCGTGTCCTGGTTGAGCACTTTCTTCAATTCGGCCACCGATTCCAGGTCCCGGACCCCGCCCAGGCCGAGTGCGGCCAAGATGCGGCTGCTGGGACGATCGGATTCCAACATTCGACGGAAGAACACGGCGGCAGTGGGCTCCTTGGCCTCGGCCATGGTGTGGGTGAAGCGGAGCCGCAAGCCGTAGGGCTTCTTGGCATCCTGTATGGTCTTGCCCAGCGCCCGGAGCGCGGCCGGACGCCAAGGGGCCTTCGCTGGGGCGATGCGCAGCCAGCGACCGACGCGCAGGGTGCTGAGCTCGAGCTCCCCGTCGTCGGCCTGAAGCTGGTGTTCGACCTGCTCTTGGCCTTGGCCATGGGCGATGTAGAAGGCGTGTGCAGCGCGGGCGAATGACCAGGTTTCCTGGTCGATCGTTTCGGGGACCCCCGCATTGAGCATGCCCTCTGCGGCCAGGTAAGCGCCGATGGCGGGCAGCAGGAAGCTCAGCCCACCGTCCTGTCGGCGCACAAGGATGTCCGCCTCGATGAGGCTCGCGACCGGGCTGCCCCTGGGAAGCTCCGACTCGGCGACGGCGCCCTTGCGCTGTTCGATCCAAGTCGCCGCGAGCGACGCCGCCATCTGCTGTTCTTCCTGCGACAGGAACCGGCCCAGGAAAGCGCGGTATCCGTCCAGGATCGAAGACCCTCGGACGTCGCCCGCGTATGCGGCCCACGCTCGCAGCGTCAGCTCCAGGGGGGTCATACCGCGGGATGTGCCGGCCAACCATCCCGTGATCAGCGCCGGGTCTATGTCCTCGAGTTGACTGCGGTTCAACTCGGGTGCGACGTGCTCCTTCCACGCCGCACCCCAGCGTTCCAAATAATGGCGCTGGTCGATATCGGTCCAGGGAGCGATGGTGACCGGGGCCAGACCGGCTCTCAGCAGACCGTCGTAGCCTCGCACGGGACCGGCGGCGACGATTTGGAGGGTAGGGTGTTCATTTCGCAGGAGCTGAATCCAGTGGGCGACATCCTGGATCTCGTCCTCCGCCAGCTCGTCGAGGCCGTCGACCAACAACAGGCCGGCCGACTCTTTGAGATTCTTGGGTAGGTAGCCGGGGAGGCGAGGCTTCAGCCCCGCAGAAGCCGTGCTCTGGACGGCCGATACCAATTCGTCGAGCGCTGACTTGGAAGCCGCGGCGTCGGACGTGAGATCGGCGGCGTGCACCAGAATGGGGAAATAAGGATCGCCTGACTCATGCTTGAAGCGACCTCGGCTCGCCGCAAGCGCCAGGTAGCAGAGCGCGGTCGTCTTGCCGCTGCCGAGCGGGCCGGTCAGCAGCATATCGTGGCCTTGGCGAACCGCTGCCGTCAGAAGCAGTGACGGAGCGCCATAAACGGCGGACAGGTACGTTGTATCGGGCAGGTTGGGTAGCACGGCGAGCGCGCCGACGTCGAGTGTCTCGGGATCTTCCGGATCGGTCGGCGGGGAGGGAGCTAGGATCCGCGGCGGGATGACCACCTCCTGGAGGGCGAAGAACGCCCGAGTGGCGTGGAGGGTTTCCGCCCGCTCGATCAGCTCCACTTCGTAACGGTCCTGGGCGCCGGCGGTGAACGTTTCCCTGGCCCTGGACGTGAGGTCCTGCGTCAGCTCGAGGAGCCAGTTGACAATTGGCCTGAAACGGGTAACCAGCCAGGTGAGGACCACGCCCGAAACGAGCCCGACGATGAATTCGGGGAGGTCGAACTGCATTCCAAAGGGGCCAAATGGACCGAACGGCATTTCCGGTTATCCTGGGTAAAGTATACGGCCGCAACTCTCGCAGCGAATGATCTCGTCTCCGCCCCGCACCCGCTGCGCCTTCGAACCGGGAATCGTCATCCCGCACACACCGCAAGTTCCATCCTTCGCCACCGCGATCGGGAAGCCTCCCACCCGCTCTTTGATGGTCTCATATGTCGCGACGTCCTCTTCCTGGACGTTAGCCAAAGCCGCCTCACGCTCAATCTCGAGTCTCTCCATATCCCTCTCGAGGGCGGCGCGCTCCTCGGTGAGGTCCTCGTGGTTGGCTGCCACCTCGGTACGGACCTGCTCGAGATTGCGCTTGGCGACTTCGTAGGTTTCTTCCGCCACTTCGAGCTCCATCATCGCCTCGAGCAGCCGGTCCTCCAGGGTGGTCAGATAGCGCTTGAGCGACTCCGACTCAAGCTGCAGATCCTGGAGCTCTTTGGGGTTGGTCACGCCGCCGCCGTAGAGCGACTGCTCGGTGTCTTTAATCTTGTTGCGCTGCGCGCTGACCGCCTGTTCGGCCTCTCCGGTCTGCGATTTGGCCCGTACGAACTCGTCACGCGCCTGCTCGAATTGCTTCTCCGCCCGGGCAACCCGTTCGTCTTCCGCCAGGATCCGGTCAATTTCATGGAGCCGATTGCGGCCGCGCTGCAAGGCCTCCTCAACTTGTTGCAGGCGGTAGAGATTGGTCATCCGGGCCATGCTGAGATTATAGAGGCTAAGCGTTGGCGGGGGCAAGCACGACGGATGGCACAAGACGACGCGTCGGACTACAATCCGCAGAGTGCGTTCTCGCAGAAGTGTCACGATTGCAGCGGTCTTAACCGGGGTCGTTCTCGTGCTTGTACTCCTCCCCTATGTGTTGGCGGGCCGGTTAGCTCCGGCCGGGAGCGATACTACCGGCTTTCTGGTCAACCCCTGGGATGGGTTCAGCTACCTGGCCAAGATGCGTCAGGGAGCGGCCGGCCATTGGCTCTTCCGGCTTCCGTACGCGCCTGAACCCGGGCGGGGCGCGTTCCTGTTCGCTTTTTACCTCGCATTGGGTCACGTGGCCGGTGCAGTGGGAGCCGATCTTCTTCAAGTGTTTCACGCCGCGCGGATGATATGTTCGGGACTGATGTTCGCCGCGGCGTTCTTCTTTCTCCGGCGGGCAGCGGCCAGGGAGGCGAGCCTGCGCTGGTCGTTCGCCCTGTTCGCAGTGGGAAGCGGTCTGGGCTGGCTGGCCGGGCCGCTGGGTCTGCTCACGAGCGACCTGCTCATGCCCGAGGCGGTGCCTTTCTACTCCGCACTGGTCAATCCACATTTCCCGCTGACCACCGCGCTGCTCGCCATCACCGGACTCTTGCTGTTGGAAGATACTGCCAGGCCCTTTCACCTCCTCTCGGCTGCTGTGGTGGGCAGCGCGATCGCCTTAGTGCAGCCGTTCGTGGTGCTCACCATGCTGGCGGTGGGAGCGACCTGGTTGGCGTGGGAGGGTATTCGGGCGCATCGTGCAGGCGGCCCGGATGGGTCCGGCCCGCTTCTTCCGCACGGCCGGCGGCTGCTGGCATTCGGGATCGGATCAGGACCTTGGCTGCTGTACGATCTGTGGGCGGTGCGCACACAGCCCGCGCTGGCGCTTTGGAACGCTCAGAACTACACGCCATCGCCGCCACTGGCCGCCTATCTGTTGGGGTTCGGCTTGGTGGGCGCGGCGGCTGCCTATGGCGCGGTGGGGACGGAGGCCCGTGGGAGAAAGGCCGGACGGCTGCTGATCGCATGGGCGATCGTGAACTTCGTCTTGCTTTACGCCCCGTTCCCGCTGCAGCGCCGACTGGCCCTTGGGCTGTTCCTGCCCCTGGCGGGCTTGGCGGGGATGGGACTGGCGCGGTTGGTCCGAACCACGCCCTGGGGCAAGGCCGCAGCACTGTTGGTTGTGATCCTGTCCGTTCCGAGCAACCTGCTGGTCACCGCCGCCGGCCTGGGGCAAGTGGCGACGGGAGACCCACTGCTGTTGTATGAAAAGGGGGAGCAACGCGCCTATGAATGGCTTGACGAAAACGCGACCTCCGGCGCGCTGGTATTGGCGGCTCCGATGACCGGCAACCGCCTGCCGGCCCACACGCAAGTTCGAGTGCTGTATGGACATCCGTTTGAAACTCCCCACGCAGACCAGCAACGGGAGCGGGTTGAGTCGCTGTTCGCCTCCGGTTCGCTCTCCGACTTGCGGCGGGCGGGGGTTGAGTACGTGGTCTACGGCCCGCGCGAACGTGACCTTGGCCGGCCGGCATGGCTGTCGGATCTGTTGACCACCTTCCGCAGCGGCCGGGTACGTGTACTCGAGGTGCCCGAATCGTGAGGCGCTGGTGGCGTGAGGAAGTCGCATCCTACGCGGCCATCGCGCTGGCCTGCGCGCTGTGGATGGCGCCGCTGCTTTCGGGCCTGGGAGACCGGTACCTGGTCTGGCGGGAGGCGCTTTTCTCGGACTTGATCGTCTCTCACCTTCCGCTGTCGGTGCTGGTTCACGATGCGGTCATCCGTTGGGGCCAGGTCCCGCTGTGGAATCCGCTTTGGCTGGGCGGTCAGCCCTTGCTCGCCGATCCGCTTGCGGCCATGCTTTATCCGCCTCACTGGCTGACGTTCTTATTCCCTGCAATAGGCACGTACAACGTTCTCCTGTTTCTTCATCTGGTGTGGACCGGAGTGGGCCAATATCAGCTGACCCGTGAGCTCGGGATGAGTCGGGTCGCCGCGTATGTCGCCGCCTCGGCGTGGGCCGGACTGCCGAAGCTCCTGGGGACGGTGGGGCTTGGGCACGTGACGCTGGTCTATGCCGTAAGCTGGACGCCGTGGTTGCTGCTCGCCGTTCACCGAGCGGCGGGCGCCGCAGGCGGTGGAGGTGGCTGGCTCCGGTCGTCGCTGCGGGTGGGGGGTGTCCTGGGGGTCATCTTCCTGGCGGACCCGCGTTGGCTCCTGCCAAGTGGCCTGCTGGCTGCGGCTTATGCTGCGTTCGTGGTCGTCCAGGGCCGTCCTGCAGGTCGAGGCTGGCTCCGAATCGGGCTTGGGGCGGGGGCGGCGGCCGCGACGGCCGCGACCTTGAGCGCGGGGCTGGCATGGCCGCTGGTCGAGCTCGTGCCGCGCACGACCCGGGCCGCGCTTGACCCGGAGGTCGCCGGCGAACTCGGCGCCTCCGGCACCGACCTGCTAGGACTGCTGCTCCCAAACCCGCTGCACTGGCCGGAGGTCAATGTGGCGGTCGGCGTCGTCGTGCTCACACTGGCCCTTTCGGCGCTCGTGGTCAACGCCAGGAGGCACTGGTTCTGGGGTGTGATGGCGCTTGGCTTTCTGCTGCTGGCCATGGGCAACGGCGGCGTCGTGTACCCTCTTTTGGCGCGCCTTGCGCCAGCCGCGGGCCTGCTTAGGGTTCCGGCGCGTTTCCTGCTCCTGTTTGGACTGTGTGTCTCCACGCTGGCCGGGTTCGGGGTGGAGGATTTAGGACGGGGTCGGTTGACGCTGGCCCCCGTGGAGCGCACCCGACTGGCATTGGTCGGTTTCTTTGCGCTGGTCGTTGGAGTCGCTGTCGGATTGATGGTTCTCATCGGGCCGAATTTCATCGTCGCCCGGCCTGGCGTTGGAGCGGCGATGCTGTTCGCCGGATTAGGCGTCCTGGCGGCGTTGTTGGCACTGGCTCGCGGACCGGATCTGCCGGCAGTCTCAGTAGGGATTGCGGTTCTCATCGTCCTGGAGCTCACATTTTTGAACCTGTCAGCGCTCGAAGCGCGCCGGCCAGTCTCCGCCGTTCCGGAGTCGTTCGAGCTCGCGCTGAGCAGGGGATGGGGTCGGGAGCGGGCGTTCTCGCCGACCTACAGCCTGCCTCAGGCGTGGGCCGCGCGCGCAGGAACCGAGCGTGCAGACGGGATCGACCCGCTGCAGCTGAAGGCGTACTGGGAGTTCATGGCCGAGGCGGTGGGTTATGAGCCCTCGGAATACAGCGTGACGCTGCCGCCCTTTCCGGAGGGAGACCCGAGCTTCCCGCACTACACCGAGCTGGACACGGACCGACTGGGGCTGCTCAACGTTGCCTGGATTGTCGCCTCCCACCCGGTGAGCGGGGAACACTTGGTGGCGGCCGGTCAGTCGGGCAGGCTTTGGATGTACGAGAATAAGGCTGCACGACCCCGCGCGTGGATCCAAGACTCTTCTGCGCTGGACGCCGGCAGTGATTGGCAAGCGACCGAGTTCGTCGTCTGGAGCCCCAACCGGATCATTGTTCGCGCCGCGGGTCCAGGTTGGCTGATCCTGGCTCAAAATGCGGACCCTGGATGGGTTGCGAGAATAGATGGCAACCCGGTTCCGACGAAGGCCGCCGAGGGACTGCTCCAGGCGGTTGAGCTGCCGGAGGGTGAGCACGTGGTGCTGTTGGATTATCGACCAAGGAGCGCACTGATTGGATTGGGTCTGACCTTCATCGGTCTGTTGTCGCTGTTGGTGTCGGAGCTGACGTCGTGAGCCGGCGGGAGCGTATCTGGCTAGTGAACCTCGCCCTTCTGCTGGTCATGGTCACGACGATCCCTTACCTTATTGGCGTGGCGTCTGAAAGTCAGGATTGGGTCTTCAGCGGCCATTTAATTGGGGTTGAAGATGGCCACTCTTACCTCGCCAAGATGCTGCGGGGCAACGTGGGCGATTGGCTGTTCCGAACCCCATATTCGCTGATCGAGCAGCGAGGGGTGGCCGTGTTCATACCGTACCTGGTGTTGGGAAAGCTGTTCCCCGGTAGGGCTCAGCACGACCAACTGGTGGTCGCCTTTCACCTGCTGCGCTCGATCGGAGTCGTAGTGGCGGTCTACGGCACATACCGCTTCGCGGCTCATTTCGTGGAGGACCACGGCAGCCGGCGCTGGGTCACGGTGATGGGAACCGTGGGAGGCGGACTCGGTTGGTTGCTGCTGCTCGGCGATTGGGGACTCATCTGGCCGGAAGTTCCGTTGGTCTTCCTGTCACCGGAGACCTTCGGCTTTCTGGGACTGTTTGGAGTGCCTCACCTGGCGCTGTCCCGCGGCCTATTCATGCTGACCTTGGCCGGCTATCTCGAAGCCCTCGAGGGTGCCCGTTCCTGGCGGCCGGCGGCGCTGTTTCTGCTCTTGACTGCGCTCGTCCACCCTCTGACCGGACTGATCGGGATCGCGGTGATCGCCGCTCATCAGTGGGCGCTGCTCGGATCAGCTTCCGCGAAGGGTCAGTGGGAGGCCTGGCGGGGAGGGGCGGCGATGACCCTCGGCGTGCTCGCGCCGGCCGCGCCGTACCTGCTCTATCTCGTCGTTCGATCTCAGGCCGATCCGTTTCTACAGGGATGGGCCATGCAGAATCGGATCGCCTCACCCCACCTCGGCTATTACATTCTGGCCTACGGGCTCTTGCTGCCCATGGCTGCATTCGGTGCTCGCGCCTTGATCCATGAGGGACGCAGGGACGGGCTTCTTCCGGTGGCCTGGGTGGTGCTGCTTCCTGCGCTAATCTACGCTCCGGTGACCGTGCAGCGCAGGCTGGCGGAGGGGGGCTGGGTTGCGCTGGCAACCCTGGCGGCCTATGGGGTGCTCCAAGTGAATTTGCGCCCATGGAGGCGAGGGCTGAGAACGACGATGCTCGCGCTGGCATTGCCGGGGAGTCTCATCCTGCTGTTGGGCGCGGCGCGCCTGGCAAGGGCGCCGGCCCGGCCGGCGTTCCTGCCGGGTGAACTGGTTGACTCGTATCGCTGGATCGCCGAACAGGCGGCGGTCGATGCCGTCGTTATGGCCAGCGCGGAGACCGGCAACTCGCTTCCGGCCTGGGCCCCCGTGAGGGTGCCCGTAGGCCATGGGCCGGAGAGCGTGCCCTACGACTCCGCGCTGTCCAGCGTGAAAGATTACTACGGCGCCCGATCGGAAGCGGAGCGCGGCGAAATCATCAACGAGCTCGGCGTGGATTTCGTGTTCTTCGGACCCGACGAAAGGAAGCTGGCCGACGAGCCTTTCGACCCCGGTGAGAGGCTTGAACGGGTTTCGACTCAGGGTGAGTTCACGATCTACCGGGTTCGGGGGGCAGGGCCGTGACCGAGCCGGCCCGGGCCACGGGGGCTCGAGACTTGCGCTGGCTTCCGGACGCGCTGGTGCCCTGGGGTGCCCTGATCCTTGCTCCGCTGCTGCTGCTGGGGCCGGCCGTGGCCCGCGGTGGAGTCCTGTTCTGGGGGACTCCGATGCTGCAGTTCATCCCGTGGAGGATCTTCGCCTGGGAAGCGATAAGCCAGGGTCATCTACCGCTCTGGAACCCGCTTCTCGGCATGGGGGCTCCGCTGCTGGCCAATCACCAGTCCGCGCTGCTCTACCCGCCCAATTGGCTTCTGCCGCTGCTGGGAGTGGCCTGGGGCCATGGGCCATTGGTGATCTTCCATTGGATCACTGCTGCGGTGGGTATGGCCCTGCTCGCCCGCCGACTGGGGGTTGGAAGGCTGGGCCAATCGATCTCTGGGCTGGCGTTCGGATTGTCCGGTTATTTGGTGGCGCGCGCTGGCTTCTTCAGCATCAACGCGGCGGCGGCGTGGGTCCCATGGGTGGTGTTAGGCGTTGAACGCCTGTTCACGACGCGCACCCGTGGGGCGGGTTGGCGGCGTTGGCTCCATGGCAGCTTGGGCTTCGCGCTGCCCTTGGCGCTTCAGTGGCTTGCCGGTCACGCGCAGACAGCTTGGTACACGCTGCTCCTGGCGGCGGCCTGGTGGCTCATGCGCGCGCTGCAGCGGGAGCGCGTCAGCCGAGCCCTGGTCCCGACGGCTCGCTTCATCGCCGGAGGGGCTCTGGCCTTCGCATTGGCCTCGGCTCAGCTGCTCCCCACGCTTGAATATTTGCTCAACTCCCATCGGGCCAGGACTTTCGACCCTCAGCTGGCGATGACGTACTCGTTCTGGCCGTGGCGGCTCCTGGAACTGCTCGTGCCGGGCGCGTTCGGACGGCCCCAATCCAATCTATTTTGGGGCTACGCGAACTATTGGGAGGATGCCATCTACATCGGCGCGCTGCCGCTGTTGCTGGCGGTCGGAGCGGGAGTCGCCGCGCTGCGCGGCCGGTCCAACCGCGGCCGTTTGACGGGCTTCCTGTTTGGTGTGGCGGGCGTGTCTCTCCTGCTCGCGCTGGGCAGCAACACGCCGCTGTTCCCGTGGCTATTTCGGCACGTTCCGACGTTCAACCTCTTCCAGGCTCCCACCCGCTGGAATCTGCTGCTGGTGTTCGCGCTGGCCCTGTTAGCGGGTCTTGGCAGCGACCTGTGGGGCGCGGCGCAGGGACGGTCGCTCTACTGGCTGCGCCTGGGGACCGCAGGTGCGGGCGCGGTGACCGCCGCCGCTTGGGCCTCAACCCTTATGCTGGAAGGCGTCCGGCCGACGTTAATCCGGGCGTTTGCCTCGGCCGGGATTTGGCTGTTCTTGGCCGGTGTGCTGGCCCTGATCCTTCCGAGGCTGGAGCGACGCGTGTGGTGGGTCGCCGTCATCGGCGTCGTGGCGGCGGATTTGCTGCTGGCCGGGAAAGGTCTCAATCCGACGACCGAGCCCGGTTTGTACCGAGGCCAGAGCGAGATGACCGCGGTCGTCGAGGGGGATCACAGGGTCTACCTCGCCTCGGAGCAGGAATACCATCTGACGTTCTACGAGAGCTTTCGCTTCGACACCTTCCACGCCCGTCAGAATTGGCGCTGGGTGCGCGACGTGGGGCTGCCCAACTCGACGATGCTCGACGGCATCCGCTCCGCGGACAATTTCGATCCGCTGCTGCCGGCGCGGTTCGCGACTTGGCTGGAGGCGCTGGAGGGTTTACCGGCGGCTCAGCGGACGACCTGGCTGAGGCTGATGGACGTCTCCGCGTTCTCCGACACGCTGCGGGGAGAGGAAGAGCCGGTCTACGAACGAATCGGAGGCCCTTCGCGGGCGCGCTGGGTGCCGGAGGCCGTCTCGGTCGACGGTGGGGCGGACGAAGTGCTCTCCCGCCTAACGCAGCCCGGTTTCGATCCGGATCAGCAGGTTGTCCTGGAGGTGCCTGTCGACCGGGAGGCTGAGGGCGGAGCGGGGCAGGTGGTGCTGCTCGTGGATGAGGGACCGGGGCGGGTGCGGGTGGAGGTCGAGGCGGACGGCCCCGGTTGGCTGGTTCTGTCCGACCTTTGGTATCCGGGGTGGCGCGTTCGAATCGATGGTGAACCGGGTCGGCTGCTACGGGCCGATTACTTGTTCCGGGCGGTGCCGATCGCGGCGGGAAAGCACTCGATCGTGTTTGAGTACCGGCCGCTCTCGTTTGTGGTGGGGCTTGGTCTATCACTGGTTGGGATGGTGGCGGTGTTGGGATGGTGGCGGGCGGGAATCGAGGAGTGAGCATGAAGCGATTTTGGCCGGCTGCGTTGGTGCTCGTTCTGAGCGTGGGCTACGTGATCTACCGGCTGGCTGGAGTTGGCTGGGATCCCGTGGCTGTAGCCGAGATCGGGTCCCGCTTCGCCGAGGGCGACCCCGCCGGAAGCGAAGGCTACGATGGACAGTTCGCCGTTTACATGGCCCTTGAGCCCGACCCGCAGTCCGTCTCGGGCCGTTTGGATGAACCCGCCTACCGCTATCAACGCGCGCTGTACCCGTTCCTCGGCCGGCTGTTCGGTATGGGCCGGGGTGAATGGATTCCGTGGGCGTTGATCGGCGTCAACGTGGCCGCGCACACGATCGGCACCTATGCCGTAGCTTCGTCACTCGCTGCAGCGGGCCAGTGGGTCGGCTTTGCCCTGCTGTATGGTCTGTGGGCTGGAGTGTTCGGCGGTGTGGGCCTCGATTTGCACGAGCCGCTGGCATATGGCTTGGTCGCCGTGGGATTCCTCCTGCGTCAAAAGCGTGAATTCGAATGGGGAGCAGCCGCGCTCGGTCTGGCTGTGTTCGCCAAGGAGACCACACTCGTATTCCTGCTCGCCGCGCTGCTCGCCGACGCGCTGGAGGGGCGCTGGCGGCGCACGATCATCGCCCACGCAGCGAGTCTGTTCGCGTTCGGAGCCTGGCAGATGTGGCTGTTCACCACTTTCGGTGAATGGGGATTGGGAAGCGGTGGCGCGATGGCCACGCCATTCGAATGGCTGCCGTTCATGGGCTTGTGGCGGGTCGCCGAGGCGAGCCGCTCGGTATTTCTACTGTACCTGCTTCTCTTTGGGCCCGGCATCATCCTGCCCACGCTGTGGGCGATCTACCGCGCCGGACTCGAGCTGCTGGAGGGAAACAAGGAGGCGCTCCTGTGGGCGCTGTTGGGCAACGCTCTGCTGATCGTCTTCCTGCCGCACTCCACATTTCGTGAACCCTTCGGCTTGGTGCGGATAGCCACCGGCTTGGTCCTGTGTGTCCTTCTTTACGCCGCCTGGCGCGATTTGCGGCGACCGCTGGTGTATGGTTGGTTTTGGGTGTCTTACTTGGTCATGCTGATCTGAGGGTCGATCGAGATTAAAATGAAGGAACCGCGTCGGTGAACTCAAGGCGCGGAGGGCAGGTACTAGTCTTCCATCAATGGTGTTTCGATGGCCGACAGGAGTTCAGTGATCCCCCGGAGCGGGGGCTCCCGCGCCCCCATACCGCCGCCCGGGCGTGGCAGCCCGGCCTTCGTTAAGGAGCTCTGGGAATTCCCAGAACGCAGGCCCGCCGCGTGCAGCCGGATGGTCCAGGAGGGTTGGAATGGCGGCGGGGGTTGAGGAGTCCCTATGGAAAACGTGAAAGCAGTTTCCGAGCGAATTCGCGGCAACATCGGCCGCGTGATTATCGGCAAGCCCCAGGCAATCGAGCAGACAGTCATCGGTCTGCTGTGTCAGGGCCACTTGCTGATTGAGGACGTGCCGGGCACCGGCAAAACGGTGCTCGCCAAGAGCCTGGCAAAGTCAATCGGCTGCAGTTTCAACCGCATTCAATTCACGCCGGACATGTTGCCCAGTGATGTGACCGGGGTGTCGGTCTTCAATCAGAAAACGCGGGAGT
>CAZFCJ010000066.1:0-20945 GCA_964517315.1 uncultured Anaerolineaceae bacterium | reverse complement strand
ACGGAGCACCTCCTCGATCAAGCATTCTATTATCCCACAATCGGTAAAGAGGAACCGGTGGGCCGGAGACTGGAGACTAGAGACTGGTGATTGGGTATCGGTTCGCCGTTATCCGTGATCCGGGACCCGGAAGGCTAACCCCAAAGACGCCAAGGACACGAAGGTTTATCCATAAGGTCTGGATATGCCTTCTCTTGTCCTAGTTTTCTTTCCAGGTAACCAGGATGGTGGCTCGTGATCCGTTCCCCGGTACTCGGTATCGGGTGTTCGGCCCGATCGCCCTTCATCCCGCGGCGCCGCCACCACCCACCCTCAGCCCAGGAAAAGTTTAAGAAAACTCTGTGTTCTCCGCGTTCTCTGCGGTGAATCCAATGGGATCAGGGATTCGGTGACCGGTGGACTGAAAACTGGAGAACCAGAGCCGAGAGCTGATACCTGATACCTGAAGCCGAATGCCTGAGGCCTGTATCCTGAGCCCGGAGCCAGCGCTCTACGCTTTCCGCTTTGCAACGGCATGCGGCCGCACTATAATCACGGCCCTCGGGGGAGGAGGTCCCATCTTAATGTACGCCGCCACGAGCGCTCCGTTCGACATCCGAATGCTGCGCGCATACGCGCTGCCTGCGGTCTTGATCGCCCTGGGCATGCAGCTGGTGCGCGTGCTGTTCTCCAGCCTGGCATGGTACATGATGGATGTGGTGGGCGTGCCCTCGCTGCAGTTGGCCCCCTACGCCTTGGGGGCCTTCCTGCCAGCGTTTTTCAGCCCGCTGCTGTGGCGGCTCCTCGGCCAGCGGCGTGCGGTTTGGCTGGCCAGCGTGGGACTGCTGATCAGCCGGGCCGTCGAGCAGCTCTCGATCTCGGCGAGCGTCGACCTTTGGTCGAGTTTGGTCGGCACCGGTTTCTTCGCACTGTTCCTGCCGCTCTGGACCGCTCACCTGCGCGCCCAGCGCGGGATCCATTCCGACATCCGTTGGAGCGGGGGCCTCATTTTGGGCCTCACGCTCGATTCCGCGATCAAAGGCATCACCAACACTCTGGACCTGAGCTGGATCTCCGGGCCGCTGCCTCCGATCGCAGTCGGTCTCTTGGTGGTCTTTGGCTTCGCCCTGCTGCGACGGGAAACCTTCCCCGTCGGCCAACCCGCATCCGACGCGAGCTGGATCGACGCCTTACCGCTGCTCGGTCTCGGGCCGTTTCTTGTGCTCCAGGCCAACCTGTTCCAGAATCAGGGTTGGATCGGGGAGGTCGCCAACGTCGGGCCCGATCTGGCTTTCTTTTTGCTGATGGTGGGAAACGCGCTGGCCGCACTCGGCACGACTTGGGCGCTGGCCAGCCCGCGCTCCTTCCGGCCGAGCAGCGGGCTGGTCGCGGCCGCGATCCTGGTCCTGATCGTGGCGGCGGTCTCGCCCGAAACCCCCCTTGGGGGACTGTGGGTGCTCCTCGCTCAGGCCCTGATGGGTTGGACCCTGGGGCTGATCGGAACGGTAACCCATGTGGAAAGGCGTTCCGGCATCGCCGCCAGTTCGGTGTGGCTCGGAAGCGGACTGGTGCTGTTCGTGGTGTTCAACTTCGTTTATTACGCGGGCCTCGACATCCGCCTCCCCATTCCACGCCCCATTCTGTTCCCAGCCGCGGCGGGCACGCTCGGCCTGGCCCTTTTGGCGGCTTCACTGAGGGTACAAGAGGTCGGCCGAAAACCATGGACCGGTCGAACGCTGGCCTACTCGGCGGCGCTCCTGTTGACCCTTCCGTTGCTCAAGTCGGCGCTTGGGATGACTCAATCGGCGCCGCCCGAGCGGGCCGCCTTGGACGAACCGCTGACCATCATGACCTACAACATCCACAGCGCCTTCGACGCCGCGGGGCGCCAAGATCCAGAAGC
Source organism: uncultured Anaerolineaceae bacterium (assembly GCA_964517315.1). Taxonomy (GTDB): domain Bacteria; phylum Chloroflexota; class Anaerolineae; order Anaerolineales; family E44-bin32; genus DASWJQ01. Next base: position 19,063 of record CAZFCJ010000066.1, on the reverse strand, counting down.
GATTGCCCGGGTGATTGAATCCAGCGGCGCGGACGTCGTCGCGCTCCAGGAGGTCTCGCGCGGCTGGCTGATCGACGGTTCGACCGACCTTGTCGGCTGGTTGACCGGCCGGTTGGGTATGCACGCGGAGTTCCAGGGCACCTCGGATCCGCTCTGGGGGAACGCGGTCCTCTCGCGCTTCCCGCCGACCGCGAGTGGACACTCCGCCCTGCCGCGCGGGGAGGCGTTGATCGAGCGAGGCTACATTTGGATCGACGTCCCCTGGAACGGGCTGCGCGTCATCAACACGCACTTTCACCATCCCGATTGGGCCGGTCCACTGCGCGAACGGCAAGCGGAACGGATCGTTCAGGATTGGGCGGGCCGTCATCGGACCGTCGTGCTCGGTGACCTGAACGCCGAGCCGGGCGCGCGGGAGATGAAGGTGTTGTTGGAGGCGGGTTTTAAGGACGCATGGACCCAGAACTCCAGCGAGGATGGCTTCACATACTCTTCGACCGCTCCCGTCCGGCGCATCGACTGGATCCTGCACACCAGCGACCTGGTGGTCGCAAGCGCGCAGATCCTGCCCACCACCGCTTCCGACCACCTGCCGGTCGTGGCCGAGCTCGAAACGGCGGAATGATCGCTATACTTAACGGGACTCAGTGTTCGCATGCCACCGAGGAGGTGTCTCATGAAGCTGTACGTAGGATCTGATGAGCGCACCCACCTGACCGACGCCGTCCTGCGGGAGTTGGAATCCCGCGGCCATAACCTGACGCTCGTCGGGCCGTTGGAGGGCAAGACCGAGCTGTGGCCCCACGTCGCCCGCCAGGTCGCCGAAGCCGTGGCCGAAGGACGGGCCGATGAGGGTGTCCTGTTCTGTTGGACCGGCACGGGCGTCAGCCTGGCGGCCAACAAGGTGCCCGGTGTGCGAGCCGCGTTGTGTGCCGATGCGGAGACCGCCCGCGGCGCCCGATTGTGGAACGACGCCAACGTGCTGTGCCTCTCACTGCGCCGTACGTCGGAGGTCGTGGCCATGGAAATCCTGGAGAAATGGTTTGCGACCGAATACCAGTCCAATGCCGAGGACGACGCCTGTCTCGAAGAGGTCCGCGCCATCGAAGCCGACCACTCGCCGGCTCGCGCCACCCAAGCGACCTGAGCGGACCTCGCCCAGGAGGGACAGCTGGAACCGGCCCCCGCAGCGGTTACAATGGGGGCCGGTTTACGCGCCTGCAGATCGGGGCGGAAGGGCAGCGGATGAGCTGGCGCATCCTGATCACTGACAAGCTCGACCCAGCCGGCGTTGACCGTCTGCGCCGGGATGCCGAGGTCGTGCAACAGGACAGCCTGTCTCAGCTGGACCAGTTCGACGCGCTGATCGTGCGCGGCGCGACCAAGGTCCGCGCCGCCGACATTGAGAACGCCCGGCCGGGCTTGAAGGTGATCGGGCGGTCCGGGGTCGGCGTCGACAACATCGACCTGCAGGCCGCACGGGCCCATCATGTCACCGTCGTCAACGCGCCGCTGGCGGCGACCAATGCCGTCGTAGAGCTGGCGCTTGGCTTGATGTTCGCCCTGGCGCGTCATCTGCCGCGCGCCGACACCAGCATGAAAGCGGGCGAATGGGCCAAGAAGTCCCTTAGGGGCCAAGAGCTGGACGGCAAAACCCTGGGAGTGATCGGCATGGGCCGCATCGGCGCCACGCTCGGCCAGCGCGCTGCCGCTCTCGGCATGTCCGTTCTGGGCCATGACCCGCCGCTCGATGACGAGGAGATCAGGCGCCGCGGCGCGCGGCCGGTCTCGCTCGACGATCTCCTGGAACAGTCCGACTACATCAGCGTGCACGTACCACTCCTCGAGTCGACGCGCGGATTGCTCGGTCGAGAGGAGTTCGGCCGGGCCAAATTCGGGGCGCGGATCGTCTGCACCGCGCGCGGCGGGGTCGTTGACGAGGAAGCGCTCCTGGAGGCGCTTGAGTCCGGTCAGGTTGCCGGTGCCGCCCTCGACGTATTCAGCGAAGAGCCCCCGGGGCGGAGCGAGCTCGTCGGCCATCCCAATCTGATCGCCACCCCGCACATCGGCGCGCAGACCGCCGAAGCGCAGGAACGGGCCGCGCTCGATATCGCCGAAGAGGTGCTGGCCGCGTTAGAGGGGCGCTCCCTCCGCTGGCGCGTCGCCTGACATCCAACCCTGACAACGAGGAAGATCAGCCCATGCCGAGACACATTGACCAGTTCCGTCAACTGCTGGAGGAGGTCCACGACCTGCAGGCCGCCAAGTCGGTCCTGAGCTGGGACCAGCATGTGAACATGCCGCCCGGCGGAGCCGTGGCCCGCGGCGCTCAGCTCTCAACTTTGAGTGAGCTGGCCCACGACAAATTCACCAGCGATGAGATGATGGACGCGCTGGGGCGGGCCCGCGAGGAGGTCGCCGATCTCGAGCCCGATTCCGACGCCGCGCGGCTCGTTTCCGAGATCGGTCGAGATATCGAGAAGCAGCGGAAAGTCAGCCGAGAATGGGTCGGTGATTTCGCGCGCGCCACCTCGGCGGCTCACCAGGAGTGGAAGCAGGCGCGGGAGGAGGCGGATTTCGACGTTTTCGCACCCCGCCTCGGTGAAATCTTCCAGCTCCGCCGCGCTTACGCCGACTTCTTCAAACCCTACGAAGACATCTACGATCCGCTCCTCGACGACTTCGAACCGGACATGAAAGCGTCCCAGGTACGGGAGATCTTCGCCGACCTGCGGGCCCACCAGGTCGAACTCGTCCAGGCCATCGCCGCACAGCCGGAGCTCGATGACTCACCGCTTTACCAGCATTTCCCAGAAGGCAAACAGTGGGAGTTCGGAGAACGAGTCATCCAGGCCTTCGGCTACGATCTGGACCGGGGTCGACAAGACAAGTCACCGCACCCATTCACGACCAACTTCTCGATCGACGACGTGCGCATCACAACCCGCTTCGATGAGAGCTACCTCTCCAAGGCGTTATTTGCCACTCTGCACGAGGCCGGCCACGCGATCTACGAGCAGGGTATCGATCGGGACCTCGGCCGCACCCAGCTCGCTGACGGCGCCTCGCTCAGCGTTCACGAGTCGCAATCGCGTTTATGGGAAAATCTGGTCGGCCGGAGCCTGCCCTTGTGGGAGCATTTCTATCCGCAGCTCCAAGAGGCGTTTCCGGACCAGTTGGGTGAGGTTGGGCTGGAAGGCTTCTATCAAGCGATCAACAAGGTTCAACCCTCACTGATCCGTGTCGAGGCCGACGAAGCCACCTACAACCTGCACATCATGCTGCGTTTTGAACTGGAACAGGCGATTTTACAAGACGACCTTCCGATCGCCGAGCTCCCCACGGCCTGGAACGATAAGATGCAGGAGTACCTGGGCATCACGCCGCCCGACGACGCCGACGGCGTGCTGCAGGACGTGCACTGGTCGATGGGCATCATGGGCTACTTCCCCACCTACGCGCTGGGGAACTTGATCGCTTGCCAGTGGTGGGAACTCATTGAAGATCAGATTCCCGAGATCCAGTCTCAGATCCGCAGCGGTGAGTTTGGCCCACTCCTCGCGTGGCTCAGGGAAAACATTCACCGGCACGGCCGCAAGTTCAAGCCGGTCGAGCTCCTCCAGCGGGTGACCGGCGGCGGCCTGGACGCCGAGCCCTACCTGCGCTATTTGCGGCGTAAGTTCGGCCAACTGTACAATTTGGAGATGGCTCCGAGGGTAAAGTAGGAGCATCGGCATGGCCTTGACCATGATCCACGACCGCCTCTCAATTGCGATGCTGATCTTTTCCGCCGTGGCGGCTCTCTGGGGGATCGTCCTTTACCTGCGCAAAAAGGGGGTCGACGGCAACTACTGGGGCATCCTGGCCGTGGGTGAACTGCTCTTTCTCGGGCAAGGAATCGTCGGCACCGTGCTCTGGATCCAAGGATTGCGGCCGGGGCGGGTCATCCACCTCCTCTACGGAGGGGTCGCGGTTCTGACCCTGCCGGCCTATTACTTGCTCAGTGGCGGACGTGACGACCGCCGGGCTGCGATCGGGTACGGCCTGATCATGCTGTTCTTGTTCGGCATCACCTTGCGGGCCATCGGCACCGCAGCCGGGTGATTCGGCGCTGACCTCACCGGGCCTCTATGTCCGCTTCCGAACCCGCAACCCTCGTCGTTCTCGAAGGAGACCAGACCGGCCAGGAGCTTCTGGACCAGTCCTTGCGCGTGATCGCCCCCGACGTGGTCGGTCTGTCATTGGACTTCAAGCGCTTCGACTTGAGCCTCGAGAAGCGCCGCGCGACGAACAACGCCGTCGTTTACGAAGCGGCTTCGGCCATGCGCTCGACTGGCCTCGGCCTCAAGGCGGCCACGATCACACCGGAAGGGCCGGACGATGTGGGCAGTCCGAACGCGATCCTGCGCGAGGAGCTCAACGCCGACGTCATCCTGCGCACCGGCCGCCGCATCCCCAACGTGCGCCCGGTCGGCGGCGTGCACGCGCCGATCTCCGTTGTGCGCATGGCGGTCGGGGGCGCCTACGGGGCCGAGGAGTGGCGCGAGGAAACCGAGGACGGCAGCGACGAAATCGCCTTCCGGACGGAACGCATCTCACGTCGGGTCTGCCGCGCGGTCGCCGAGTTCGCATTCCAGCACGCCGAGAAAACGGGCGGTAAAGTGTTCGGCGGCCCCAAGTACACCGTCAGCCCGATCTACGAGGGGATGTTCAAAGAAGAGCTCGACGCGGCCGCCGAGCGTCACCCGGCTGTGCTCTACGAACCTCATTTGATCGACGCAACCTACGCGCTCCTGCTGCGCAGTGCCGGAGAGGCGCTGGTGATCCCGACGTTGAACCGCGACGGCGACACACTATCCGACCTGGTCCTCCAGATGTACGGGTCCATCGCCGGCTCCGAGTCGCTCGTGCTCAGCCTCGACGACCAGGCGATGAGGGTGCAAACGGCCCTGGCGGAGGCGCCCCATGGCACGGCCCCGGCGCTGGAAGGCAAGGACCTGGCCAATCCGATGGCCATGATTCTGGCCTGCGCGTCCATCCTCACGTATATGGAGAATCCGGAGGCCCAGCAGGGATCAAGGGCGATCTTCGAGTCGGTGTTTGAAACACTGTATGATGGAGTCGCCACCCCGGATATGGGGGGGCACAGCAGCACAACCGACTTCACCGATGAAGTGATCCGCCGTGTCCGCCGGAAGCTCGAGGTCTGGTCCTCATTCGGCTGAAGACCAGGCGCCGCCCCCGATGACCGGACCGCGCTTTGTCGCCTTGGCGGGGCTGCTGGCGCTTGGACTGGGGCTCGCCGCTTGCCAGCGGCTGAGCGGGCCGCCGACGCCTACGCCCAACCCGACCGCCACCCACACCACGGTGCCGCCAACCCCCACTCCGATCCCGCCGACACCTGAACCCACGCGGCGACCGCTCACCGAGGCGACAGAGCCCGTTGTGTTGGAGCCGCCCTCAGCGCCTCCTACACGCACCCCGGCTCGGCCCCCGCTCCATCTACCCGACGCCAGGATCATCCTCTTCGAGCCCGGCCCCGGCTCGCAGGTGCGCAGCCCATTTCGGGTCATCGGCTACGGGGGCCCCAGTTTTCGGGAGCGCGTCGAGCTTCGACTGTTCGGCGAGGACGGCCGGCTGCTCGACGAATCAACTTCGATCCTATTCGCCTACCCCGGCAACGCCGGCCGCTTCGTCAGCGAGCTGTCGTTCGAGACCCCCCACGTCTCCGAAGTTGGGCTGATTCAGGTCGATACCTTCGAACGGCGCTACGGCCGCATGGCCCAGCGCATCACCCAGGAGGTAATCCTGTTGTCTGTGGGCAGCGAAGGGGTACATCCCGGGAGGCGAGGGCCCTCTCAGCTCGCCATCACCGAGCCGTCCGAGGGTCACGTCGTTCCGATGGGGACGGTCGAAGTGGCTGGCGGCGGCTGGTCGACCGGCGCGGGGCCGCTGATCGTGGAGGCCCACAATCGGAACGGCGAGGTGGTCGCTTCCGCGCCCCTCGAGCTGGATGCAGATCCGCCCGGAGAGATCGGCACCTTCAGCGCCTCGCTGGACGTGACGCTTCCCTTCTCCCAGTACGGCCGACTGGCGGTCGCGGAACTCGACGGCCCGCGGGGCGAACCGCTCTTTTTCTACAGCATCGAGGTCTGGTTCCAGCGCAGTCGGTAAGTCGCATCAGATCACCAGCACTCCTCATCCGTGTCGACCTGTCTTCCCGGATCGCAAAGCTGCCGTCAGACCCTCAGGCCTACCGACCGCTCCATTCACAATTGTCAGCGCGATCTCGTACCACGGCCGGGAGCCCGCAACCCCGCTCACCCGGCACGCAAATTGCAGGTGTTATAATGTCGCGCTTGAGGTCATGAGGCGATGCACATAACACGAACAGTCAGCGTCAATCGAAAAACGATGCGGCGCGCGGCGGCTTACGCGGCGGCCGCGCTCGCCGCAGCTGCGCTCGCCATCGCCGCCGCGTTCCTGCTCTTCGTCGCCGGGATGCGGCTGCTCTTCTTCGACCGCGCCCTGCCGGGGGTGCGCGCCGGCGGTCTATCCGTCGACGGGCTGCGCCAAGCGGAGATCGAGCTGGCCCTGGGTCAGCAGCTCACGTATCCGCAGCGGGGAGTGCTGGTCCTGGAGGACGGCGACCGCCGCTGGCTGGCGTCGCCGCACGAACTCGGGGTCGCCATAGATGCGCCGAAAATGGCGCACGAAGCGCTCTCGGTTGGACGCCGCGGCGGCCCCCTGCTGGCCATCGACCAGCAGCTGCAAGCTTGGTATGACGGGTTCAGGCTGCCGCCGCAGGTCGTGTTCGACCAGCGAATCGGCCGCGCCTACCTCGAAGGGGTCGCTCAGCAGATCGACCGCCCAACCGTGGAGGCCCAGCTTCGAGTTGAGGGCCAACAGGTAATCGCCGAGCCCGGCCAGATCGGACGGCGGCTGAACCGCGCCGCGACTCTGGAGGCGCTGACGTCCGCGGTGTCCCAACTGCACGATGCCCGGATTCGGCTCGTGGTCGAAGAAGCCCCTCCGACGGTGCTCGACGCCAGCCAGGACGCACGCCGGGCCAACGCCTTCCTATCCGAGCCGCTGATTCTCACCACGAACGAGGGCGAGTCCGCTCTCGAAATCCCGCCCGCCGATTTGGCGCAGTGGCTTCGGTTCGAGCCGGTCGCCTCGGAAGAGGGTGACGGTTTCTACCGCCTCTACTTGGACGCAGGCGCACTGCGCCCGCAGCTGGAGCCGTTGGTCGAAGAACTTCAGCGCGACCCGCGCAACGCCCGCTTCATCTTCAACGACGACACCCGGGAGCTCGATCTGCACGAGCCGGCTGTTATCGGCCGCGACCTGGACATCGAAGCCAGCATCGAGGCCATCAACCAGGCCGTCGATGAAGGAGCCCACAGCGCCTCACTGGTGTTCGACACGACCGATCCCGAGGTCACCTCCGACGTGACCGCGGAGGCGCTGGGGATCACCGAGAACGTGGTGACCCGCTCAACCTATTTCAGCGGCTCGAGCGCGGCCCGCATTCAGAATATCAGGACGGCGGCGGAGGCATTCCACGGACTGCTCGTCGCCCCCGGCGAAACGCTCTCCATGGCCGACATCCTGGGCGATATCACCTTGGACAAGGGCTATGCGGAGGCGCTCATCATCTACGGCGACCGCACCATCAAGGGGGTCGGCGGAGGGGTGTGCCAAGTCAGCACCACTCTGTTTCGGACGGCGTTCTTCGGTGGCTACGAGCTCGTCGAGCGGCACCCCCATGCGTATCGGGTGCTGTACTACGAGCAAGGGCCTAGCTCACCCGGGCCCGGGCTCGACGCCACAGTGTTCGTGCCCTTGGTCGACTTCAAATTCACCAACGACACTGAGAACTGGCTGCTGCTGGAGACGTACATCTACAACAACAACCAGCTGCAGTGGAAGTTCTACTCGACCTCCGACGGTCGCAGCGTCGATTGGACGACCAGCGGGGCAATGAACGAAGTCGAGGCCCCCGAACCCCTCTACAAGGAAAACCCCGAACTCGAGGAGGGCGAGATCGATCAGGTTGACTTCGAAGCCGACGGCATGGACGTGGTCGTCACTCGCACCGTCACACGTGACGGCGAGGTCCTGCACGACGATGTCTTCCGGACCCACTACCTGCCCTGGCAGGCGATCTACGAGTACGGGCCCGGGACCGATCTGCCCGAAGACGCCAAGACCGAGTGACCGGCCACGTGCGGCAAGCGCCCATGTTAGAATGGCCGTTGCGTCAAGGAGCCCAAGATGATCAGCGAAGATCTGCTAGAAATCCTGCGCTGCCCGCACTGCGTCCAGGAGAAGGAGGGACTGCTCGAGCTCGTCCACGACACGTGGCTCGTGTGCCAGGAGCCGGACTGCGGCCGCAAGTATCCGATCCGGGACGACATCCCGGTCATGCTGATCGACGAGGGGGACAAGTGGATCGACACCCCCGTCGACGAACTCCCCATTCCACCGCCCGAAGACTAGAACACCGCCATGGCCGACCTAGACCAGTTGATCGCCGATCTCACGTCGGGTGATGACGCGCGCGCCCAGGCCGCCGTTCCCGCGCTGACCGTCCACGGCGAGGACGCCATTGGACCTTTGGTCGAGGCGCTGGATAGGCCGGTGGCCGACCAACGGTGGTGGATCGTGCGCGCGTTGGCTGAATTTGACCGTCCCGCCGCGCGCAAGGCATTGGCTCGAGCGCTGAACGATCCCGACTCTTCGGTGCAGCAGTGCGCCGCGCTGGGTCTTAAGAGCCACCCTTCAGCCGAAGCGATCCCCGCGCTTATCGAACGCCTGTCCGCGGAGGATCGCCTGCTGGCCCGCCTGGCCGCCGACGCGTTGGCCGGCGTGGGACCCGAGGCGGTTCAGCACTTGGATCGGGCGGCCCGAGACTCCGACCCGGCGGTGCGCATCGAGGCGGTCAGGGCGCTGGCCATCATGGGCCATCCAGACGCCATCGGTCCGCTCTTCAAGTCGATTGACGATCCATCCACGATGGTGACCCATTGGGCGGAGGAGGGGCTGGACAGGCTGGGCATCGGTATGGCGTTCTTCCGTCCGTAGGCGCAAAACCTCCTTTCAACCACAATCCGATCGGCCATCAGGAGGAAGCCATGGACCGCTGGGCTCGCTGGTTGGAGGGTGCGTATGGATTTTTTGACGTTTGACCTGGCTCAGTTCGGGGCCTACTTGGTGCGCTTTCTCGCCGCCTTTGTTCTCGCCATCCCCGTGGCACTCGAGCGCGAGAGCTCACGGCGCCAGATGGGACTGCGAACGTTCCCCATGGTCGCCGTGGCCAGTTGCGGCTTTGTGCTCGTGGCCTCGTCGCTGGTCGGACCCGACAGCGACGTGCAGGCCCGAATCATTCAGGGGCTGATGACCGGAATCGGCTTCATTGGCGGCGGCGCGATCTTGAAGAAGAAGGATGACGTACACGGCACGGCGACCGCGGCGGGGATTTGGATGATCGGGGCGGTCGGGGCCGCGGTTGGCTACGGACGCCTGGAGATCGCAGTCCCCCTCAGCTTCTTGGCCTTCGCAATGCTGCGTCTTCTGACCCCCGCGAAGCGCGAAGTCTCGCCGTCCCAGGACGACTGATCGCTGTGCACCTTTTCGGCTGGCGGCCCGGCCCTACCCGGTCAACACAAGCCAAATCAGCCACAATCCGATCATGAGCAGCCCCAGCAGCAGCTTCGCCGCCAATCCGACACCGTAGCCGACGCCCATCCCCAGCATGCTGCGCGCCGCCAGCTGCGGGTCCTTCTGGCGGACCAGCTCCACGCCAAATGTGCCCACCAGCATCCCGGCAATCGCGCCCAGCGGCCCGCCGAACAGCAGGCCCACGACGCCGAGTCCCAGACCGCCCAAGATCCCCCACAGCGAGGCGCCCCCCAACCTGGCGCCAACTCCGCTCCCCCACACCTCGGCCAAGACCCCGACCAGCCCCAGCGCGGTGATCGCAGCGAACAAATACGGCCCCCACCGGCCCCATTCGCCGAACAGCCCGAAGACCAGCGCGCCCAGCCAGACCAAGGGCAGATCGGGCAACACGGGAACGAACAGACCGAGCATGCCCACCAGCATCAGCCCCCCTGAAATCAGGATCAGCGGCAGCTCGCTCACGCCGACCTCTCGGCCTGGATGACATCGGCTCCTCCCATGTATGGGCGCAGCACCTCGGGCACCATCACGCTGCCGTCCGCCTGCTGATAGTTCTCCAGGATCCCGATCACCGTGCGCGGCAGGGCGAGCCCTGAGCCGTTCAGCGTGTGTACAAACTGTGTGCTGGCGCCCGGCTCCGGTCGATAGCGCACATTGGTTCTACGGGCTTGAAAGGTCTCGCAGTTCGAACACGAGCTGACCTCGAGCCACTCCCCACAGCCCGGAGCCCACACTTCCAGGTCGTACTTCTTGGCGGCTGTAAAACCGAGGTCCCCCGTCACCATCTGCACCACCCGATAGGCCAGTCCGAGCTTGCGGCAGACCTCCTCGGCGTTGGCGAGCAGAGACTCGAGCTCATCGTAGGAGGTGTCCGGCGTCACGAATTTGTACATCTCGACTTTGTCGAATTGATGCCCTCGTTTGATGCCGCGCACATCACGCCCGGCCGAGAACTTCTCCCTGCGAAAGCACGGCGTGTAGGCCACGTAATGCTTGGGCAGCGCATCGGCCTCGAAAATCTCATCGCGGTGCATGTTGGTCAGCGGAATCTCGGCCGTCCCTATCAGCCACAGGTCCTGCTCCGCGTCGCGGTAGATGTTATCGCGGAACTTCGGCAGCTGACCGGCACCCCACATGGCCTCTTCTTTCACCAAGAAGGGCGGGTACACTTCTTCGTAGCCGTGCTCGTTAACGTGCAGATCCAGCATCCAATTGATCAAGGCTCGCTGCAGGCGCGACCCCGCGCCGCGCATCACATAGAAGCGGCTGCCGGCCAGCTTGACGCCGCGTTCGAAATCCAGGATACGAAGCTCAGCCCCCAGATCCCAGTGCGGCGCGGGCTCAAAGCCCATGTCTTCGCCGGTTCTGACAATCCCTTCGGTGCGCAGGACCACGTTTTCGCTCTCGTCGTGGGCGACCGGAACCGAGTCGTGGGGCATATTCGGCACCTGGAACATGGCCTGCTCGAGGGCGGTCTCCACCTGCTGCAGCTCCCCCTCCAGTTCGTCGATGCGGGCGTTGACCTCGCGCATCTCCTCGATAAGCGGCCGGCGTTCTTCTTGGTTCTCCATCCTGCCGATCCGCTCTGAGCTCACGTTGCGCTCATGCCGCAGCGATTCGACCTCCTGCAGGAGCTCTCGGCGCCGCCCGTCGAGTTCCACGATCTCGTCGATCGGGGCCTCGGCTCCGAGCTTGCGCAGGCCCTCCTTCACCTGTTCTGTCTCTTCACGGATGAACCGTAAGTCCAGCACGTTCCACCTCCCAATGACAACGGAAAACGCCCCCTCCTTCGCAGGACGAGGGGGCGCTCGTGGTGCCACCTGCTTTCGCCGCGCGCGGCGGCCTCATGGCGCGTTATCGGGCGCCAGCCGGTCTCCTTACAGCACTCGGCCTATCAGAGACGGTGGACCCCGAAGGGTCGGGGCCGGCAAAGTGGATTCAATCGGCCGTCCGACCGCCTCGCACCAACCGGCGGCTCTCTGAGCGGAGGGGCGCGACCTACTCGGCTTTGCACTCACCTCGGGACGGCCCATCGACCGTCCGTTAGCTTGTAGCTTTGATTATAGCCGCCGCCCCGTCTTCCTTCAAGCAAGCCGATAAGCGGATTCCGGCCGGACCTTGCCCTGAACTCGACGGCTCGGGTAGGATGAGGAAGCGTCAGCGGAAGGCTATTCATGCAGTGCAGATCCTGAAGATCGTCAGCCTGGCGCTCGGCGCCGGGCTGGTGATTGCCACCCTGAGCGCGGCGGTGCGGACGTTCGTCCTGCCGCGCAGCGCCGACGTCCTGCTCACCCGGTGGGTCTTTCGCGGCATGCACGCGCTTTTCCGGATGCGGGCTGATCGGACCCGGACGTTCGCCGAGCGCGACCACGTCATGGCGCTGTTCGCGCCCGCTTCCCTGCTGGCGCTGCCCGCCGTCTGGATCGCGCTTGTGATGCTCGGTTACACAGGCATATATTGGGCGCTCGGCATCCAGCCGCCGTTCGAGGCGTTTCGGACCAGCGGCTCCTCTCTGCTGACCTTAGGTTTCGCGCCCGTGGACGGCTGGCCGCTCACCTTACTCGCTTTCTCGGAAGCCACGATCGGATTGGGGCTCATCGCGCTGCTGATCGCCTACCTGCCCACCTTCTACAACGCGTTCTCCCAGCGCGAGACCGCGGTCGCCATGCTCGAGATCCGGGCCGGCTCTCCGCCCTCGGCCATTACGATGCTGGCGCGCGCCAACCGCCTGGACCGGCTTTCGCAGCTGGGCGAGCTCTGGGAGGCCTGGGAGTTCTGGTTCACCCAGATCGAGGAGTCGCACACTTCTCTTGCTCCCCTCGTCTTCTTCCGCTCGCCCCAGCCGGACCGCTCGTGGATCACGGCCGCCGGCGCCGTGTTGGATGCGGCTTCGCTCGCCGCCTCCGCACTCGATATCCCGCGCGACGTCCGCGCCGATCTTTGCATCCGCAGCGGCTACCTGGCGCTGCGTCGGATCGCAGACTTCTTCCACATTGAGCACGATGCCGACCCCCGGCCGGACGATCCGATCAGTATCGCCCGCATCGAATTCGACGGTGCGTGTGACCAGCTGGAGGAAGAGGGCGTTCCGCTAAAGCCCGATCGGGACCAGGCTTGGGTGGACTACACGGGATGGCGGGTCAACTACGACACCGTTCTGATCGCGCTCGCCGCGCTCACCATGGCCCCTTACGCGCCCTGGATCTCAGACCGCTCGCTCCGATGGCAGCCGGTGACCAAGTCAATCTGGGCCGACTGACCCCACCGGCTATGGCCGCTCCAACGCCCAGTCCAAGCCCGCCGCCAGCGCACCACCGAGCGCGGTGCCCGCGAAATAGATCCAAACCTGGGACAGATCTCCGACTGCCACAGCCGGGCCCAGCGTGCGCGCAGGGTTTAACGAAGCGCCAGTCAGCGGCCCACCGATCAGGATCGCCGCGGCCAACGTCACCCCGATCGCAACCGCCGCCGAGCCGCCGGCGCCGCCCCGCACCGCGGCCCGAAACACCGCAGTCACGAGGAAGAACGTCATCACGGCTTCCAGGATCAGGCCCCTCACCGGCGTCATATCCTGCCTCAAAACGGTGGCGCCGACCTGATTGACCGGGCCAGCGAGCAGGTACAGCAGCAGAAAGCCCGCCGCAACGCCTCCCACCAGCTGAACAACCACGTAAGCGACACCCTCCCCCAGGTCGATCTCATCCCTCAGCCAGATTCCGAACGTCACGGCGGGATTGACATGTGCGCCGGACAGCCCACCGAAGGCAAAGACCAAGGCCATAAGGATCAGTCCGTGCGCCAGGGCAACCCCTTCCACTCCGGCCACGCCGACCGCCGCCGCGCCGGCGCCGACGAAAACGAGAGCGAAAGTTCCGACAAACTCGGCGATCAACTTCTTGGTTTGCATCTTCAGGCTCCTCCTCTTGTGATGCGAACGGCTGGCTCCTCGGTATCCCGAGGACTGTGTGAGTGTAGCCCATCGTCCCAAGTCACCAATGGCCCGATGGTAAAATCCTCTCGCAGAGAGGGAAATGGGAGGACATCATGCCTGAGGCCGTCATCGTCTCCGCCGTGCGTACGCCGATCGGCAATCATGGCGGCGGGTTAGCTCCGGTCCGGCCGGACGACATGGCCGCGCTCGTGATCGCCGAGGCCGTGCGCCGCTCCGGAGTGGCGCCGGAGCGAATTGAGGAGGTGTACTTCGGCTGCGCCAACCAGGCGGGCGAGGACAACCGCAACGTAGCTCGCATGGCCACGCTGCTGGCCGACCTGCCGGTCGAGGTGGCCGCCGTCACCTTCAACCGGCTTTGCGCCTCCAGTCTTCAGGCCGTGAACGCGGCCTTCCGGGCCATCAAGGCCGGCGAGGGGGAGGCGTTCGTGGCCGGCGGCGTCGAAAACATGTCCCGCGCTCCATTCGCAGTGCCCAAAGCCGAGTACGCTTACCCATGGGGCAATTTGACCATGTGGGACACCACCTTGGGCTGGCGCTTCCCCAACAAGAGGCTCAAAGAGGCCTACGGCAACGATTCAATGGGTGAGACAGCGGAGAATGTGTACGAGCTGACTCGCGACATCTCGCGCGAAGAGCAGGATGCGTTCGCGCTGGAGAGCCACCGCCGGGCGATCGAGGCCATCGACTCGGGCTGCTTCGCCGAGGAGATTGTGCCGGTCAAGATTCCTCAACGCAAGGGCGAGCCGGTCGTGGTGGACACCGACGAGCGCCCCCGCCGCGATACCTCGATGGAAGCCTTATCCAAACTCAAACCCGCGTTCCGCGAGAGCGGCACCGTCACGGCCGGCAACTCCTCCGGGATCAACGATGGAGCCAGTGCGCTGATGGTTGTCAGCGACCAGCTGGCCAAGGAACTCGGGATCGAGCCGTTGGCGCGGGTGGTTGCTTCCGGCGCGGCCGGGGTGGATCCCCGCACGATGGGCCTCGGTCCGATCCCTGCCAGCCGCAAAGCGCTGGAGCGCGCCCAGCTCACGATCGGCGATATCGGCCTGATCGAGCTGAATGAGGCCTTTGCCGTGCAGTCGCTGGCGGTGATGCGCGAGCTCGGGATGCGCCATGAGATCACCAACGTCAACGGGGGCGCGATCGCGCTCGGCCATCCGCTTGGCTGCTCCGGGGCCCGCATCCTGACCACGCTGCTGCACGAAATGAAACGCCGCGCCCCGGAGGTCGCGCGGCCTTACTACGGCCTGGCGACGCTTTGCGTGGGCGTAGGCCAGGGCGAAGCCACGATCGTCGAATGGATGGGCTCCTCCTGATCCGCATTCGATGAGCGCACCGACCGTTCTGGTCACCGGCGCCACCGGATTCCTAGGCTCCAGCGTGTCCCGAGCGTTGGTGCAGGCTGGCTATCGGGTACGGGCGCTTCACCGCGCAAGCAGCTTCCTTTCTCGCATTGAAGACCTCCCCGTTGAGCTGATCCAAGGCGACCTGTTCGACGCGCCCTCGATCAGCCGGGCGGCCCGGGGCGCCGACTTCATCGTGCATTGCGCGGGACTCGTCAGCGAGTGGCGAGACGCTCAGCTCATGACCAAGAGCCACGTGATAGGCACGCGAAACACGGTGCGCGCAGCGATGCGCCAGCGGGTACGGCGCTTCGTTCACGTTTCCTCGGTCGCCGCGCTCGGCGTGCCCCGCCCCGGTTCCGCCGACGAGACCAGGGGCATGACCGAGACCCACCTTTGGAATGTCGACCGCCTCTTCTGGCCCTACGGCTACGCCAAACACAGAGCCGAAGACGAGGTCTGGCAGGCGACGGCAGCGGGCCTCGAGGCGGTGATCGCGCTGCCCTCCTACATCCTCAGTCCGGGCCAAACACGGGTGCGGGGTGGGGGCTTATTGGCGCGGGCCCTCGCTCACGGCGTGCCAACGTTCGCCCTGCCCGGCGGGCTGAACGTCGTCCACATCCAGGACGTCGTTGAAGGCCTGCTTGCGCTGCTCGAGCACGGCGCAACCGGGGAACGGTACCTGCTCGTCGGACACAATCTGAGCCTGCGCTCGTATCTTTCAGCGGTCGCCGAGGCTTCAGGCGGGCGACCTCCACGCCGCCAATTGCCCGCCGCCCCACTGCAGGCTCTGGGCCAGGCGGCGGCTCGACTGCGTCAGATCAGCCCTTGGATCCCCGCTCGGCTGCCCATGCTGGCGCTGACCGGCAGGGGCTTTTACTACGATGACCGCCACACGCGGGCGCAGCTCTCTCTGGCACCGCCACGTCCCTACAAGGACGCGATCGCGCCTTCAATGGGACCCGATCGCGGGCCGATCCACGGCAGCGCCCCGGACCAAGGTCCCCCTGAGGGTGGATAGCCCCCCAAATCCCAGCATGATACACTGGCGGCGCATGAGAGAACGAGCGCCCGATTTGACCGTCGGGAGAAACGGCGCAAAAGTCCAATCCATTTGGGTCTCAGCACTGCGCGCCGCGGCAGAGGTGGCGCGGCGCGCGACGTCCAGCGAGGCCGATGTGCTGCGCGCCGTCTCGGAAGAGCTGCGCAAATTGCACTTGATCGGCGGAGTCGCCCTTATGACGGAGGACGGGCACCTGGAGTTCAGGGCCCGCATCCTCAGCGGGGCGCTCGAACGCACCCTGAAGCGCTTGACGGGCCTCGAAATCCAAGGCTATTCATTTGACCCCGCGGGCGTCCCGGCCTACCAGCGGGCTTTGCAGAAGGGCGAGGCGCTGTACTTGCCTGACCGCGAGCAGACGCTCCGTCAGATCATCCCCAGACAGCTCAGGCCGATGACCCCGGTCATTCTGCGCTTGGTCGGCGGAAACACCCCCACCATCATCGCTCCGCTGACCACCTCGGAACGGCCACTGGGCACGATCACCGTCACAGCCGACTGGCTGACCGAGTCTCATACGCCAATTCTCGCCGCGCTCGCCGACCACATCGCCATCGCCCTCAACCAGGTGCGCACCCGAGAGAGGACGCACAACGCGCTGGAGCGCGAACGCTTGCGCAACCAGGTAGCGCAGACGGTGTCGAGCGCGTTGGAGCTGTCCGTCGTGCTCAAGCGCGTCATCGAGCTGGCTGCAGAGGTCTCGGACGCCGACGCGGGGGCGTTCGCGCTGCTTCAGGCCGACGGCGAGACCATGGAGTTCCCGTACACCTACGGGCTTCCGGAGGGCAAGAAGATGACCGCTCAGCGCCGGGGCGACGGCCTGGCCTGGCGAATGATCGAGACCGGAGAGCCGCTCGTCTTGGATGAGTACCGCGCCCACCCGGACGCGCTGCAGGAATGGGTGGACGCCGGTCTGCACGCATTCTTGGGACTGCCGCTCTTCGTCGGTGACGAACCGATCGGCGCGATGGGCTTGTTCAAGTGGCGTCCCACGGCCCGGTTCCATCCTGAGCAGCTGGAACTCACGCAGTCCATCGCTAATATGGCTGCCATCGCAATCAAGAACGCCCAGCTCTACCGCCAGATGGAGCGCCGGGCCGACGAATCCCACGCCCTGATCGAGACCTCGAGTTCCATTTCGGGCTCGCTCGATTTGGAGACCGTTCTGCGGTTGATCGCGGAACAGGCCAAGCGCCTGTTGGATGCGGACGGCAGCCGGATCCACATGCTGAATCCCGCTGAGGATTTGTTGCGCACTCTCGTCGCGCTGGACCCCCACGCCGAGGCGATGATGGATATGACGCTGGAGCCGGGCGTCGGCTTGGCGGGGCACGTGCTGGAGACCGGACAAGCCATGATCGTCAACGACCCGGCCTCCGACCCGCGCAGCGAGCAAGTGCCTGGCACCCCGGACAACGAGCGAGAGTGCCTGGCCTTGGCCCCGCTCAACATCCGCCAGCGCACAATGGGGGTGATGGCCGTGCGCCGCTTCGGGCTCGAGCGACCGTTTCGTCCTTCCGACCTGCACCTGCTGACCGCCTTCGCGGCCCACGCGGCGGTGGCGATCGAGAACGCCGACCTCTACGGGCAGATCGAGCGCCAGGCCCAGCGCCTTGAGCAGCAGGTGATTGAGCGCACGCGCGACCTGGCCCGCTCCGAGGCCCGCTACCGCGGCCTGGTCGAAACCTCTCTCACCGGCATCCTGCACATCGGTCCCGATGAGCACATCTCGTATGCCAACGAAGTGTTCGCCGACATGGTCGCCGTGCCGGCCGAAGAGATCCAGGGCCTGCACATAGAAGAGGCGGTGGGGAAACTCCTCCCCGAGAGCATCAAGGAGGACGCCCTGCGGCGCTTTCGCGACCGAATCTCCGGCAAAACGCCCCAAAGCGAGGTCTATGAACTCGAGTTCTTGGGCCGCCAGGGCACCCATGTTCCCACGATCTTCGCGGTCAATCGGATTGAAGACGAGCAGGGCACGTCCCAGGGTGTGACGTGTCTGGCGCTCGACATTTCAAAGCGCAAGGCGCTCGAGACGGCGCTGCGCGGCGAGCGCGACCGACTGGAAGCCATCCTGACCAACATCGGCGACGCGGTCCTGGTGACGGACCCAGAGGGCACCATCGAGTACGTCAATCCCGCCTGGGAGCGCCTCAACGGTTACACTCGGGCCGAAGCCCTCGGGCAGGACGCTCGTGAAACGCTCGGTGCACTTGAACGTTCCTCGAGCAAGTTGGATGAATTTTGGCGCGCGATCCTCGCCGGTCATCCGTGGCACGGCGAACTGATCAATCGAAGGAAGGACGGATCACAGTACGACGCGGCGGTGACCTTCACGCCCATCCACGGCGAGGCCGGCGAGGTGGTCAATTTCGTCGGTGTGCTGCACGACATCAGCGCGCTGAAGGAGCTCGATCGGCTCAAGTCCCGATTCGTGTCCGACGTCTCGCATGAACTGCGCACCCCGCTCACCAACATCCGACTGTACGTCGATTTGCTGAGTGAAACCGAGTCGGCCGCGCGCAGCGACGAGTACATTGACACTTTAAGCCGTGAGAGTGAGCGGCTGGCCCATCTGATCGATGACCTGCTGTCCCTCTCCCGTCTCGAGGCCGGCGCGACCCCCTTCCAAGCCCGGCCTGTGGATGTCAATCAGCTCATCCGAAACCTGTCATCCGACCGCGGCGCGCTGGCAGCCGATCAGAATTTGGAGATCAGCCTGGAGACCGATTCGGATCTGCCGCTGGCCATGGGCGACGAGCGGCTCCTGACCCAGGTGTTCACCAATCTGCTCACGAACGCCATGAACTACACGCCCGGCGGAGGTCGCATCACCCTGCGCACAGAGCACGAGCAGCACGAAGGACGGGGCTGGATCGTCGCCGAGGTGCAGGACACGGGCATCGGGATAGACCCCGACGAGAAGCCCATGATCTTCCGCCGCTTCTTCCGCGGCAAGGCCAGCCAGTCCACCGGCGCGCCAGGCACCGGCTTGGGGCTGTCGATTTGCAAGGAAAT
>CAZFCJ010000065.1:0-21451 GCA_964517315.1 uncultured Anaerolineaceae bacterium | reverse complement strand
GAGCCGAGAATGCGGATCCCGGATGCGCTCCGGCGAGGTCGACTCGTGGACCGGGGCGGATTGCCCAAAATGGTTGGCAGGCCAGGGGCGGGCCGCGATCCTTCGCGTTGCTCGAGACTCTCGCCCCGCCAGACCGGGCGGGTCGAGGAATGGGGACGCCACGAGCCGCCGAATGAAGCCGTTTCGCAATTCCGGGCTCTGTAGCTATCCTATCCAATAGATGGCAATGGGGCCGCTGAGGTTACCACTTCATATGGCCGTCTCGACCACCGGTCGCATCTCGGGTGGACGCAGTTGGCGGCATGAGGTCGCTCGAATCGGGAAGCGTTCGGAAGAACCGCGACCGCGGATGTCTCCGGACTTTATGATCGCGGGCATCGCCGCTGTTGTCTCCTGGGTGATCGCCGGCGTTATCCTGCTGTTCGGCGGTTGGTTCCCCGCGGCGGGCCGGTGGATGGTAGGAATACTGGCACCGATCGTCGATGTCTTCGCCACGCTTCACTTCCTGGGCTGGCGACATTCCTGAGCGGTGACACCGCATTTCACTCGAGCCAAAGGGGCAGCCCGAGGCAAGATCGCCGAATCTGCGGCCGGTGTCATCAGCTATAGCGGGACCGATTCGCAAAAAGCGGGCAGAACCGTCATAATGATGGTTGACAGCGAAGCGACCTGAGGCCAGTCCACATCCTTCCGCATGCAAGTTCGGACGCCTCGCGCTTACCACCCGCCGCGTGAGACGCTCAGCTCCTGGGCCTGTCATCAGGTTCGAGCGACAGCGTGAGCCGACAAGCTCGCCGAGGTCCGCCGACATCGATCCCTCACTGATCCATCTCAGATTATGGAACATGTGATGAACTCGATCCGTGACAAGGATTCGTGCACTCGGGCGTCAGGCCTGCTGCGACAGGGCTTCCCGATTGGAACCTACATCCGCGGCGTATGTGGGTTGTGGGCCGATGGAGATAACGGGCAGGGCCTTGACGCCCTTTACAGGATCAAAGGCGAGCGTCGGGGCAGCCGGCCGGTTGGCACGACGCTGACCGCGCCTGAATTCATCGAACTCCTTCACCCCGACAAGATCTCCCCCTCCGCCAAAGGATTGCTGTTAAGTGAGCATAAACTGGTGCGGCGGCTCGGATCGCTTTGTTTCATTCGCGCTCCCGTCCGAGGCGAAGCCGGGAAGTCAATGCCAGACCGGTTGGTTTCGAGATCCGAGGACGGCACCTATTGGATTCAGAACTGGCTGCCCGAGGGCTGCCTCTCTGCAGTTGCGTGGATGGACTCGATGCGCGAGCAGGGTGTCAGCCTGCCCGTGGCCACCTCCATGAATGTGAGCGGTGAGCCCGAAATTGTGGATCAAGAGCGAGGGCGACAGTTCTGCATGGTGAACGACGTACCCATGTTCCTGTCCGATCCGGGGAATCCGGGCCGGGCGCGCGGATCTTTCCCAATCATCCAAATCGATCATAGGGGAATCACGCTTATCAGGGAAGGCCATTTTTCGGCTCAGGTCTTCCAATCCTTGCTGTGGGGCTGGGATATTGACCTTACCAGCTACCAGAAGTCCAAGTTCCCTCCGGTTGAATTCCCTCAGCCCGGCGCGGAGCAGGAGCCGGGAAAGCTGCGCCGGCGCCTCCTGAAGGCACTCGACGGTTGAGGTCATGGATCGCCGTTCATCGTCCCGGCCCGGGAATTGATGGAGCGATGGGCGAGGTGCTGGTGCGATGGAAAGCCGAAATGCAGTTTGGTATGAGGACGCACATTCAAGGAAGTTATTCCGCGGCCGCCCGTGGATTGGGTGGGCGCGGCGCAGGAGCGCTTCTACAGGTTCGTGGATGATCGGGACAAATTCCGCACGGCACCGCTCGAATAGATGGGGCACTGTGCGCGGCGTACCGGTGTGGGAGCGCCCGTTGGCCGGCGGGCGGGGGCGGACCGTCGCTCCCGCCCCATAGAAATCCGCCGTAACCAAAGGGCTTGACTTCCATTAGGCGGGCATTGGGCTTAATCCATTTGAAGTCTGCTGGCGGCGGTTCGGAGGCACTTGACACAGGGTGTATAATATAGATAGGAGTGAGCGGCAAAGCACGGGTCCAAGAACCGGGTAAGAGGTCGAAGTCCCGGGGCGTCAGGACAGGCCACTAGGCCGCAATCCCGACCATCGGGAGCGCCAATCTCATTGTGCAGCTGCTCACTCCACTTTCTCTTTTCCCTTGAGCGGGCTCCCACCCTCCCTGCCATTGAAAACCTGCTGTCTGACCAGCTCCCCCAATCTCTTGCGTGCTCCGATGACCCATGGGTAGCGCGAAGATGCTCAGGACGCACCGGTGGCCGGGCTTGCTCGAAATGTGAGGAGTCCAATTACGCGAGGCGTCAGGAATTCTGGAGGCAACGAAGACCCGGACCACGGTCTTCGGGACCCATTTTGCGGTGAGGTTAATCGGCCCATCGACGCCCTGGTACGCCCCAAGCGGATGGGCGAGCTCGAGTCCCATCGAATTTGGCTCCCGATCGCGGGCATAACCTCAACACCGAAAACTCATCCCCCCGACTCGGCCAGCTCCAATCAGCCTGCGCCGGAGGGGCTGGCGCAGACGCCAATGACCAAGCACGACTTACCGGCTCCTGAGCTGCAGATCTCTGGCGGTTGCGTTATGCTCTAGGAACGTCGCGCTCGTACGCTGACAGCGGAGGAGGGAAATGAATGAAGTGAAGCGGGACATCCGTATCCAGCGGGTAGCAGGCCGACTGCACCGCGTGGTTCCGGTACTGGATGCGGCTGGGAAGGTCATCCACTACGCCGTGTCTCCGCTGAAGGTGGAGCTCCGCAGACGAGATGTGATGCAGATAATGATTGGGTCAGGAGTCTTGGCCGTTCCGGTAGCTTTCACCGAAGAGACCTGGCAGCTGGGTTCCTCTCTTCCGCTCCGAAACATTTTGATCTTGGGTGCCATGTCGGTCGTCTTCATCTCGGCCTTTGCCTATTTCAGCTTCTACCGAGGACTGCTGCGTCAACATGTGTTCGATTATGTAAAGAGAGTTCTCTCGATTTACCTCCTGTCACTTGTTGTTGTCGGGTCCTTGCTGACGATTATTGAAATGGCTCCATGGAGAGCGAATTGGCTTCTCGCATTGAAGAGGACAATTATTGTTGGCTTTCCGGCCTCCATGAGCGCCGCGGTCAGTGATGCAATCGATTAACTGAAGCAGTCTGCGGGATGCAGCGATGCGCGTGGGTGAAAAACCGATTGCTTCGACACGCTCGTCCCCCCGGCTCTTTGATACGCGCTGCATTTCACCGCTTTAACCAAGTTCCGCTTGGGCCTCTGTGTATGCTTTATGTAGGAGCCCTTTGACCGCTTATTGAGGAGGGAAAATGGAAGCCACGGTCCGTGATTTTATGAGCCAGCCAGCGATCTACATTGATCCTGAGGCCTCGGTAGCTCACGCTTCCACTCTGATGCGCCGCCGTGGAATTCGCAGCCTCGTCGTGGCCCTGGAGGACGATGCTTACGGCATTGTCACCACGACGGATATTCGGGACAAGATCGTCGCGGGCGACAAGGATCCTCAGATGACAGCGGTCCGTGAGATCATGACCACGCCGGTGATCACGGCGGACCCCGAATGGTCCCTCAAGCAGTGTTCCATTAAGATGAAAGAGGCGGGGATTCATCACCTGCCGGTCACCGATCCGCGGGGGATGATCATCGGCATGATCTCGGCCGTTGACATCTTCATGGCCGTCGAGGAGCAGGGCTGGGGACACGAGGACTGACCACGACGGGTCTGAATTTACCCTTCTTGCTTGGGCCGGCGCCACTCGGTCCATCATGATCATAGGCAAGCAACCGGCTCGATGCGCGGCTCTCAACTCAGGCCCTATACCGGCCGGAGGGTGTGACATCTTGGCCGCGTGGAAGCCCGTCAATCTTCTCGTCTGTGCGGGCCGCTAAGCTCGTCTTCTGTTGTCGATACGGAACTCGCGTCGTGTCGCCCGTGTAAATAGCACGAGAGCGGTGTGTCGACTTGACCATTTCAAGGCGATCCTTGGGGATCACAGGATTGCTGATTGGTCCGATATGGACCTCGCCTCGGCTAGTAGCCGCTTCGGTGGAGTGCTCCCTGAGCTAAATTCCCTCGCCTGACTTGGACCATCCGTTGGTTCAATTAAAATTGCGCGCATCGGCACTGTGCCTCAGCGGCCCACCGACGATCCCTGGTGAGAACGCCATGGCCCCCGTTGCACGGTGGCGGGCGGCGCAACGGACGCTCCCGCGTCCCCCGGCCCCCCGGCCGGCAGTGGGAGCCCGGCACCCGTCAATGAGGCCTGGGAATTCCCAGAATGGAAGCCCATCGGATGCAGTTTGACGTTCCATTAACGCCTCGCCGGCTGGCGCTATTTCTCCGGATTGCCCATAATAATCAGGATCACTTCGACGGCCGGCGGAATTCAGGTCGGTTGGGATTCTCAACGAGTGAGGGTTTACTCGCCATTCGCCGGCCTGCCAGCGGAAGGGTTTGACCTGTGACAGAGAGACGAGCTTCCTCCCGAGCCGGAGGAGCCGCTTCGCAGACGAGTGGCCATGTACTGGAGGGCGTCAGGGCCAAATACTACGATCTCGGCAACTCGCTGTTCGGAGTACCCCTGGTGACTCGCGCCCACGTGGGCAGGATCCATATTCGTCCCGGGGAGTATCTCCTGGATATCGGATGTGGCACCGGAGAGGTCCTCTACCAGCTCCATCGCTCACTTGGGGATGACGTTTCGCTATGTGGCGTCGATCCTTCTGGTGACATTCTCGACGTCGCCCGGCAGAAGCTGCGGAACGCGCCGAGTGCCTGGGTGGAGAAGGGCACCGCCGAGAGCTTGCACTTCAGCGAAGCGTCGTTCGATTGGGTGGTCAGCTCGCTGACCTTTCACCACCTACCTATGGACACCAAGCGCGCGAGCTTGGCCGAAGCTTATCGAGTGCTGAAGCCGGGGGGAAAACTGCTCCTTTCCGACTTCGGGAAACCGAGGAACTTCGCCGGGCGCCTGTTTGGCGCGTTATGGACCTGGCACGCGTTCACCGAAGAGAACCTGAAGCACGGCTTGGAAGGTTTCATCCTGGATGAGGGTTTCTGCGACCTCACCGTTTGCGTGCAAGCCGGGGTTATTCACCATACACTTGCCTGCAAGTGATCCCGTACTGAACAGGACCATCGAACTGAAGGGTGGGGTCAGCCGGATCAGGGAATGTCCGGGTGGCCTCGGGGTGTATGATGGGTGCAAGATGTGAGACGGCCACTTTCGGCTGGTGCGGTTCGCAAAGATGCCGCCGGCGGAAAGGGGGACCGAGGGGAGTCCTATTGAGTTGGCATACGGCATGAAGATGACACTTTGGTCCGGGACATAGCGGGAGAGGAGCCTATACCATGATTACATTCACGAAGACTGTCTTTATCGACCGCCCGCCGCAGGAGGTGTTCGAATTCGCAAGCGACCCCACAAATGACGCCAAATGGCGTGACAGCGCCGTTTCCGCTGAATGGATCTCGGAAGGCCAAATTGGCGTGGGGTCAAAATTGCGCTCCGTGGATAAGCTCATGGGGCGCGAGATCGAATCCACCTCTGAGGTCACGGCCTGGGATCCGCCGAACCGGTACGGTCAGAAGGCTCTGGAAGGGCCCATGCCGTTCGAGTTGACCATAACGTTGGAGCCTCAAGACGGCGGGACATTGGTAAAGCTCGACGGTCAGGCCGAAGTCGGAGGCTTCTTTAAGGTGGCGGAGGGTCTCGTCGGCAAGCAGCTGGAGAAACAGATCGAGAAGGATCTCCAAGGCCTAAAGCAGGTGATGGAGCAGGGTTAGTTCCAGTTCGGCCAGTTTACGCCACCGCCCAGATCGCCAAGGGCCTCGTTCGTCCATCCAACTTCGAGCTGTGGAACGGGCGCTCTGCTGCGCGTCTCACAGGTTGGGAGCTGTTCAAGCGGCGGTCGTCCGCGAGACCCTGGGTGACGGTAGGGCGTATGGTTGGTTGGATAGGGGCCGACGAAGGCGGGGCCGCTGATGTCAAGCCCGCGATCCGCCGCTGAATCTCAAGTTTATCCGGAGCCGATCGTGGGAGCGCTGGTGATCGGCCCGGAAGGGCAGTTGCTGCTCTTGAAGTCGCACAAATGGCGCGGCTTATACGGGCTGCCGGGAGGTCATGTTGAGCTGGGTGAGACGCTGCAAGCGGCGGTCGAGCGCGAGGTGGCGGAGGAGACCGGTCTGGAGGTCCATCGCGTCGAATTCCTGCTGTTTCAGGAGATGATATTCGACGACGCGTTTTGGGCGAGGCAGCATTTCATCTTCTTCGAATTCGTCTGCCATACTTCATCCACCGAAGTTAAATTGAACCGGGAGGCCCAGGAATCCTTGTGGAGTCGGCCCCAGGACGCGCTTGAGCTCCCGCTGGATCCATACACGCACGAGGCCGTCGTTGAATATCTGGCTCGTAGAGACGGATGAGCCGGCAATACCACCTTGGCCGAGGAGGGGATCGTCTGGAACCCTTGGGGTCCATCGCTTTCTAAAAACCTCTAAGTACGGAAGAGAAGGGACATGAGCCTGATCAAAATTGCCGGATTTGTCGCGATTCTGGGTTCGTTGAACTTCTTGGCGGCTCCATGCCTCACGCCCGGCCTCTATCAGCTCAGCCCACGGGGGCGGTTGGAGTGAACACACTGCTCGCGGCGGCTCGGCTGCTCGTTGCGGGTGGGGTCGCAGGCTGGATCCCCCTGGGCGTCCTGGTGATTGGGGCTAAAGCTCTTCCACCACAACCTTTCTTATTCGTCAGCCTGATGGCCGGGGTCTCGTTCGTTCTTGGCTAGCCAAAGGTGGGCCACGCGTCAGCGATTGCGGACTGCGGCCCATCGGAAATTCCACGGGCTAATTATCGGTCGAGCTAATTGGGCAGGGGATGCTTAGGGTGATCTGCCGGGGGGAGGCTGCCGTTCGGGCCCCGGCCAGTTTGGCAGCTCCGGAGGGATGGATGTCGGAGCAAGATCAAAGCCTTCATGAGGCCGCGCTGTTGATCGCCGTTCCCGAGGCGGAGCCGCTGGTGGGGCCATTTCGCCTTCAGCATGATCCCTCCGCGCAACAGGGCATACCCGCCCACATCACGATCAACTACCCATTCTTGCCGGGAGTGAATCCTGAGGACGACCTTTCGGATCGGCTGGCGGATCTATTCAGTGGATTCGCGGCGATCGAGTTTTCATTCAACGGCATCAGGAGGTTTCCGGACGCGCTTTACCTGGCGCCGGAGCCGGTCGATCCGTTTGAGGAGCTGATAAGGGTCGTGGAGGATCATTTCCCAGAGTCCCCGTCGTACGGTGGCCAGTTCGAGGAGATCGTCCCCCATCTGACCGTCGCCCAGAGCGGGTTTGATGACGTCCTCCAGTCCCTTGCCCGAAAGCTCGAACGCGTCTCCCGGCGCCACTTGCCGCTGTCGTGCCGTACCGACGAAGTCTGGTTCATGGACAACCGCACCGGCACCTGGAGAAAACGCGGGAGCTTCCGGCTGGGAGGTGAATGAAGCAGGCCGGGAAGCGGATCCACTCAGCGAGGGTCTGGCCCCTGGTGTGACGGCGGATGACCCTCCTCATTCCTGACGTGGTCGGAACTCGACGCCGCAGAGGCCCCGGCTTGGACGGCAGGGGCTTCTGGATCCGTTAAACTGCGAGATCGCACGGGGTCGGAACTGCATTCCGATTGGCGGCCGTGGTGGGGATGGCCATAATTGTCATTGGCACGGGCGGAAGTGCCGGACACAGATGCGCTGAAAGCAACCGGAGGTGAATTATGCCGTTTGTGGAGCTGGGCGATATGGACCGTGAGGAGATGATCCCGGGCTATTTGGGGGAGTTCCTGCATGTCGAGAACATGACCGTGGCCAGCTGGTCGGCCAAGGCCGATTCGCCTTTCCCGGAGCACACGCATCCGCACGAGCAGATTTCCATCGTGTGGAAAGGCGAATTTGAACTGACCCTCGACGGCGAGACCCAAGTGCTGCGCCCCGGGGTCATCGCGGTCATCCCCGCAGATGCACCGCATTCCGGCAGGGCGCTGACGGACTGCGAGATCGTGGACGTATTCAGCCCGGTTCGTGAAGACTATCAGTAACGCCTGGGGCGGATATCGGACTCACCGTCCAGAGCAGAGGATCTACGTCCGGATGTGGTCCTGCTGGGCGATCACGCGTGGGCCGAGCGCGAGAACGACGGGGGAGAATATCCCGCCCAGATCGTCAGCGTCTAATCCAAAACGGAGGGGCATGGAAGCTCACGGATCTTCATCGAATCCCACGGCCGGCCGCGCAGTGAAGTGGATCCTGATCCATTCAACCTGTGATGAGCGGATACTCTAAAAGACCCCTGGTCGAGAAACTCGGCATCCGTCCGGGATTTCGCATCCTTTGGGTCAACGCGCCCGACCATTTGGATTCACTGCTCGGTCCACTGCCGAACGGCGCCGAAGTCGCCGACTCCAGTTCGGAGGAACTGGACTACGTTCATGTGTTTGCGACCGAGCGGGAGCAGCTCGAAGAATGGATGCCGCGACTTCGCGCGCAGATCAAGCAGGATGGCATGATCTGGGCCTCCTGGCCCAAGCAATCGTCGCCGTTGGCCGGTGAGCTCAAGGAGAACGCGGTTCGTCAAATCGGGCTCGAAAATGATCTCGTTGACGTCAAGGTGGCGGCCATCGATCAAGATTGGTCCGGGTTGAAATTCGTGATCCGCGTGCGGGACCGGGGCCGTGAGGAGTAGGAAGACCTGGCCGGAGATCGAATCGGTGAACCTGTGGTTTTCCACGCGGTCTCCGTCTACCTGACACCGCGCGCGGCCCTCCGCTATCGAAGTTCTTGCGTAGGGCGTTTCGCAGCAAGTCCAGGATGCTGGCACAATGACCGGTGAGGGCCGAGGGTGGAGACAGCGATGACACAATGGCATGAAGACGAGGATTTCTGGCGGACTTTATACCCGTACATCTTCACCGATGAGAAGTTCCAGGCGGCCGAAGCCGAGGTGGAGAAGGTGCTGGAACTGGCCGCCTTCTCGGGGCGGGATGTGCTCGATCTGGCCTGCGGCCCGGGCCGCCATGCGCTCGCGCTGGCCGCGCGCGGTCTGAACGTCACCGGTGTGGATCGATCCGAATTTTTGCTTTCAAAAGCACGGGTCCGTGCGAAAGAGAGGGACGTATCGATCGAGTGGCTGAATGAAGATATGCGGCGCTTCCAACGGCCGGAAGCTTTCGACCTGGCCATCAGCCTTTATACGTCATTCGGATATTTCGAATCGGACGAGGACAACCTGCAGGTGCTGCGCAATGTATGCCGCTCTCTACGGACCGGCGGTAAGATGGTTCTGGATATGCACGGGAAGGAATCCCTCGCCCGCCGCTTCGAGAAAGTTCGTCTGCAGGAGCATGAAGACGGGACGCTGCTCGTCGAGCGATCAGCCGTCGAGCAGGATTGGCGGCGCGTGCAGAATGAATGGTTGCTGATCCGCGGCGAGGGCGTTCGCCAATTTGAGTTCTCATTGCGGATTTACTCCGGAGAGGAGATCATGACCGGAATGAAATCGGCGGGCTTCTCCGAGGCGCAGGTCTATGGTGATTTTGATGGAAACCCCTACGGAGTTGATGCGTCCCGTTTGGTCGCGGTGGGCACGCGCTGAGGGACTTGAATGTGGATCCTGGACTCCGGCCGAGCCCTGGATTCGCCGGTCACGGGTTCCGGGTTGACTCAAAGACGGGCGGGTGTTCTTGCTGCCGGCAACACTTAACCCGCGGAACGACTGAGATGTTAGAAGGAGGAAAAGGCGAATGCAACGATCAAGAATTACCGACTTGAAGGGAATTATCTACATCCTGATCCTGGCCGGAGGTCTTCTCACCGCCTGCGCGATCACCGCGGCGGGCATTTGGCTGACGATCGCTTGACTCGCAGGCAGACGAGGTTCGAGCAGACATCCGCCTCCATCCGATCCACAATCGATGATCCGGACAACGGGTCGGTCACGACGGGTGAACGCTGAACAGGCCGATGGCGATTCACCGGGCCTTGCTCTCAACGCGCCTCGGAGAAGATCCCGTGCGCTCACCGGGAGCCGTCCCCGGCACGCTTAAGAGGGGTCCCTCGCGGTCTTGAGCTTGCGTCCAATGCTCTTCTGAACACAATAGGTTGCGGAATGTATCCGCTCCGACCTCCAGCTCCGCACCTCACCTTTTCACTTCTCGGTCTCGAGTCGAGCGATTGCGCTGGGGCGTACGCGCACGGCCCCGGCAGCCCGAATATCGAGTGCGGGTCTGACGAACCCTCGAATTATGCGAATCAGGGCCGGCATGATCCCTGACTTCAGGCTGCGCAAGCTGCTCGTTATCGGTCTGATCCTCCTCGCGTCTCTCGTCTTGGCGGTGTTCTTGATCAAAGAAGCGCGGACGACCGGCGGCGTGACCGGCGTCCCCCTGGATGACAGTTGGATCCACTTCCAGTTCGCTAGAAATCTGCGCAACGGCCACGGCTTCTCGTTCAACCCCGGAGCCCCCACGCCGGGTTCGACCTCACTGTTGTGGGACTTGGTGCTGGCGGTGATCGGCCTGGGGTATGTCGTTCCGGCCAAGGCGATCGGCATGGCCGCCTTTGTCGGAGCCGGCGTCCTGGCTTATCTGATCGGGCTTCAGCTCAGGCTCAGCTTGCCGTTTGCGTTTGCCGGCGGCCTGCTGTCGCTTCTGATCGGCAGGTTTGCCTGGTTGGGGCCTTCCGGGATGGAGACGACGCTGTTCGCGTTCGTGTCCCTGCTGGCCATTTACGCATGGTTTCGGGTCCACAGCAGTTCAATCCCGGTTCGCGTCTCGGCGTTGTTCGCGTTGGCCATCGCGCTCAGGCCGGAGGGTCTTCTGCTGGCTGGCCTCTCGTATTTGGACTGGTTGTTCCATCCTTTAAGGGACGAAAACTTAAGGAACCGGCGATGGGGAGCTCTCCTGCGGCACGTTTTCGTTTCCTCATTCGTCATCGTGCCGATCCTGCTGTTCAATTTCAACTTGACGGGGAACTTACTCCCAAATACCTTCTACGCCCGCAGCAAAACCTGGGGCTGCCAATTCGGCTGGGGTTACATGCGGTGGATCGCAACGACCTTCTTCCTGGACAACCCAGTGGCGGTTGGGTTGTCCCTGGTCGGTTTGCCGCTGGCCGCACTGTCGAGGGACTGGCGCTCCAGGAGGGGACCGCACCTGCTACTGCTGTGGGCGGTGACACTGCCGCTGGCCTATGGCGTGATCGCCCCCTGCACCACGGTCTACTACCTTCGCTATACGGCTCCGGTAGGGCCGATATATTCAGTGATTGCCGCGGCCGCGGCGTGGAAGATATCGAGCGCCTCTCGGGCCCGGTGGGATGCGCGTCGCTCGCGCGTCGTGAACGTCGCCATTGCAGGGATACTGGTGTTGGCGATCGGCGTCGGGGCTTTTCTGACCCTCGGCCCCTGGGCAACCCACTATGCGCGTTCGGTGAGCGAGATTAACTCCATGCACATTGTGATCGGGCGATGGTTGAAGAACAACACGCCCTCCGAGTCGGTGATCGCGCTCAACGATGTGGGGGCTATCACCTACCACTCCGACCGGGAGATCGTGGACCT
This sequence comes from uncultured Anaerolineaceae bacterium, assembly GCA_964517315.1. Taxonomy (GTDB): domain Bacteria; phylum Chloroflexota; class Anaerolineae; order Anaerolineales; family E44-bin32; genus DASWJQ01. The sequence continues at coordinate 9,785 of CAZFCJ010000065.1, read as the reverse complement.
CGTCGGGCTGGTCAGTCCGGAAGTTCTGCCCTACGTCATGGGCAGGTCGCCGGGTACGTGGGACGAGGGGTTGTCGCGGTTCCTGGCGCCCCGTAAGCCTGATTACTTGGTCGTCTTCCCGTCCTGGTATCCACAGCTGGTTCAAGAGCTGGAGCTCACCCCGCTCTTTCGTGTGAGCTTGGAAAACCCCGTGATTGTATCCGGTGAGCAAATGGTGGTCTACCGGCTCGATTGGGACTGACAGCTCAATCCCCACGGATGAAGTCGGGCGCCATCCCTGAAACGAAATGGGGTCGGAACCGAAAATGGGGTGCTGGTTCGAGCAACATCGTCCGTGCGCCTCAGATTTGACCCGGCGGACCAAGAGAGCGGTACACCTCGTCGCCTGGTGGCCGCCTACACTATGAAGAGTATGTCCTTCGAGGACCATTTTTCTGAACTCGCCGAGAGATACGCCAGGCATAGGCCCCGGTATCCAACCGAGCTGTATACATACCTGTCCTCCCTGGCCCCCCGAACAGAATTGGCCTGGGACTGCGGAACCGGCAACGGCCAGGCCGCAACTTCGCTGGCCGAGCATTTCGAGAAGGTTGTTGCGACGGATGCGAGCGCCGAACAAATCGAGAACGCGTTCCGGCATCCGAGGGTCGATTATCGCGTCGAGCCCGCCGAACGTTCGTCCTTGGCCGCGGGCGCGGTTGACTTGGTGACAGTCGGAACCGCCGTGCATTGGTTCGACCTCGACGGCTTCTACAGCGAGGTCCGCAGGGTAGGCAAGTCCGGCGCCGTGATCGCCGTATGGACCTATCATCAGCCGGCCATTTCCGAACCCGTCGATGCCGTGGTGCGCCGCTACTACCGCGAGACGCTCGACGGATATTGGTCGGACCGTTTCCAATATTTGGAGGATCGATACCGGACGCTGCCTTTCCCCTTTGAGGAGCTGGAACCTCCGCGCCTGCACATGAAGACGGAGTGGAGCTTGGATCAAGTGCTGGGTTTCATCCTCAGCTGGTCCGGCACTCGGAAATTCGTCGAGGAAAATGGTGAACGGGCGCTGCGCCCCCTGTTTGAGGAGCTTGAGGCCGCCTGGGGTGAAGCCGAACAAATGCGGAAGCTCCGGTGGCCACTGTACTTCCGGATCGGACGTCTGGCCTCCAGATAAGATCTACTGTCGGTCGAGGCCGACGCGAAATGGGCTGGTGTATGATCGGAGTGAGGATCGTCTAGTGTCGGCGCAAGCATGTAGGGTTCGGCATGACCGCTACCGTCGATGGGAAGGAGCCGAAAATGGACAAGAGCGTTTACAAAGTGGTCGAACTTGTGGGAACCAGCAGCGAATCGTGGGAGGACGCAGCCTCGTCCGCGGTGGAGAGGGCACGCCAGAGCTTGCGCGATTTGCGCATCGCCGAGGTTGTTCAGCTCGACATGCAGCTCGACGATGGCGAGGTCCTGGCCTACCGTGCCAAGGTCAAGGTCTCGTTCAAGTACCAGGGCGGGGACTGAACGGCCGAGGATAAGTCCCGGGACCCTGCTCCTGACTCTCCCTAAGCGAGATCCGAGTTCCGCCCGACGAGGGCTGCCGGGCCGGTCGAGATTGATGCTGGCCGAGTTTACTGGAGGGCGTTCAGAGGGGAGACCGCGGGTTCCAGCTCCACCCGCCGACGGACCCGCAGGAAGAGGTGCGTCCGACCCCCACACCGGAGCGCCTCGATGCTTCTGTTGGCTCCTCAGTTCGAGCGTCATCAGCCCAAGCGGCGAGTTCTGTGACGGCCGGTCTACCCGATTGGGCATCCCGTCACGGCCGCAGAGGTGGACTCGTCCATGTCACTGAAGCCGCAATGACTCCGACCCGGCGGCCCCAACCTACGGTCCGAGGAGGTCGGGAAGCGGGGTTCGTTGCTTCGTGCCTGGTGTCCGTTGAGTGCGAAAGTAAGAAACCGGCCTGAAGATTGAAAAAGAATTGAACTTCCGCCAGGGTTCGGACGATGACTCGCGGAGGATCTTCGACGTGTTCAAGGAAGCCTTGCGCGACCTGGGTGAACGGCGAGGGGTGACGACGCTCACGGGCGACGATGATCGTGACGATGAGGCGCTGTGGCAGGAACGCAGGTCGCTGTTCCGGCATCTGGCTGCTACGGCGAACGCCTTCTGGGTCGCCGAACGCGACGGTCAGATCGCCGGATACGCGCGCTCGGTTCGGCGGGGCGATCTGATCCTGCTGACCGAATTCTTCGTCACCCCGCAAGCCCATGGGGAGGGCATCGGCAAAAAGCTCCTGCCGCGCGCCTTCCCGGGCCCGGGTGACTACGATAGGGCTTTGCTTTCGACGCTTGATGGACCGGCCATGGTCAGCTACCTGAAGGCCGGCTTGAGCGGCTATTTTCCGGTCAAATACTTCTCGACGGCCGCGCCCCAAGACCAGCGGCTCGACAACGATTTGCAGATTGAAAGAATCGAACCTCCGGCGGCCCCAATAGAAGAACTGGAGGCTGTGGACAAGGAGGTCCTCTCTCACCCGAGGACTCCGGATCACAAGTGGCTCCAAAGTAACCGACAAGGTTTCCATTACCTGCGTCGGGGTCGGACGGTTGGTTACGGTTATGTGGGGAAGCACTCCGGACCTTTCGCCCTACTCGAGGATGACGACTGGCCCTTTGTCCTGGCTCACGCCGAGAGCGTGGCGGCCGCACGCGGCCATGGTTTGGGATTGGAGATTCCCTTGATCAATCGGGCGGCTGCTGATTTCGTTGTGGGGCGCGGCTACCGCATGTCGGACTTCACTGGGATTTTGATGGCGGATCGCCTTTTCGGCCGCTTCGAGAATTATGTGGTGACGGATCCCGCGGTGATGCTGTAAACCGTCGGCCCTCAGCAGTTCCGAACCGACCAAGGACCACGTGCCCCAACCAAGCGTTCGCCGAGTGGATACAGAGTCCGATCGAGAGCAGTTCCTTACGTTTCCGTGGTGCATCTATCAGGACGACCCGCTGTGGGTCCCTCCCATCCTCGACGAACGAAGGGCGCGCATCGATCCTCAGCGCGGCCATTTCTTTCAGCGCGGAGAAGCGGATCTCTTCATCGCCTGGCAAGGCGATGAACCGGTCGGTACGATCGCGGTCGGTGTGGACCGTTTCATGAACCAGCACAAAGAGCGTCGCGACGCCGTCTTTGGCTTCTTCGAATGTGTCGACGATGTTTCGATCGCCGAGGCCCTGCTCCAGCGAGCCACGGCCTGGGCCGGGATGCGCGAGCTCAACCATCTGATCGGCCCCTATCACCTCGACTACGAGGACAGTTACGGCGTGCTCGTCGAAGGCCGGGGTCGTCCGCCTGCGGTGCTCTGCGGTCACACGCCTCCCTACTATCAGGTCCTGGTGGAAGGCCTGGGATTTGACAAGGCGCGCGGTGATGCCCTGGCATATGAGATCCAACTCGATTCGCAGGCGGCATCTTTCCGCCGCCTCGCCCGGCTGGGAGACTACGTGAAGCGGCGGGGTCGGGTCACGATCCGTTCTGCGGACCTTAATGACTTTCGGGCCGAGGTGGACCGTGTATTTCAACTGATCAACACTGCCCTGCAGCACCTGCCGAATTTCATCCCGTGGCAGAGGCACGCGCTGGAAGCGACCATGCAGAAGTTCCGCCACGTCGCCGATCCGGAGTTGGTGCTGTTCGCCGAGGTGGACGGCCAGCCGGTCGGATGGCTGCCGGGCGTTCCGAACGTCAACGAGGCCCTGATCCACGCCAATGGATTGCGCACTCCGTGGGACAAGCTGCGGGCTTGGTGGGCCATGCGCCGGCAGCCAGAGTGCCTGGCCATCAAGAGCGTGCTGGTGCTCCCCGAGTACTGGGACACCGGCGTGCCGGTGCTGCTGTTCGCCGAAATGGCCCGGCGGGCCCAGGCGCGCGGCTATCGCTGGGCGGATTTGTCGCTCACCTCGGAGGCGAATCCGACCACACCCTTGCTGGCAAAGCACGTTGGCGCGCGTGTCTACAAGCGGTATCGCGTTTACGAAAAAGCGGTCTAGTGGCCTGACAATCTGAAGCAGACGGGATTCCATGCGGGAGAATCCTGTGCCCCTCAAACGGAGGCAGGGCTCCCAAGCCCGGCCGGCGGTACGCGGGGACGTGGGAGCCGCCGCTCCGGAGATTCGTGAAATATTCTTCAGCCATCGAAACCACGCTGGCGGAGTACTCGCTCGAAATCCCTGCACGCCAACGGCAAGTGCGGTGGCGGGCAAACGATGGACCTCGGATTCGAGCTGCGTGGGGGCGGCGCGTGACGGATCGCCGATCCTGTGGGAAAATTAAACCAACAAGCTTCGCTTCAAGTGGAGCGTGGAGTTATGTGGCCATTCGACTCTGGTAGGTGAGCCTGAACCATGCCGACCAACCTTCCGCCCGAGTACTATGAGGTCGAAGAGCGCTATCGCGCCGCCAGGGACCAGGATGAGAAGATCCGGCTGCTGGACGAGCTGATCAGCACGGTTCCCAAGCACAAGGGGACCGATAAACTGCGCGCCGACCTCCGGCGTAAGCTGTCCAAGTTGCGCGAATCCTCGCGGTCCAAGGCGAAGGTCAGTCGTCACGAGTCGCCCTATCAGATCGACCCTGAAGGAGCGGGTCAGGTGCCGCTGGTGGGGCCGGCCAACACCGGAAAATCCAGTCTCGTGAACGCTTTGACAAACGCCGAACCCGAGATCGCGCCCTATCCCTTCTCCACCTGGGGACCGACTCCCGGTATGGTCGAGATCGAGAACATCCAGGTCCAGCTGATCGACACGCCCGCGATTGACAGGGATTTCGTGGAACCCGACCACATCGACCTCTTCCGTCGCGCGGATCTGCTGTTGATCGTAGTCGACATCCAGGACTTTCCGCTCGAGCAGCTCGAAGCCACCCGGGAGTTCTTGGTCGACCGCAAGATCGTTCCTGAGAATTTGGCCGACGAGGTGAGCTCGCACCGAGGCTCCGTCGTGCGCCCCGTCGTCGTAGCGGTCAACAAGGTCGATGATGAGGAGGTTGAGGAGGACTTTGCGGTGCTGATGGATCTGATCGAGGAGCCATGGACGTTGGTCCCGGTTTCGGCTCAATCGGGACACAACCTCGATCGGCTTGAGGGCGCTCTTTACGAAGGACTGGAGATCATCAGAGTCTACTCGAAGGCGCCGGGAAGCGAGCCTGATCTCTCCGCCCCGTTTGTGTTGAGCAAGGGCAGTACTGTTGAGTCCTTTGCGGCCAGAGTTCACAAGGATTTCGTCAAGAATCTCAAATCCGCCCGCATCTGGGGCAGCGGGGAATTTGAGGGTCAGTTGGTGAGCAGGGACCATGTTCTCGAGGATGGTGACGTCATTGAACTGCGCGCCTGAGGCGAGGGGCGATCTTTCCTCGTGAACGTGCAGGGGTTCTTCCGTTTTCTTTTCGCGGCCGTGATCTTGAGTGCGTTCTGGCTGCGCTACCGCGCGGCCAAGGTGCGGCCTTTCAAGGGCGGGGATGAGGGAGGCTTCCAGGAGGTCTCCGCGTTCCTGGTGGCCGCCTTGGCCGATGGCGCGGCGATCGTCTTTGGGACGGAGTATCTTCTGCGTGGAGGACTCTTCACTTTCGCCTACGAACTGGCGTATCCACTCTGGCTTCGCGGCTTGGGCGTTGCGGTCGGGCTGGCGGGGTTGGGCCTATTGCGCTGGTCATGGGTCCATCTGCGAGGCGAGCACACACATGTTGAACCTCCGCCCGCATCCGAGGTGCCGCTGAGTGGACCCTATCGCTGGATCCGCCATCCCGTGTACGTGGCGACTCTGCTCACGAATATTGGCGCCGGGCTGCTGAGTTCAAATTGGGTGCTGACGTTCGTCCCTGCGTTGCTGCACTTGGCAGCGATGTTGCGCCGTATCCCCAGGGAAGAGGCGTTTTTGCAGGAAGCGCTAGGGGCGCGGGACGTTTCCTACATGCAGCGAACTGGAATGATTTTCCCATCCGTGAATGAGCTATGGGGCGTCGGGCTCGGAACGAAGGAAGGCCCTCCAGAGCGCCTGGCGGAGGGCAACGACCACTTTCAGGAGACATCCAAAAGGGGCAACTAGAAGCGGGGTTTGGGGCCCGGATCCGAACCCGTCGCAGTCGATGAATGTAGCTGAGGAGGTGCCATGAGCCAGGTTGACAGGTTCCCACTGGACCAAGAAGAGATCTCCTACCTGCTGCAGGATATCTGCACGGATGAGCGCGGGATAGATCTGGACACCCTGGAGCAAGTCATCCTCCTCGCGGTGGAGATCGCCCGCGAGGGCAGAGAGGGCCGCAAAGTAGGGACGATGTTCGTCATCTCCGACAGCGAGGAAGTACTCCAGCGCTCGAGGCCCCTGATCCTCGATCCTCTATGGAACCACCCGGACGACGAGCTCAATATCGAGAGCGCCGATATGCGTGAAACGGCCAAGGAGCTTGCCCAGCTCGATGGGGCCTTCGTGATCTCCGATGCAGGGATCTTTCAATCGGCTGCGCGCTACATCGACGCCCCCTCGCAGGGCCTCGATCTGCCGCTCGGCCTGGGGAGTCGGCACATGGCGGCCGCATCCATCAGCAAGGCGACCCGCGCGGTGGCCGTTGTGGTCTCTGAAAGCTCCGTCGTGCGCATTTTCGACAACGGCGAACTCCTGGCTGAGATCATCCCCGAGCTGTGGCTGCTGCGCCGCTATGGCCTGCACGTCGGAGTGCCACACTCCACGAGGCGTAAGGGGGAGATGACCGTGGTCAGCAAGGGGAGTAGCGGCTAAGGGACCATCCGTGGAGGAAAGAGACAGGACAATGGAAGGTCTGGAGTTCCACCCCCTGACTCTCGAAAGCTGGGGAGATTTCGAGGAGCTGTTCGGCCCGCGCGGGGCGTACGGCGGTTGTTGGTGTATGTACTGGAGGATCACCCGATCGGAATTCTCAGAGAACCAGGGCCAGGGCAACAAGGAGGCGATGCGGGGGCTCGTGGAAGAAGGTCTAGTGCCGGGGATCATCGCTTACCGGGAGGAAAGCCCGGTTGGATGGTGCTCGATCGCGCCGCGCACTGATTTCGGCTCTCTCGAGCGTTCCCCGGTCTTGCGCCGCATCGATGAACAGCCCGTCTGGTCGATCGTGTGCTTCTACGTGGCTCGCGGTCAGCGCGGGAACGGGATCGCACGGGCCCTGGTCGAGGCCGCGGTCGATTACGCGAGGGAGCACGGCGCTCAGATGGTCGAGGCCTATCCTGTAATCCCGCGCAAGGACCGTCTGCCCCCCGTCTCCAGCTATATGGGGATCCCGAGCTTGTTCGAAGGCGCAGGGTTCGTCGAGGTGGAGCGGCCGTCGGACACTCGACGGATCTTGCGCAAGTCTCTGTAGGGTATCCTGATGAACCGAGGCGAGATGCTCCAACCAAGGGATCGTGGCTAGATGCCGGTCGGCGAGTGGCTTTCCCTGGTCCTGGTGGTCGCTCTGTCACTTGTCGTCATTCTTCCCGGCTTGCTGAGAGCGCCGGGTCCGGGGATTGTGCTGGGATTGTTGATCGTTGGCGTGGCGACGTGGCTCCGGCCGGGCGGGCTGGCGCGGCTGGGATTGGAGCCGCCGGCGAGTTGGGCGGTGAGCGCGCTCGCCGCGCTCGGAAGCGGCGCCGGCATCACGCTGCTGACGGTCGGGGCGATCGAGCCGCTCGTTGAGCGCTGGACCGGGGTGGCACACGATTGGTCGGTCGTCGAAGGGGTTCGCGACTCTTGGGGCACACTCTTCCAGGTGGTTGTGATGGTCTGGATCTTCGTGGCGATGATCGAAGAGCTCATGTTCCGTGGTTTCCTCATGCTTGAGCTGAAATCGCTGCTGGGCAGCTCACCGGTCGGGTTAGCGATCAACCTTCTAATTTCATCCGGCGTCTTCGGGTTGGCCCACGCGTATCAAGGGCCCAGCGGTGTGTGGAGCACGGGGCTGGTGGGCGCGCTCTTGGGCGGGTTGTTCCTGGCCAGCGGCTTCAATCTTTGGCTTCCGATTCTCACCCACGGGTTCATCGACACGTTTTCGTTGATATTGATGCGTTTGGGCTGGGACCGGGTTCTGCGCAGGAGCGTGGGAGAACTTCTGGCCGGTTCTGCCCCCGGCGATTGAATTCAGGCTGGGTATCGGCTCGAGCCGTGGTGGTTTTCCTCAATCCCGGTCTATGTGAGCTGCATGATGAGATAGGAGATCGAGATGGCATATGACGAAGGACTGGCGCAGCGCATCCGTGAGCTGCTCCAGGGCGAGGAGGGCGTCGCTGAGAAGGAAATGTTCGGCGGGATCGCGTTCATGTTGTCTGGCAATATGGCCTGCGGTGTAATCGGCAGCGACTTGATCGCCCGGGTCGGGTCGGACCAGTACGAGGCGGCGCTGGACGAACCGGGCGCCCGGCCGTTTGACTTCACCGGTCGGCCGATGAAGGGTTGGGTCAAGGTTTCCGATCAGGCCCTGGCGGAAGATCATGACCTTGCGAAGTGGGTCCGTTGGGGTCGGGACACCGCGGAGTCGTTACCGCCCAAGTAAGCGGGCCGGTACAATGGGGTCGAGTCGCTTCAATCGGAACGACCTGCGGGGAGCGAAAGGAGGCTGGGAATGAGTAATGGTACGGATGGACACGAGGGGACGGCGGTTGCGACGCTGGCAGGAGGGTGCTTCTGGTGCTTGGAGCCGGTGTTCCGGGCCCTCGTCGGCGTTAAGGACGTCGTCGTCGGTTACGCAGGGGGGGAGGTGCCCAATCCCTCCTATCAGCTGGTGTGCACGGGGACAACCGGTCATGCCGAGGTCGCCCAGATCGAATACCATCCCGAACAGATCAGCTTCCGCGAGCTGCTGGAGGTCTTCTTCACGGTTCACAACCCGACGACTCTCAACCGCCAGGGACCGGACGTCGGGCCGCAATACCGCTCTGCAATCTTCTACCACAACGACGAACAACGGCAGATCGCAGAGGAAGTCGTGCAGGAGATCGAAGCGGCCGGTGTGTGGGACGATGAACTCGTCACAGAGTTGGCGCCGCTGGACAATTTCTATCCGGCGGAGGACTATCATCAACGCTACTTCCAACGGAACCCGAACCAGGCTTATTGTCAGGCGATCATCAGGCCGAAAGTACAGAAGTTCCGTGAGCGGTGGGCCTCAAAGCTGAAGAAGGAGCAGGCGGAGGCCTGACGCTCAGCGCCCCAACACCGAACTCGGTTGCGGCAGCGGGCGCCACATGTTGTACCTAAAGGGCCAGGGATTTGAGCCGGTCGGCGTCGATTTCGCGCCCGTCGCTTTGGAAAAGGCCCGGCGAACACTCTCCGCGGCCCGGCTGGGCCCCAGCCTCGTCCAGGCCGGCATGCGTGAACTTCCTCTCGTGGCACAATGCGTCGACGCCGGTGTCAGCTTCAATGTGATTTACCACGGCGAGCTGCCCACGGTGAGGCGGGTACTGTGTGAGGTCAGCCGGGTTCTGAGGCCCGGTGGGCTGGGCCGCATGAACTTCCTTTCTGACCAGCACCCTCGTTTCGGCGAAGGCGACCCCGTTGCGGAGAAGACCTACCGTCTCTCTCGCGGCGGGGACGCCGGCGCCAAGCACCGCTTTTTCAGTCGCACTGAACTCGAAGCGGTCGTCGCCGACTGTCGATTTTCGATTGAGGGACTCGAAGGACAGCGGCGCCTCGCCGGGGATCCGAGGGTAGTGACCCATTGGCTGGCGACATTCGTGAAGCGGGGGTGCGCAGGGGCTTGGGCGACTTGTGGCGGTGAACTCACGCTGATACTGGACTAGGCCG
>CAZFCJ010000064.1:0-21512 GCA_964517315.1 uncultured Anaerolineaceae bacterium | reverse complement strand
TGGCGGAGTTCGACATCATGTACAACGAGGGCATCTCACGGGTGGCCGATTTGATTGAAATTGGGACAGAACTGGGTATTATTGAGAAAAGAGGCTCGTATTACTCTTATGACGAGGCGACGCTCGCTCAGGGACGGGAGAATACGAAGGAATATTTAAAGGAGCATCCTGACCTGGCGGCGGAGATCGAAGCACTGATTCGAGATGAGGCCGGATTACCGCCCCTTGAGGTGAAAGAGGCGGACGGCGAAAATGAGTGAGCGGCTGCACATGCGCCGCATGAGGGGACAAGCACTGCGTCGGCGTTAGCGTCATCCGGCGTGGCTCTGGCTGTGCATATAAGATCTCAGAGATAACCATCGATTGCGAGTGAAGGTGCGGAAACGAGAGCGGATCGTGGGAGAAGAATTATCCGCTTGTTGAAAGTCAACCTGTAGGCATTGTGCCCCTGGCGGCCCGTGATGGCTGCCAAGGGCTGAGTCCAATCGACTGAACGTCTGAGATCGACACCGAGAGGTGCACGACTTGAGCCGCGACCGGATCATGGGGTCGCGGCTTTTCGCATGCAAGCAGAAGGAAGGCATCCATCGAGGGAAAGATCACCGCTCTGAGGGTCCAGAAAAGAAACAAGGACCGTGTGAACGTCTACTTGGACGGGGAGTTCGGTTTTGGAGTGGTCAAAGTCTTGGCGGCTCAATTGCGGGTGGGCGACCACCTGTCGTCCCATGAAGTGGAAGCGCTTGAAGCGGAGGATGCGTTTGAGGAGGCTCGCCAGCGAGTGCTGCGGCTGATCGGCAGGCGGCCGCGCTCGAAGACTGAGCTCCGCCGTTACCTGGATCGGCGGGAGGTCGCGGAACCGGTACGGGACGCAGTGATCTCCTCGCTCGAGGAGGCCGGACTGGTCGACGATGGCGAGTTCGCTGAAATCTGGGTCGAAAACCGAACGTCATACCGTCCGCGGGGCGCATTCGCACTCCGGTCGGAGCTGAAACAGAAGGGCGTCGCCCGTCACCACATCGAGGCCGCCCTGGAGGGGTTTGATGAAGAGGCCGCGGCGAGGAAAGCAGCGCGCAAGGCCGCTGGCCGGTACGAGCACTTATCCTGGCAGGAATTTCGTAGGAAGCTGGGCGCCTATCTAGGGCGACGTGGCTTCCCGTATGGATTGATCTCAGCGGTGGTCGATGAGGTGTGGCAGGCGACCGCCGACAAGCGTGAAAGTGAGGGTAGACCGTGAGCGTAACCATGACGATAGTGGTCGGCGTGCTGGCCCTGGCTGGCGGGGTGGTCGCCGGATACTTCCTGCGTCGATATCAGGTGAACCGCTTGCTGGGCCAGAAGCGGTCGGAGGCGGAGCGGATCATTGACGAAGCGAACGACGAGGCGCGCGAGATCGAACTCGAGGCTCGGGATGAGGCGCTTCAAATCCGGGACGCTTCGGAGGCCGAGGCCTCTCGCAGGCGGGAAGAGCTGTCCAGGGAGGACGAGCGGCTTCAGCGCCGGCGTGCCGAGCTGGACGAGCGGTTCGAGCGTCTCGAACGTCGCGAGCAGGCGTTGTCCAAACGCCAGAGCTCGGTGGACAAGCGCGCCAACGAGGTGGAGAACAAACGCTCCGAGGTGCTTGAGGAGCTGGAAAGGGTCTCCCAAATGACACAGGAGGAGGCCAAGAATCTGCTGCTGCACGAGGTGGAGCAAGAAGCCCGCGCGGACATGCTGCGCGTCATTCGTCAAATCGAAGAAGAAGCTCAGGCGGAGGGTGAGCGCAGGGCGCGTCAGCTCATCGCCGACGCCATCCAGCGGGTCGCCTCCGATCACGTCTCCGAAATCACGGTTTCGGTCGTGCCTCTGCCTTCGGACGACATGAAGGGCCGCATCATCGGTCGCAACGGCCGCAACATCCGGGCCTTCGAGCAGGAGGCAGGGGTGGATGTGATCGTGGACGACACGCCCGAAGCGGTGACGATCTCCTGCTTCGACTCGGTCCGTCGGGAGATCGCCCGCCGGTCCATGGAGCGGCTCGTGCTCGACGGGCGCATTCATCCCGCTCAGATCGAAAAGACGATCGCGGAAGTGCGTGACGAAGTCGACCAGCTCATTGTGGAAGAAGGTGAAGAGGCAGCGTACGAAGCCGGAGTCCATGGACTGCACCCGGAAATCGTCAAGAAGCTGGGCCGTCTCAAGTTTCGCACCTCGTACGGCCAGAATCAGCTGTCCCACGCGGTGGAGACCGCGCAGATTGCCGGTGTGATCGCTTCCGAGCTGGGCGCGAACGTGGACGCCTCGAAGGCCGGTGGGCTGCTGCACGATTTGGGGAAGGCGATGGATCACGAGATCGAAGGCACCCACGCGGCGATCGGAGCCGAGTTCTGCCGCCGGCACGGTGTTTCGGACCATGTGGTCAACATGATCGCCTCCCATCACCATGAGGTCGAGCAGGAGTCGGTCGAGGCGGTCATCGTCGAGGCCGCCGACGCCATCAGCGGGGCCCGGCCGGGTGCGAGGCGGGAAAGCCTCGAGGACTACGTGAAACGCGTCCGGGCGCTAGAGGACACCGCGGATGCGTTCGACGGGGTCGTCGAGAGCTACGCGCTCCAGGCCGGGCGTGAAATTCGGGTGATCGTCAAACCCGAGGATATTGACGATCTGCAAGCCACGCGCCTGGCGCGCAACATCGCCAAGAAGATCGAAGAAGGAATGCAGTATCCGGGTCAGATCAAGGTCACCGTGATTCGGGAGACGCGCGCGGTGGATTATGCGAAGTAGGAGGTTCCCTCGAATCGCGTGACTCTTCCGACGCGAGAGCTCTGAGCTGCTGGCCTCTGGCCATGGGCTTCTAGCCTCCGGCTGATCCCTTCATTACAAGGGTTAGGGCGTCAAGGGTTGGTGTTGGGAGCCTGGAGTGGAGGCGGCTCGGGAAAGTTAACACCAAGATACAAAGCTCCACTTTGTGCCCTTATGGATTGTTCTTGGTGTTCTTCGTGGTTCGGGTGTTTCAGGTTTGGGGTGCGGGAACTCCGTAGAGGAACCAGTACTCCTGCTCTTCGTAGAGGGGCTTCAGGCGTGGATGCCACACGAAAGAACCGCCCCGGAAAATCGGCCGAAACCTGCTGTCAAAGTGGCGCAGCGACTCCTCAATCGGCTCCAACTCTTCCTTGCCGACAAAAGAGCGCAGCTTGGTCAGCAACACGCGGTGTCGGACATCGGTCGGGTAGCTTTCGCCCCGCTGGCTGGTTTCACGCAGTTCCTGTACATAAGCCCGCCACAAGTTGAGCCGCTGTGATATCTCGGCCAGCGCCTTTTTTTCCAAGTTGGCGGCTCGCTCCTCGCGGATCTGCTGCCACTTTTCCTCAAGTTGACTGTAGGCTTCGATCTGCTTTGGCTCCATCTCCTCGGCCTGCACCCGCAATTCATCGCGGGTCAGAAGGAGCTGCCCCAGGCTGAGGCGCGGGAAGGGGCGGCCGGTTCGGCTGGCCGATCCCAGCGGCCAGAACGTCTCCTTGGAGAGAAGAAAATCGTTGAACTCCTCAAGCATGGTTCCCAGGAGTTCGAGGCTGTAGGCGATTTCGTGCACTCTTAATCGCCTTCCAGGGCGCGCTCGATCGCATCGAGCAGTTCGCCCCGCCGGGCTGGCTTGGTCAGGTAGGCTGACGAGCCGAGATCCTCGCCGGTCTTCCGGTCATCCGACTGAGTGCGGGCGGTGAGGAAGACGACGGGTCCGAACTCGATGCCGCTGCTGCGCAGATTTTCGACCACGTCAAACCCGGACATGTCCGGCATCATGATGTCCAGAAGGATCACGTCGTAGTCGCCATCTTCGATCATCTGCAGCGCCGTGGCGCCATCGAGGGCTTGTTCCACCTCATATCCGGCCGTTTCGAGGGTCAGCCGGATGAGATCTATGGTGTCGGACTCGTCGTCCACGACGAGAATGGTGCCGGAACGCTCCATGGGACCTCTCAGTCCGGGTTTTTTGTGGCCGGGGGTCTATCGGTCCGTCCCTCGGGCTCGTTCGAACCTCAGAGAGTAAGTCGAAGAGGCGCCTCGATCATCTCGCGGAAGACCTGCAGCCAGCGCGCGCCTTCCGCGCCGTCGGTGACGCGGTGGTCCGCTGAGAGCGTGACCTTAAGGCGCTGGCCGACGGTCAGCTCGCCGTCCTCCACGACCGGGACACGGCGGACGCTGCCGGTCGCCAGGATGGCCGCTTCCGGCGGGTTGATGATGGCGATGAAATGATCGACGTCGTACATCCCGAGATTGGAGACGGTGAAGGTCGATCCCTCGACGTCCTCGGAGCGCACACGACCTTCGCGAGCTCCATGAGCCATGGTTCGAGCCTCCTGCGAGATCGTCCGCAGCGGTTTAAGATCGGCGTCCCGGACCACGACCGTCATCAAACCGCCCTCCACCGCCACCGCGATGCCCACGTTGATCTCACCGTGGCGAACGATCTCGTCGCCATCCAGCGAGGCGTTCAAGTTGGGGAACTGGCGCAGGGCCAGGGCGGCAGCCTTGATGATGAAGTCGTTGACGCTGAGCTTCTGCTCTTCGGGCAGGATCTCGTTTGCCTGACGCCGCAGCTCCATCATCGGACCGGCGTCGACTTCGATGGTGACATAGAAGTGAGGGAGCTCCTGCTTGCTGCGGGTCATACGCTGGCCGATGACCTGGCGCAGACGGCTGGCTTCCACCCGCTCGGTCTCGCGCCGCTCGGCCGCCGGGACGAAAGCGGGGGCGGCTTCGGGGCGCGGGGCGGGCTCGCGTTCGATGGCCTCCTCGACGTCCTTCTTGACGATGCGGCCGCCGGGTCCGGTGCCGGAAAGAGCCTGGAGGTCGACATCCTTCTCCTTGGCGATGCGGCGGGCCACCGGAGTCGCCTTAACGCCGCCGGGATAGCGCCCGTCGCCTTCGGGAGCCCGGCGCGGCTCGGCCGGTTCTTCGGCGGCCGGGGCGGGCTCTTCTCCTTCGGGCTCCTCGGCCGGCTCGGGTTCGCCGACCTCGGCGCGCTGCTCGCCGAGCAGCGCGTCAACATCGACTTCCTCGCCCGCCTCACCGACGACGGCGATCGGATCACCGACCGGAAGGGCGGTGCCTTCCTCAGCCAAATGCCTGATGATCACCCCGGTCGCCTGCGATTCGACTTCCACGGTGGCCTTGTCGGTTTCGATCTCGGCCAGCACTTCGCCGCGTTCGATCTCCTCGCCCTCGGCTTTCACCCAACGCACGAGCGTGCCCTCGGCCATGTCGAAGCCGAGCTTGGGCATATTTACGATCTCAGCCATAGATGACCCCTTTCACCGCTTCCACGATGTCCTCCATCTGCGGCAAAGCCATCTGTTCGAGCTGGCGATTGTAGGGCAGCGGAACCTCACGCTGCGCGACCCGCCGCACAGGGGCGTCGATATAGTCAAAGGCCTCCTCGTATAGACGGCTGGCGATTTCGGCGCCCACGCCGTAGGAACGCCAACCTTCCTCGACGAACACCGCACGGTTGGTCCGTTGGAAGGATTCAATCACCGGGTCCATATCGAGCGGCCGCAGGGTGCGCAGGTCGACAACTTCGGCCTCAACACCGTCCTTTGAGAGTTCGTCGGCGGCTTCCAGTGAGGCCTGCACCATTTTCGAGTAGGTCACGATGGTGACGTCGTCGCCCTCCCGCTGAACCTTGGAAGTGCCGATGGGTTCGAGGTACTCCTCGTCCGGCACTTCCCCTTTCACTTGATAAAGCGTCGCGTTTTCGATGAACATGACCGGGTCGTCGGTGCGGATGGCGGACTTCAGCAAGCCCTTGGCGTCGTACGGCGTTCCCGGCGCGACGACCTTGAGGCCCGGGAAATGGGCGAAAATGACGTCCGGCGTCTGCGAATGGGTGGCCGCGAGCTGGCGGCCACCGCCGCTGACGGCCCGGATGACAATCGGAAGGGTGAACTGACCGCCGAACATCGTGCGCAGTTTTGGCGATTGATTCACGATCTGGTCCATGGCCACGAACGCGAAGTTAATGGTCATGAGTTCTGCGATGGGCCGCAGGCCGGCCAACGCCGCGCCGTTCGCCGCGCCGATGATCACCGCCTCGGCGATCGGTGTATCGCGCACCCGCTCCGGCCCAAAGTGATCATAGAAGCCTTTGGTGACGGCGTAGGTACCGCCCCAAACACCGACTTCTTCGCCGATGATGAATACGTTTTCGTCGCGTTCCATCTCCTCCCAGAGAGCCTGGGAGATCGCTTCACGCATCGTTATTTCGGCCATAGTTCGTCCTCATACCCTTCTGCGTAAACGGTCTCCAGCAGGTCCTCCCAAGTTGGCTCGGGACTGCCCTCGGCGAACGCCACGGCGTCCTCCACCTCTTCTTGGGCCTGGCGCTCAATATCGTCGAGCTCACTCTCGTCCGCTTCTTCGTTTTCCAGGAGGTAGTTGCGGTAGATCCCGATCGGGTCGTTCTCCTCCCATTCGCCGACCTCGTCTTTGGTGCGGTAGCGCTCGGGGTCGCCCATGGAATGGCCCTCGTAGCGGTACGTCACCGCTTCGAGGAAGTAGGGGCCTTCGCTCCGTACGTGTTCGAGGGCTTCCTCCCCCGCTTCGCGCACCTCCATCACGTTCATGCCGTCGACGCGGCTGTGGGGGATGCCGTAGCCTTCGGCCTTCATGTGGATCTCCTCCAGCGCCGAGGCGCGCGTGACGTGGGTGCCCATGCCGTACTGATTGTTTTCGCAAACCCAGAGGACGGGAAGATCCCAGACGGCCGCCAGGTTGACGGCTTCGTGGAAGAAGCCGATGTTGGTCGCACCGTCGCCGAACAGACAGATCGTCACGCCGTCCTCGCCCCGGTATTGGTCCGCCAAAGCCATCCCAGCGGCGAAGGGAAGATGTGAACCGACAATCGCGTGGCCACCCCAGTAATTCTTCTCGACGTCGGCCATGTGCATCGATCCGCCGAAGCCACGCGAGCTGCCCGTCTCTTTGCCCAACAGCTCGGCCATCACTGTGTTCGCGTCGATCCCGCAGCTGATCGCCACACCATGATCCCGATAGGCTGTGATCACTCGATCCTGGGGCCGGCGAACAGAGATCAACCCGGTGCTCACGGCCTCTTGACCGATGTAAAGGTGGAGAAAGCCGCCGATCTTACCTTCCTGATACAGCTCGGCGGAGCGCTCTTCAACGCGGCGGATGAGCACCATTTCATGGTACATCCGCAGCAACTCTTCTTTGTCCATCAAACTCTCCCTCGTCTCAGTGTGCGCCGTGATTCCATCCCATAAAGGAAACCCTATTCGGTCCAGCACGTTGCGGTTGGAGACGGTAAATACTCCCGAAGGGGAGAACGCCGCGATTATATCAGAGGGCCACTTTGTGGCGCCCGGATTCCCCATTCAGCGGCTTGCCGTTCCCAGTGCCCGTACATCGAACTCGCCCAGTGGAACGTCCACTTCCTGGGGCAGCCGCAGCGGCAGCACGAACGGTTCCGTCTGCCCGGGGGCCATCGAAGCTCCGATCGGCAGCCACCCGGCGGTCCATAAAGTCCCGTCGGTGGCCCGCAGAGCGGCGATCAAAGTAGGGTTGCCCACCGGACGATCGCCGTCGTTCGTGACGTGGCCGCGCAAGAACAGGTTGCTGCCCAGCGTTTCGGCGCCCGTAATCTGGAGTCGGAGGGCCTCAACGCGGGATGACTCCACGCCGGATTCCTGTGGGACGATTATCGATTCGACAATCGCATTCTCTGGATCCGCGTCCGATGATAAGTGCACATTTTCGACGGCGAAGGGTCGCCGCTCCCCAGGGGCTAAAGGGACGCGGAGGCCAAGGTCGACCACCTGCATGAACTCGCCGCCGCTGCGGAACGCGAGCAGGATCTCCGCGGCAACCGCCGAATCTGTGGGATTAGTCACGACTCCCACCAGGAATGGGCGCCGCTGTGGATCGAACTTCCAGCCAGGGTTCAGGTCCACTTCTAGTGGGGAAGCCGGTCGTGGCGCAGTGGCGGAGGCCGCCACATAAGTTTCGATCGACGCAAGTGAAGCCTGAGCGGGCAGAAAAGCCTCGAACGGCAAACGGTGCCCGGAAGCCAAATAGGAGGGTGCCACAATGGCTTCCGC
Source organism: uncultured Anaerolineaceae bacterium (assembly GCA_964517315.1). GTDB lineage: Bacteria > Chloroflexota > Anaerolineae > Anaerolineales > E44-bin32 > DASWJQ01. Next base: position 13,419 of record CAZFCJ010000064.1, on the reverse strand, counting down.
GAGTGAGGTCGGTTTGCCATCCGAATTTGCGGTCGCGACCACAAGTCCATCAATCCGCGCCGCATCTGCGCTGTCGTCCAGGTCGAGCTCGCCCAGGACGCGCATTCCGCCTTGTGAGGGCCCAAACGAGCCCAGCAGCGAAACGGCAGGTTGGACCGTGGGTTCGTCGTAGAGACTGTAACGCATCACTTCCACGGTGGATGAGCTGGGTGCCGGGCCGTCCTCGTATTCGAGCTGCACCGGGCTGGCCGCTCCGGGCCTGAGATAGGGAAGCTCAGGGCGGACCCGCGCTTGGTGAAGTGTGGCTCCTGTCACGGAGAGAAACGTCACCCGCAGGTCAATCTCGCCGATCGCGAAGGGAGCTCGATTACGGATCAACCCCAGCGCCCGCTGCGCACCCAAGGGCCCCTCAACGAGCGCTGGCTCGGCAAGCGAGGCGTGCAACGTGGGGGTCACCGTGATCGGCGGCGAAGTGTGTGTCGCCGTAGGCGCCGCCGTAGCCGTCGGGATGGGTGCGACGGGGGCACAGCCGGCCAGCATGAGCCAGACGCCGGCCCCGAACACGAGCTGGAGGGGACGTTTCATGCGCCCATATTAACAGAGGGTACTCGGGGCCCGGGATCCAGAATAACCAGAAAGACACGAGGGACACGAAGGCCCTCCGCCAAGAGCACAAAGGAGGGGCATCAATCTGCCTTATATTGACCCGTTGGAGTTCCTTGCCGCGGTTTTTGGATGCGGAAGGCCGGCAGTCTTGTCGGTCTCGTTCAACCGAAGGGCCCGACGCCCGGGACCTGAAGGTCTGGGCGGGCGGGTCGCGACGCTACCATTGAGGGGGCTGCTCCAAAGCCCCGTCACGGGGATGTTGCTCCGTGTCAACCAGGTTGAACACTGGTGGCCACAATCCAAATGGCGAACCGCCTGGCCCCGCTGGCCCGTTCATCTTTCGCGAGCGCCGGCTCCGACGGCTGTGCGGCCGCAGGGGCCGCTCCACGTCTCTGTCAGAGTGTCCCCTGGGGCCCGGAGATGGGAAATGCTGTGACCGAGCGGCGAACCGGTTGTGCCGCATGGCGCTTGTCGTCGGGAGCTGCACGCCCGACGCTTGAAGCTTGAGCCTGTAACCCTCAAGAGGGTGCGACCTGTGGCAGCTCCTCCATCGCCATCTTGATCTCGTCTTCGGGGTACTCGAAGTGCTCGAGTTCACCCTTGAGATATTGGTCGTACGCGCCCAGGTCAAAGTGGCCGTGACCGGACAGGTTGAAGGCAATCACGCGTTTCTCACCCGCTTCGCGGGCTTTGATCGCCTCATCGATCGTGGCCCGGACGGCATGGGCCGTCTCAGGTGCGACCAGGATGCCCTCGGCCTTGGCGAATTGAACGGCGGCTTCGAAGGTCTCGACCTGGCCCACCGCCATCGCGTCGATGTCGCCGTTATCGTAGAGGGCGCAGATATGAGGCGCCATCCCATGGTAGCGCAGCCCGCCGGCATGGATCCCTGGCGGCACGAACGAATGGCCCAGCGTGTGCATCTTCACAATCGGGGCCATGCGGGCCGAGTCGCCGTAGTCGAACGTGTACAGGCCCTTGGTGAGCGTCGGGCACGCTGTGGGCTCGACCGCGAGGATCCGTGTGTCCTTACCGGCCGTGAGGTTGTCGCGCAGGAACGGGAAGGCGAACCCGGCGAAATTGCTGCCTCCGCCGGTGCACCCGATGAGGACGTCGGGCGCCTCCCCGACCATCTCGAACTGCTTTTGGGCTTCCAGGCCGACGATGGTTTGATGCAACAGCACGGGCCCCAGGACGGAGCCGATCGTGTACTTGTACCTGCCGTTCGAGGTCGCCGCCATCTCCACCGCCTCGGAAATCGCGATCCCCAAAGAGCCGGGGTGATCGGGGTCTTGCTCCACAAGTCCCTTTCCGTATCGCGTTTCGGCGGACGGGCTGGGGGTTACATTTGAGCCGTAGGACTCCATGATGATGCGCCGATACGGCTTCTGGTTGTACGAGACCCGGACCATAAAGACTTCGTTTTCCAGACCGAAGAAGCAGCAGGCCATCGCCACCGCGGAGCCCCATTGACCGGCGCCTGTCTCGGTCGTGAGCCCGGAGACACCTTCTTCTTTCGCATAGTACGCTTGGGTGACGGCCGTGTTGGGCTTATGGGAGCCCACCGGGGAAACGCCTTCGTATTTGTAGTAGATGTGGGCCGGGGTGTCGAGGGCCTTCTCGAGCCGGCGGGCCCGGTAGAGCGGACTCGGTCTCCACACGCGGTACACGTCCATCACCGGGCCCGGGATGGAGATGTAGCGCTCCGTGCTGACGGCTTCGCCGATGAATCGTTCCGTGAACAGGACAGACAGGAACTCCGGTGTGGCCGGCTCCTGCGTCTGGGGATTCAGGACCGGTCCCGGATCGATCGGCATGTCAGCGTTGATGTTGTACCAGGCATCCGGCATCTCGCTCTCATCGAGAACGAATTTGGTTTGGTCCGTCATGTCTCCCTCCCGTATCCGCTAAAAGAAATCATTGTAGAATGTTCATCGCGCCGGCGGTCATCTCCGGGTGGGATCACCTCCTCGGTCTCTGTCATGTGAAGTACAAGGTTGTCCAACCCACAGAAGTGCGCGTTCAAGGAAGTAAGATGAGCGGGATCCGCCCTGCCTTCTTATTCTCTTTTTCAAACGTGGCTTCGGCGCTTCCAAGTGGTCGCGCCAGTATAGAGCAGGCTGAAAAACGATGTCAAGCTATTGTATCTGTTCAGGACATCTGAGACGTTTAGGCAGCTGGGGCCACCTTTTCGTGGTGCTGAGCCAGATACTTGGCCACGGCCCCGGTTACAGTAAGCTTGAGAGTAGGGCAGGACTTTATCGAAGCATCGGTGGCCCTCTCCTGGCCTGCACAAGGCGAGAAGCTGTGCTCGGCCGCTGAGACAAGAATGTCGGAAAGAATATGAGGATCCTGTCGAAGATGCCGATCAACACGGCGCTCGTCCTCTAACTTCATTCTTATCTTGCCCCTTTATTAGAGGAAGTTGTCAGCGTTCATTCAACCAACGCCATCAGCGCACCAACCTACACGGAGGAGGAAAGATGAGACGCGTCGCTCTGGTTGTCATTGCATTGTTCGCAACATTATCCATGGCCCAAGCGGAGGCGGAGGGGCTTGTCTTATCGACGGCGTTCCCATCCCAGGTCGTTTCCGTCGGTGAGTCCCTGAACATATCAGTCGAAATAAGCAACCCGACGGAGGCGGCGCAGATCGCCGAAGTCGAAGTGGCGTCGGCCCCGCAGGATTGGCAGGTGATCCTGCTCGGTGGGGGGCGGGCCGTTCGCTCTGTGTACCTTGCTCCTGGCGAGAGCCGGTCGTTGAGCCTGCAGGTGGAGGTGCCGGACGACGCGGCGGAGAGCACGTACCGAATCGAAGTCACCGCCGAATCCGGCGCCGGTGAGGCCAGCCTGCCGCTTGACCTGATTGTTGGACAAGTGGCCCCAGCCCAGCTCGAGATGTCGGTCGAACTGCCGGTCCTGCGCGGCTCGCCCAATTCTTCGTTTGATTTCCAGGCCGAGGTCACCAATGACTCCGGGCAGGACATGCTCGTCAATTTCGAGGCCGATGCACCCGAGAACTTCGGGGTGACGTTCTCGCGCCAGTTTGGCGGCGAGGAAGTGACCAGCTTGCCCGTCAGCGCGGGTCAATCCGAGAGCGTTCAGATTTCGGTCGATCCACCAGACCGCGCGGCGGCGGGCGAGTACCCGATCGCGGTCCGGGCGGTCGGTGAAGGTGTGGAAGCGTCGCTTGACCTCACCGCGGTCGTCACTGGTCAGCCTCGACTGAACGTGTCCGGTCCGGACGGCCGCTTGAGCGGCAACGTCACCAGCGGCGAAACGAGCGAGCTGATGATCGTAGTCGTCAACGAGGGCAGCGCGCCGGCCTCGAACATCGAGATGGGCGCCTCGGAGCCCAGGCAGTGGAATGTCGAGTTCGAGCCGCAGGTGCTCGAGCAGCTCGGCCCCGGCGAACAAATTGAAGTCACCGCCAGTATCACCCCAGCCGACCAGGCCGTGGCCGGTGATTACATGATGACCGTGCGCGCCAGTCCCGAGAATGGGTCCACCAGCTCGGCGGACTTCCGACTGACACTCCAGACCTCGACACAGTGGGGCGTGGTCGGACTGGTTCTGATCGCCGCCGCGCTGGCCGTCGTCGCCCTGGCCGTCTCGCGCTTCGGGAGGCGCTAGAGATGGAGTATGTCATTCAGACGCGTGGGCTGACAAAGGAGTACAACGGCCTGGTGGCGGTCGACAACCTCGACCTTGACATCTCAAAGGGCGAGGTATACGGGCTGCTGGGCCCTAACGGCTCGGGCAAGACGACGACCATCCTGATGCTGCTCGGTCTCACCGAGCCCTCCGCGGGCGAGGTCAGCGTGTTGGGCGTGGATCCTTCGCGGCGCCCGCTGGATGTGAAATCCAGGGTGGGGTACTTGCCGGACCAGGTCGGCTTTTACGATGAGCTCACCGGCCGCGAAAATCTCTACTACACCGCCGACCTCAACCGCATCCCGGACGGTGAAGCCACTGAGAGGATCGAACGGGTCCTGGAGGAGGTCGGACTGCCGGAGGCCGGCGACAGACCGGTGGGTGAATACTCACACGGAATGCGCCAACGGCTTGGACTGGCCGACGTGCTGCTCAAAGAGCCTGAACTGGTGATCCTGGACGAGCCGACCCTCGGACTCGACCCGGAAGCGGCCCGGCAGTTCCTGCGGCTGGTCGAGGATCTGAAGAGCCGGGGGATTACCGTCCTGCTGGCCTCTCACCTGCTGCACCAGGTGCAGGCGGTTTGTGACCGGGTTGGGCTTTTCCACCGCGGTCGCAAGTCGCTGGAAGGGAGCGTGGTCGAGCTGGCGCAGCGGGTTCTGGAGGGAGCTTACCGCATTCACCTGCAAGCCCGCGGCGAGGGGATCCGACAGGTGCTGGAAGGCCTCGAGGGGGTTGTCGGAGTCCGGACCGAGGATGATTCCCGCTACGTGATCGACACGACCGAAGATCTGCGTCCCAAGATCGTGAAGGCGGTCGTGAACTCCGGTGGCGAGGTGATGCGGCTTTCCCTCGAGGAACCCGGGCTGGATGAGGTGTACGCGCACCATTTCGAACAGGAGGTTGTCCATGCGACGGCGTGAAGGTTCGCCCTGGCAGGGGGTTTGGCCCGTCTTCGTCAAAGAGACCGCCGATCACCTGACCGGCGTTCGCATGACGATTCTGGAAGCGCTGGCGTTCCTCAGCGCGGGTGGGGCCGTCTACGCGGCGGTCACAGAGCTCCGAGGCACCGTGGCGCAAGACCCGTTTTTGTTCCTGCGGCTTTTCACCACCTCGGCCGATCCGCTGCCGGCGTTCGTCGCCTTCCTCGGGTTCCTCACGCCTTTGGTGGCCATCGCTTTGGGCTTCGACGCCATCAACGGCGAATACAACCGCAGGACCCTGAGCCGGGTGCTTTCCCAGCCCATCTACCGCGACGCGCTCCTGTTGGGTAAGTATCTGGCGGGATTGGCGACGCTGGCCGTCGTGCTCACCGCCATCTGGCTCCTGGTCTCCGGTTTCGGCTTGTTGATGCTCGGTGTGCCGCCGGGCGTCGAGGAGGTCGGCCGCGGGCTGGTCTTCCTGGCGGCCACGATCGCTTACGGTGGAGTGTGGTTGGGACTGGCGATGACCTTCTCGGTCGTCTTCCGACAGCCGGCCACCGCGGCGTTGGCCTCCATCGCGGTCTGGCTGTTCTTCACCATCTTCTGGGGGATCATCGCCAGCGTTGTCGCCTCCGCGGTGAGACCCATCGAGTTCGGCTTCCTACAGGAGGTTGTGGCCCAGACCGAGCTGCAGATCGCGCTCTCGAGGGTGGCGCCGAACAACCTGTACACGGAGGTCGTGATCGCCATGCTGCAGCCGTCGGTGCGCTCGCTGGGTCCCGTTCTGCCCTCGCAGCTGCAAGGTGCGATCCTGGGGACGCCGCTGCCGTTCCGCGAGAGCCTGGCGCTGATCTGGCCGCACTTGACGGGCATGATCGCGGCGACGATCATCCTGTTCGCGGTGAGCTACGTTATGTTCCAGCGCCGCGAGATCCGCGCCTAGCCTGTTCCGAACTTCCCGGAATCTTGTGTTTAACCGCAGAGAGCGCAGAGAACGCGGAGATAGAGATTAGAAATAGGCTCGATGTCAACCGAGCAAGACTTGGCAGGGCGGCTTCCAAGGGATGGCGCTCCCGGAGGGATAGCAGCTAACGTGAAACAATAGAGAACTCGCTTTCCGCGCTCTCTGCGGTTAGAAAAGAGAAGCCCCGGCTCGTTGGGTGAGCCGGGGCGCTGATTTTCTGGCGCGCGCGGGGATCAATACACCGGCTGGGATTCGTCCACCTGGCGGGCCCAGGCGTTGATACCGCCCCTCAGGTTCTTCAGCTTGCGGAAGCCGGCGCCGGCGAGCAGTTCGAGGGCCCGGGCTGAGCGGCTGCCCGTCTTGCAGAAGAGCACGATCTCCTCGGCGCTGTCGAGCTCGTTCAGGTGGGAGGCGAGCTCACCGAGCGGCATGAGGTCCGCCCCTTCGATGTGTGAGATCTCCAGCTCGTGCGGTTCACGCACGTCGATCAGCCGGATGTTCTCGCCGCCTTCCAGCCGCTCGGCCAGTTCGCCAGGGTCGATCTCCCATTGATCATCCAGGTGGCTCTCCGATCGATCGTGGCTGGGAACGCCACAGAAGGCTTCGTAATCGATCAGCTCGGTGATCTCGGGATCGTCGGAACACACCTTGCAGTCGGGGTTCTTGCGCAGCCGCACTCTGTCGAAGCTCATGCTCAGCGCGTCGTACAGGAGCAGTTCGCCGATGAGCGGCTCGCCCCGATCCAAGATCAATTTGAGCGCTTCGGTGGCCTGCAACGTGCCGATGGTGCCCGGAAGCACTCCGAACACGCCGCCTTCGGCGCAGGAGGGGACCAGCCCCGGCGGTGGCGGTTCGGGGAACAGGCAGCGGTAGCAGGGCCCGTGCTCTCCCCAGAACACGCTGACCTGACCTTCGAAGCGGAAGATCGATCCGTACACGTTCGGCTTGTGGGTCATCACGCAGACGTCGTTGACCAGGTAGCGGGTCGGGAAGTTGTCCGTACCGTCGATGATCAAATCGTACGGCTCGGCAATGCGGAATGCGTTCTCCGAAGTGAACGGCTCGTCGTACAGGTCGACCTGCACGTCGGGGTTGATGTCGAGCAGCCGCTCTTTGGCGGAATCCACCTTGCGGTCGCCGAGCCGCGCCGTCCCGTGGATGATCTGGCGCTGCAGATTGGTGAAGTCGACTTCATCGTAGTCGACCAGGCCGATACGGCCGACCCCGGCCGCGGCCAGGTACATGGCCACCGGCGACCCAAGGCCGCCCGTTCCGATCACGAGCACCGACGCCGCCCGCAGTTTCTTCTGGCCCTCGACGCCCACTTCCGGCATCAACAGGTGCCGGGAGTAGCGCAGGATCTCCTCGTGATTGAGGTCGTGTCCGTTCGATGAAAGTTCAATACCGGTCATTGATCTCCTCCCCTCTGTGCCGGCGGCCGAGCCGCCGGGCAAATACCATCGACGCGTACCATCATCTCCAGCTCAATTTTACCGCGATCGCTCTCCGATCCCTCAGCTCTCCACATCTTCGTCCCACCTTCGGATTTCGCCGTCGTCGATGCAGGCCTCGGGGTGGAGCTGCATGCGCAGGAAGTTGTCGCTCGTTGGTGGGGCCACCGCGTGAGCCTGCCAGTGCTCGCGCTCGACCGCCGGCAGGCGGGCCCCAAGGCTCTCGGCCGGAAGGTGGAGCAGCGTCGGCGCTCCGGCCTCGCCGTCGACGATCCCGAAATCCACCGACCACAATCGTGCCTTGCGCAGGCGGCCGGCGCTGTCCGTGCGCAAGATTTGGTAGCCCTCGGCTCCCCGATACTTGTCCAGGACCAAGGCCTCGAACCAGATCTGTTGCAGGCCGGCGCGGCTGCCAAGCACCCGCTCGAGCAGCTGCTGATACAGTGGACCGGCGGCGTCGACCTCGGTCACGCCGCGGCTTTGATCCCGCGCTCGATCGGCGTACCGACCATGCTCCCCCACTCGGTCCAGGAGCCGTCGTAGTTCCTCACCTGCTCGTAGCCCAGCAGGTACTTCAGCACGAACCAGGAATGAGAGGAGCGCTCACCGATACGGCAGTAGACGACCACGTCGTCATCGGGCTCAACGCCCTCGTCAGCGTAGAGTCGGCTCAGCTCGTCAACGGGCTTGAAGGTCCCGTCCTCGGAGACGGCCCGGGACCAGGGGATATTGCTCGCGCCGGGGATGTGCCCGCCGCGTTGCGCCGTCTCCTGAAGGCCCGGTGGCGCCAACACTTCGCCCGAGAACTCCTCCGGCGAGCGGACATCGACGAGCCTGCCACCGCGGCCCACGTGCTCGCGGACCTCGGGCTGCAGGGCGCGCAGACCCGGCTCCGGCTCGGAGGTTCGGTATTCGGTGACCTCGACTTCGGTGACCTCTGGGGTGAGGGGCCGGCCCTCCTCGATCCATTTCTTCCGCCCGCCGTTCATCAGCCGGACGTCCTCGTGGCCGTATATCTTGAACAGCCAGAGCGCGTAGGCGGCGAACCAATTGTTGTTGTCGCCGTAAAGGACCACCGTGGTGTCACGCTCGATGCCAGCCTGGGAGGCCAGGGTCTCGAACTGCTTTTTGTCGGCGATGTCGCGCTGGATTTCGTCCTGGAGCTGGGAGGTCCAATCCCAGCCGATTGCGCCGGGGATATGCTCACCCGCGTACAAGGTGGGGTCGACATCCACCTCGATGACCCTGACGTTGGGATCGTCCAGATGATCTTCGACCCATTCCGTGTCGACCAACACTTCGGGATGTGCATACTCGCTCATTGGTGCAATTCCTCCTCCATCACTAAATCTGTAGCAAGGTGCTTAGCGGGATCGTGGTCCGCTGGGACCGGTTGCGGGAGTTCGTCGATCCCCGCCAGCTGGCTTTCCAGCTTGCGGAGACGGGCCGCGCCGTGGTTGACGCACCGAGGGCGACCTTGTGAGTCGATGATGAACGTGGTCGGCAGCGACAGCACGCCCCAATGATCGGAAAGGTTTCGTGACTGCAGCGCGTCGATCCGGATGATCTGCACTTGATCGCCGTAGCGTGCCTCAAGGGAGTTCAGGGCGGGCCTTTGGATGCTGCGACATGGCGCGCAGCCGGGGGCGGTGAAGTACAGGATGGCGGGCCGACCCGGATGGTAGGTATCCAAGCTCAACCCGCGGCGGGCCTGGCGCACCAGTGAGAGCCGGATCCATGCGAGGTAGAGACCGATGCCAAGCCCGATGATGAGCAGTGCGACCGCGGCGCGCTCCCAGATCATCACTCAGCCCTGGCCCTGAACCGATGGGCGCTTGCCCGGAAAAGTGCCGGGAGGCGGTTGACGGTCGAATCCCGGGAGCCCTAAGCGACTGAACCAGTAATAGAGGGCGCATCCGACGCAGAAACCACCGAACAGGTTGAGGGCCGCCAGGGCCACGACGATCCAGGCCAGAATCCAGCCAAGGGTCACCGCTGCGCCGCTGAAAAGGGCGACGAAACCGCCCGCCAGAAAGAGGCCGCCAACCGTCTGGGCGAAGCGGTGCGGTTCGGGGTGGTCGCGGATGAAGTCGGGGTTGGCCACGCCGAGCCGCCGCAGCGCCCGATAGGCGGCCACAAAGCCCGGTCTTTTCGTCAACGATCCGAGCAGCATCACGCCGCCCACGAAGGCCACCAGCACGGGCCAGTTCAACACAAATGCGATGACGAGAAGTCCGATGATGAAGGCCTGGTTGGTTTTCAGCGCGGAGTGGTCGACCTGTGTCTCCGGATAGGTCATCCGTGACCTCCCTCGGCGCCGCCGGCGATGCTGGGCACGATGGTCACCTGGTCTTCCGGGTCGAGCCGGGTGTCTTCACCCTCCAGCCCACGCACGTCGTCCTCGTTGACGAACACATTCACGTACGACCGGAGCTTGCCGTCGTCGTCAAACAGGTGCTTCTTGAGTCCCGGATAGGACTCGGCCAGAGTGTGCAGCGCACCGCCCACCGTGTCGGCCTCCACCTGGATTTCCTTCTGGCCCTCAGTGTAGGGGCGCAACGGGGTTGGAACTCGTACTGCCGTCATGCAGCCTCCTCCTCTGTACGATCGATCTGAAGCCTTACCTCCTCGAAGCCTTCCCGGTCCTCGGTCAGCCGCCAGGCCCGGCTTTCGCGCGCCTCGCCGCGCTCGACTCGGGTGATCAGGTAGACGAACCAGGGCAGGGCCATCCGCAAGTCGTAGTCGGAGGGGCGCGCCGGATGGTCGGGATGCGAGTGGAACACGGCCAAAATCGTGCGTCCCTGGGCGTCGGCCGCCTGCTCCGCTTCGATCATGGCCTGAGGGTCGATCAGGTACCTGCGGCCGCGTTGGCTTTCTTCGAAAGTGTTCTCCAGCGCCAGCACGGCTTCGACTGAACGGGCGTCCCCCTCGCGGCTGCCCAGCAGCAGGCCGGCCCCTTCCTCCGGATAACTCGCCTCCCCATGGGCGTGGATCTCATTCAACAGATCGACCGGCATGCGCAGAGTCAAGATGGTTCCTCCCAGAAGCGCTCGCCCAGATAGCGACTGCCCGAATCGGGGAACACGACCACCAGGGTGCCGTGGGACAGATCTTTGGCGATTTCGAGCGCGGCCCACAGCGCGGCGCCGGACGAAACTCCCACCAGAAGGCCCTCCTGGCGGGCCAGCCGCCGCGTCATCTCGTAGGCGGCTTCGGTGCTGACCGTCATCGTGCGGTCGACCAGGCTCGCGTCGTAGATCTCGGGCACCGGCGCGGAAGGGAGATGCTTCAATCCCTCCAGGCCGTGGAGCGGAGAATCGGGCTGTATAGCGATGAACTCCGTCGCCGAGGAATGCTCACGCAGGTAGCGCGCAGTTCCTACCAGGGTGCCGGTCGTTCCCAGCCCGGCGATGAAGTGGGTGACGTCGCCGTCGGTCGCTTCGACGATCTCGGGACCGGTGCTCTGGAAGTGCGCCTGCCAGTTGGAGTCGTTGTTGTATTGATCGGCGTAGTAATAGCGATCGGGCTTGTCGTCGGCCATCTCGGCGGCCACGACCCGCGCCCCATCCGAACCCTCCAGCGGGTCGGTGAGGGTGAGTTGAGCTCCGAGCGCCCGCAGGGTGCGCAGCCGGGCCGCGCTGGCGTTGGCCGGCACGGCCAAGTGAACCTCGATCCCGAGTGCGGCGCCGAACGTGGCGTAGGCGATGCCCATGTTGCCGGAGGTCGAATCGAGCAATGCTCGTCCGTCGGCCAGCTCACCGGCCTCGATCGCCCGGCGGAGGATTTTGGCCGCGGGCCGATCCTTGACCGAGCCGGTGGGGTTCATCCACTCTGCCTTGGCGAGTACCTTCACGCCGGCCGGGAGCCCACGGGCCAATCTGCGGATCGGGATCAGCGGCGTGCCGCCTACCTGCTCCAGCAGGGAAAACTCATTCCGGGCTTGTGCCGCTCCCACTTCAATTTTCGTGTGTGCATTCATGCTCATCGTCGGTTCAAGACAACATAAAACGGCCAACGATCGAGTTGCGTGACGCGCTTCTTGGATCGCAGAACCCCTCTGCTGCGGGGCTGCGGGAGCGAGCCACGACTCGTCGGTTGGCCGTTGAAAATGACGCTCAGTCGGCGTCGCTTTCAGCCGGTTTATTGAGACGAGGTGGCTAGCGCCCCCGCCTCAAACATGTGCAAAGCACCATAGTGAGTCCATCCGTGTGAATTTCTATCAACAACTTGATGAATATTCTATAGTCACTTTGGGGAGGTTGTCAAGGTTAGCTTGCTTCCAAACCCGGTTTAGGGCCTGTCTCGCTCCGATCAAGGCCGCGCACAATGGCGTCCGCCATGCGCGCCACGCGCACCATGACCTTCACGTCGTGCACGCGCACGATATCGGCGCCGCGGGTCACGGCGACGGCGACGGCGGCCGCGGTGCCCTCGAGCCGCTCGTCCGGGGGGAGGTCGAGTGTGTAGCCGATGAATGACTTGCGGGAGGGCCCGAGCAGCACCGGATAGCCCAAGCTCCGGATCTCATGCGTCCGGTTGAGGAGCTCCAAATTCTGATCCACCGTCTTGCCGAACCCGATGCCGGGGTCGAGGACGATCTGTTGGTCCGTCACCCCGGCCGCGTGGGCCAGGGCGACGCTCTCCATCAGTTCACGGCGGACGTCGGTCAGCAGGTCTTCGTACTTCACCCCCACGTAGCGCCCGCCGAGGCGCTCGGCGACCGCGGCGTTGCTCGGGTTGGAGCGGTTGTGCATCAGGATGACCGGTACATTCCGCTCGGCGACCAGGCTGGCCATCTCTGGATCGGCGCGCAGCCCCCATACGTCGTTGACCCAATCGGCGCCCTCCTCCAGCGCCGCTTCTGCGGTGGCCGCCCGATAGGTGTCGATCGTGATCGGCGCCTGAGTGATCTCCCTCAGGGCGCGCAGCACCGGCAGGACGCGCTCACGCTCCTCCCGCTCGCTCACCGGCTCCGCCCCTGGCCGGGTGCTCTCGCCGCCCAAATCGAGGATGTCGGCGCCCGCCTCCAGAAAGCGCTCCGCCTGCGCCACGGCGGAGCCGACGGGATCGTCACGGTCCATCAGCCCGTCGCCGGAGAAGCTGTCTGGCGTGAGGTTGAGCACGCCCATCACGTAGGTCCGTGCGCCCCAATGGAAGGTCCCCCCACGCCCGGTCAGGGCCTCGGACTTCAGGTTCATGGAATCATCCGTCCTGCCGGTGGGGTCGGATCCCATCGGTGTTCACCTCCTCCAGTAGCTCACGGATCGACCGGTTCAAAACGGGATGGCGAAAGTCCGCTGCTAGGTCGGCCAGCGGGACGAGAACAAATGATCTCTCCTGCAGTCGCGGGTGGGGCACCTGCAGGTCCGCTTCCTCGATCACCCAGTCGGCGTAGAAGAGCAGGTCGAGATCAATCCTGCGCGGACCGTAGCGGAATGATGGCTGCCGGCCAAGTTGGCTCTCAATGGCCTTCAAGTGTTCCAAGACCGAACCCGGGTCGAGCTTCGTCCGGCCTTCTACGACCTGGTTCAGGAAAAACGGCTGCTCCTTGTATCCCCATGGTTCGGTCTCGTAAACCGGGGACCGTCGTGTGACGTGCACTTCGGGCGGCAGTTCGGCCACGGCCTGATCCAGGGCCTCTTTCCGGTTCCCCAGGTTGCTGCCCAGCCCGATATAAACCCGCTCACCGACCGCCTGGTTATCCATTGCACTCAACCTGATCGCACACCGAGTGGGAGATTGATACTATTTCGGCTTGCCCAGATTTCCCAAGAATGTGCAATAATGATGGTTCGAGTTTAGCACGGGAAGGCTATGACCGA
>CAZFCJ010000063.1:0-21597 GCA_964517315.1 uncultured Anaerolineaceae bacterium | reverse complement strand
CCGGCCATCGACGTGCTCGTGGCGATCATCCCTGAAGCTGAGACCGTCTTGGCCCAGATGGAGTCTGGAGAACTGGACGCCCTCGGCGTCAGTATGCGCGGCGACGAACAAATCGAACGCATGGAGGCGCTCGACTTCGTCACCGTGGAGCGGGTTCCGAACTCGTCCACCTACACGGTCATTCCGGACAACTCCGAGCGTCCCGGGAGCGATCCGGAGTTCCGCCGGGCGATCCACTACGCTCTGCCGAAGGAAAGACTTCTCGAAGTCATCTCCGGATCCGGAGGTGGGCTGACCGGGGGCTCGACCTGGTTGCATCCTCAAAGTCCCTGGTACAACGGCGACTTGCCGCAGTACGAGTTCAATGTCGAGAAGGCTCGGCAAGTCCTCGCCGACGCAGGATACGGATGGGATGACGAAGGTCGACTGCACTACCCGCCCGCGTAAATGCCGGAGGGATAATCGATCCACGGATGGAGCGCCCGGCGGCCGGCGAGCCGCGGGGCGCTCCTGAATGCCCCGCCGGCAGGCGTGTTCCGCACGCCTCGCCGGCCGGGCGCAGGTGGCCGGATGTGAGGCTTGAACGGACAGGAGCTGTAAAGGCTAGGGACGCCCGATCGCCTGAAATGGAGTTCATTATTCTCAGAATTGAGCCGATCAGAGTTAGAAAACTATAAGTAAATTGGCAAGTATTTTGACTTTCTCGAAAGTATGGGTTAGAAACGGATCGATCTGGAGGGGAGATGGCACAAGTACAGTTAGACGAGATCGACTGGGGCCTGATCAAGCTGCTGATGGAAGACGCGTCGCGGACCAAGGTGGCCCTGGCCCGCGAACTCGGGGTGTCTGACGTTACCGTTCGCAACCGAATGGAACGCCTGGTTGACGAAGGCGTCCTGCAGATAGTGGCCATCGTCGACCCGTGGAAGGTGGGCCACCGGGTCCAGATCATCAGCGGAATCCAGGTGGAGCCCGGGATGGGCAACCAGGTGGCGGAGGCTCTCGCAGACCTGGAGGAGACCACCTACGTCAGCTATACGACGGGTGAGTACGACCTGGTGATCGTCGCCGTCCTGCGCTCACAACGCGATCTGTTTCAGTTCTTGACCGAGCGGCTTCCAACCATTGAAGGGATTCGGCGCATCCGCACCAATCAGGTGCTGAAGGCGATCAAGCGGACGTTCCGCTACGAGAGGATCTTACGCGCGACGGAGGAAGAGGAGCCGGAGGAGAGGGATAGGCGCAAGGTCGCAGCCACGTAACCCCCGAACGCGGATCATGGGCCCACGACTCGCCGGGGGAGCAGCTGTCAGGCCCTTTGGCGGCATACGGATCCAAGACCATCAGGACGTTCGGGAGCGCAGGGGGCCAAGGCGTCCCCGATCTATTGACCGAGGGGCTCCAATCGGAATCTGACGCTAACGCTTGTTGACCAGTAGCACGGGCTGATACACCCACCCTCAACCGGCCGAGAAACGAAGGACTTACAGCGCATGCGTCGAGTAGGGCTCACAACTCAGGCCCGTATGCGTGCTGATGGGGGCCGACCGTACGTTCTGAGACACGGCTGATATGGATCGATCATATATTGTTCGCCGCTTCCTGCAGATGGTGTTCACCCTGTGGGTGATCCTGACGATCATCTTCTTCATGTTCCGCCTAATCCCGGCGGACCCCGCCACGTTGCTGATCGACTCGTCGCTCACAACAGAGGCCCAACAGCGGCTGATGGAGCTATGGGGACTTGATCAGCCGCTTTCCACTCAATACTTCCTGTACATCAAGAACGTGCTGCGCGGGGACTTCGGAATCTCATTCTTCTACCGAGTCCCCGTGATGGAGGTCCTACTTCCTTTCCTCTACAACACGCTCGCCCTCATGCTGCCCTCGGTCATTCTGGCCACAGTACTGGCGGTCGGTGTGGGGAGCTATATGGGTTGGAAGCGGGGCTCGCGCTTTGAACGCTGGTTCTTAGCCGTTCCCCTGGCAATGCACAGCATCCCGATCTACTGGTTGGGCATTGTAATTCTGATGATCTTCGCGTTCTGGCTCGGATGGTTCCCCACAAGCGGCATGCGCGATCTGGGCTACGAGGCCAACAGCATCTGGGAAATCTACTTGACCGCTGACTTTCTTCATCACCTTGTCTTGCCGATGCTGACGGCCGTGCTCTACCTTATGGCGAGCCCCTTGATGCTGATGCGGAGCAGCATGATCGAGGTGCGCAATGAGGATTATCTGGACGTGGTTCGGGCGAAGGGGGTGGGAGAGTTGACCGTCATCCGACATGCTGTGCGGAACGCGCTGCTGCCGGTCGTCACCTACCTCGCCTTGCTGAGCACGATCGCCGTCACCGGTTCCGTTCTCTTGGAAACCGTCTTCGCCTGGCCCGGCATGGGTCGGGCGATCGTCGACTCGGTGAACAAATTGGATTATCCACTCGCCCAAGCCGCTTTTTTCATGTGGTCGGGGTCGGTCGTTGTCGTTTATTTTATCGTTGACGTTCTCTATTACAAGCTCGATCCGAGGATCAGCTACAAGTGATTCCTGCCTATGTCTGAACCCCTTGGTTCGCTCTCGCCCTCACCAATCCGGGAGGGGACCGAATCCGGGGTGGGGCGAGGTCGGCCCGCGCTCAGAGACTCGTGGTGGGCCCAGCAGCTGAGAAATTTTGTCCATGATCTGCCAGGGCTGGTCGGACTGGTGATTCTGATCGTGTTCTTCTTGCTGGCGGCCTTCGGCCCCAGCCTAGCTCCCTATGACCCGGTGGAAATTCAATATTTGCCGGATGGGACTCTCGCCCGATCCCAGCCCCCATCGGCAAAGTACTGGTTTGGGACGACGAGCCGGGCGCGGGATGTATTCAGCCAAACGCTGGCGAGCGCCCGTGTGGCCGTCATCGTCGGCTTTCTCTCGGCGCTGGCCACCGTCTTCGTCGGGAGCAACGTGGGCATGTGGGCGGGCTATAAGGGAGGCCTGTTGGACGACCTTCTCATGCGGCTGGTTGACATTACGTATGGAATCCCGTTCCTGCCGTTTGCCATCATTCTCGTGTCCCTTCTGGGGACGAGCATTTGGAACATCATCTTGGTGATTTCACTGCTCTTTTGGCGGACAACCGCCCGCGTGATCCGAGCTCAAGTCCTCAGCCTCAAAGAACGGCCGTTCGTCTGGTCGGCGAGGGCGGCCGGTGCCGACAGCGCCCACATCATCTATCGGCACATCATGCCCAACGTGTTGCCCCTCATTCTCCTGTACACGGCGCTCGGAGTTGGCAGCAGCGTGCTGATTGAGGCCGGGTTGAGTTTTCTGGGGTTCGGGGATCCAAATCTCCCCAGCTGGGGGACGATGCTCCGAGACGCGTTTCGAGGGGGCGCGGCCCGCCAGGCCTGGTGGTGGATTATGCCCCCGGGCTTGAGCATTTCGCTGTTTGTGATCGCCACCTTCATGGTAGGGCGCTCCTTGGAGTACATCGCTGATCCAAGGCTGAGAGGCGAGAACGTGTGACTCTGCGCATCTCCGATCCGGCGTACGAATACGATATTTTGCAGGAGGAGATCGATGCTGCCTTGGCCCGGGTGCTCCGGAAAGGCGCTTACGTGGCCGATGCCGAGGTGGCCGCGTTTGAACAGGAGTTCGCCGCTTTTTGCGGGGTTCGGTTCGGAGTGGCTACGGCATCGGGCACGATGGCTTTGGTCGTAGGCCTCAAGGCCCTCCGGCTGAAACCCGGCGACGAGGTGATTACAGCGCCGTACACCGCCATCAGCACCGCCGCGGCGATCGTCCATTCCGGCGGCCGGGTTGTGTTCGCCGACGTCAAGCCAGAAACGCTGTGCCTGGATCCGGACCGAGTCAGGTCGCGGATCACGGACAGAACGCGCGCGATCCTTCCCGTTCATCTGCATGGCCAGATGGCTGAAATGGGTCCCATGATGGATATCGCGGCGGAGTATGGATTAAAGGTGCTCGAAGACGCCGCGCTGGCAGCCGGGGCGGAGTACCGTGGACGGCGAGCAGGCAGCATTGGGCATGCCGGCGTGATCAGTTTCGCCCCCTCAAAGTTGCTGGGCGGGCTGGGATGGGGTGGAATTCTTGTCACAGATGACGAGGATATCGCCATCCGGGGCCGACAGCTGGCCGGATTTGGTCCGGCGACCGTACCCGATCAGCCCCAGGAGCGGCTGAACGGATACAACGCGCAGATGAACAGCCTGCAAGCCGCCGGTCTGCGGGTTAAGCTCGCTTGCTTGGAGGGCTGGATACGAAGGCGCAGGGAGATCTACGCGCGCTTCGATGAAGTTTGCGATCGCTTGAACATCTCCCGGCTGCAGCCGCCAGCGTGGATCGAGCCCAGCCCGCGCGTCTACGTTATCCGCGTGGCGGATCGCGAGGGGGCGATCGCGAAGCTTGGCAGCGGGGGTGTGGATGCGAGCCCGCACTTCGTCCCGCCGCTCCACCTGAGGGAGCTGTACGCCGGCCTTGGCTACGCCCGAGGTGACTTTCCCGTGGCGGAGAGAGCGGCCGATGAGCTGATCTGCCTGCCGGTTCATCCCCACCTCACTGACGAGGACGTGGACCGGGTCATCGCTGGCCTTGAAGCCCTACCTTGAACCGAAGAGAGTTCGTGTGAACCTGCTTGAAGTCCGTGATTTGAAGGTCTATTACTCGACGGCGAACGCGCCGGTAAGGGCGGTCGATGGCGTATCTTTCGACATCCGCTACGGTGAATATTTCGGGCTGGTGGGTGAATCGGGCTGTGGCAAAACGACGCTGGCTCGGGCGATCCTCCAATTGCTGCCAAACAATTGCGAGATCGTCGGGGGGCAGATCAGATTCATGGGCCAGAACCTTGTGGGCCTGTCCGATCAGGAGCTGCGTCCGCTGCGCTGGAACCACATCGCGTTAATCCCACAAAGCGCCATGAACGCCCTCGATCCCGTGTATCGGGTCGGTGATCAGATTATCGAATCCATTCGGGCCCACGACGAGGTGGATAACGAGCGGGCGCGAGCGCGCGTGACCGAGCTGTTCGACCTGGTCGGTTTGGATCCTCGCCGGATGGGCGACTACCCACATCAGTTCAGCGGCGGAATGCGCCAACGAGTCCTGATCGCGATGTCCCTTGCTTTGAACCCGGATCTCATCATCGCCGACGAACCGACCACGGCGCTCGATGTGATCGTCAAGGATCAGATCTTGTATCAGATGGAGCAAGTTCAAAAGAACCTGAACAAGTCACTCCTCCTGGTGACCCACGATGTCTCGGTCGTCGCCGAAAACTGCGATCGGGTCGCCGTGATGTATGCCGGGAAGATCATGGAATACGCAGACACGGATCCGCTGCTGACCCAGCCCTTCAATCCTTATACGCTCGGTCTCAAGAACGCGTTCCCCCAGTTGGAGGGGAAGGACATGCATCTGATCTCGATTCCAGGCGTGCCTCCGAACTTGAAGAGTCCTCCTCCCGGATGCCGATTTCACACCCGTTGTGCATTTGCGACGGAGAAATGTGTCGAGCAGGAGCCGCCGTTGGTCGAGGTGAAAGAAGACCATTACTCAGCCTGTCACTATCCGGAGTACGCGGCTGAGTTCCGTGAGCTCGCCGAAGAGCCCGAAACCTGGAAAACGCGCGACGCAAACCCATCAAAGGATCCAAAAATTTCAGCTGGAGGGCCTTCATAGCATGGTGGGCGCCGCCGATTCCCGCGCTGTGATCGAGGTTGAGGACCTCAGAATGTGGTTTCCCGTTCGCGAGGGCTTATTCGCTTCGCTGATCGGTCGTGGCGACAAGCGCTTCGTGCGTGCTGTGGATGGAGTGAGCTTCAAGGTTCACGAGGGTGAAATCTTCGGACTGGTCGGCGAGAGCGGCTCGGGCAAGACCACCGTCGGCATGACCAGCCTCCGCCTTTATCAACCGACCGCAGGCTCCATCCGCTTTCTCGGGCAGGACGTTACCCACGTCAGAGGAGATGGCCTACGTTCATTCAGGCGGGGGGCTCAGATTGTCTTCCAGAATCCGTACGAATCGCTCAACGCCCGCTTCACAGTATACGATGCAGTTGCTGAGCCGCTTCGCTTGCATTCCATTGGGAGTGAAGAAGAGCGGAGGGCGCGAGTGATCGAGGCTCTGGAACGTGCCGAATTGTATCCGGCGGAGTCGTTCCTGTGGGATTACCCACACGAGTTGAGCGGCGGACAGCGGCAGCGGGTGGCGATCGCCCGTGCCATCGTGCTGGAGCCTGCCTTTCTGGTTGCCGATGAGCCCGTCTCGATGCTGGACGTCTCGATCCGGGCAGGAGTCCTCAATCTGTTAAAGCGACTGAGCGAAGAGCTCGGAATGTCTATTCTGTACATCTCCCATGACATCACCACCGTGCGCTATATATGCGGCCGGATGGCCACCATGTACGCCGGCAAGCTCATCGAATTGGGGGATTCCGAGACCATTATTCGCCATCCGCTCCATCCCTACACGCAGCTGCTTATCCAGGCGATCCCACGCATGGATAAGGACCAAAAGCGAGATCGTGTGCTGCTCAAAGGAGAAGTTCCAGACCTGGTTCAGCCTCCAAGCGGCTGCCGTTTCCACCCTCGCTGTCCGGCTGTCATGGAAATCTGCGATCGTAAAGTCCCGCCGTTGCGGGAGGTCGAAAACGGGCATTGGGTGGCCTGTCATCTTTACTGACTGAAGGAGAGACCTCATATGTCGAAAATGATTGTCGATGATCTGCGTGCCGGCCCAGGTGAGGTGGACCAGGGCTTTGTGGTCGTCGACGAGTCGGCGAGCGGCGTGACCGTTCGGGTGCCGACGGTCGTCATCAATGGGAGCGGAGACGGTCCCACGCTGCTTGTTACGTCAGGAATGCACGGCGATGACCTCAACACGATCCCGATGGTCTGGCGTGTGGCCGATCAGCTTGACCCGGCTGAACTTCGAGGCCAAGTGATTGCCGTCCCCATCTGCAATCCCGTTGCCTTCGAGGCCGGATCGCATCTGACCCCCAGCGATAACAAGAGCCTGGAATTTCCCGGCGACGAAACGGGGACAATATCCCAGCGGATCGGCTACCACCTCTACCACAAGATCTTTCAACATGGCGATTACCTTCTGGACATGCACGGAGGCAGCATCCGGTCAACATTGGCGGCGCTGGCCGGGTTCGACCAGGGGGCGTCGGAGCAAGTCATCGCCGAGGCCAAGGCGATGGCGGAAGCCTTCAACCCGGATCTCATCATTGCCATGAAGCCGAAAGGGGATGGTCCTCCGACGGGCATGTTCCAGGTCGCGAGCCGAAACGGAGCGCCTGGTCTGATTGTCGGCATGGGCCAAATGGGGTTCAACGAGGAGGACACGGCTCGCGGAGCGAAAGGCGTGTTTAACGTTCTGCGCCATCTGGACATGCTGGATGGTGAGCCGGAGATATCCGTAGAACCCAGTTACGCGGGCGCCGAAGTGTACCATCACACGCCTTATGGTGGCGGGTTCTTCCCCGAGGTCATCGCTGCCCAGCATGTTGAGCAGGGACAGCCGCTCGGGCACGTTCGTGATGTGTTCGGCGGGCGCGCCGGAGAGGTGAAGTCGAAGGTATCGGGGATGGTGGTGGCCATTCGTTTCTATCCCGCGGTGGGCGCTGGCGATTGGGTGGCCAGCGTGGCGGAACTATGAGTTTCCGCCTACGGATGATAGCCGTGACCTTCAGCGTATCTCCGGGCTGGGTGCCTCGGGGTCCGGCGTGAAAGACGTCTTGTATGGACTTTGATAGTGCGGTTCCCCAAAGGGTCCGAGATTGGATCCCAACCCGCCGGCGACCCGTCGCAGGCCTCGCCGCTCGTATGGACGATGTGCTCGAGCTCGGCTACGGGGATGTGGGTTTCGTCACGCCAGAGCACATCCGGGACGCCGCGGTGAAGGCGATCGACGAGGGCAGAACCAAGTACACATATCTGCGCGAATTGCGAGAGGCGATCGCCGAAAAGTTGGACCGGGATAACGGGATTGGGGCGGATCCGGAGGAGGAAATTATCGTCTCCGCCGGATGTCATGCGATCCTTTTTCAACTTTTCTCCGCCTTTGTCGGGCCGGGCGACGAAGTGATCCTGGGTACCCCCGGCTCCTACTACTACGGCAACACCATGTTCCAAGGTGGAACGCCGGTACAGGTCCCATTGAGGGAAGATCGCGATTTCCGAATGGATCCTGCGGAGATCGAAGCCGCGGTCGGCGATCGGACGAAGTTCATCGCGCTGACGACTCCTGATGGTCCGGTTGGTGCCGTACACCTGCGTGAAGATTTGGAGCGGATCGCAGAACTTGCCCGCCAACATGACCTGCTGGTGATCTCAGATGAGATTTATGAAAAGCTCAACTACGGTCGAACTCCTCACTTCAGCATCGCCTCGCTTCCCGGCATGCGGGAACGGACGATTACTGTGAATGGGTTTTCCAAGGCCTATGCGATGACCGGCTGGCGCGTTGGATACGCGGTGGTCCCGAAGCACCTGTTCCCTGCCCTGCAGCAAGTCAACGCGCTGAACACCATCTGGCTGAACACCCCGGCTCAATACGCGGCCTTGGCGGCGTATACCGGACCGCAGAAGGTGGTTTCCGAGATGGTCGAGGAGTACAGACGGCGCATGACCATCCTCGTCGATGGCATCAACGCCATCGACGGGCTCCACTGTAAATTTCCCGACGCGACCTACTACGGCTGGGTCAACATTTCGCCATTCGGTCTGAGTTCAGAGGAGTTTGCGACCCATTTGCTGCTGAGCGAACGCACATTGGTACAGCCGGGCACGGTCTTCGGGCCGGGCGGCGAAGGGTACATTCGAACCTCCTGCTCGGCGCCTGAGGAAAACATCCGCGAGGGCCTGGGCCGGTTGGAAGCCGCCGTTAACCGGCTGAACAGGTCCGGGCCCGTGTTGAACCCTACCAGCTAGGAGAGCCAGATGCGAATTGTCCGAGTCGTCGAAAGCGATCAGGTTCATCTCGGCATGGTTGACCCGCATGAGCAGCTACTCAAGTTAAATTCCGGGCCGGACGATCCTTCCGACTATCTCAGCTTGTACCGGCGAGCAAGAGAGGCCGGCAGTACGGTGTCCGAATTTGCACAGGGCTTGGCCGACGGGGCCACGAAGCTCCCGTGGAGCGTTTCCGATCTGGATGTAGCGGCCGATCCGGAGCGACCGTATCTCAGCGCGCCGTTTTCCGTCCCGGAGGCGTGGGGCGCGGCGTTCACTTACAGTCGGCCGGATCGCGGAGACCGGTACGCGGAGGAGCGGCGGGCGGAACGTCCAGTCATCTTCTTCAAAGCCACCGCACACCGCAGCGTGGGTCCGAACGATGCCATCGGCAGTCGAGCGGATACGACAGCTATGATCCCCGAGCCGGAACTGGGTGTGGTTCTAGATCCGTCAGGGGAAGTGATCGGCTATACGATCGCTAATGACGTCAGCTCGCGCGACCTTCCCCGCGAAAACTCGCTCTACGTGTGCTATTCCAAGACCTTCACCCGCTGCCTGAGTTTTGGTCCAGCCGTCGTCCCGCCGGAGGCGATCGGCGATGCGACGGACTTAGAGGTCAGCTGCCGGGTAACGCGCGACGGTTCGGTGATTTGGGAGGGCACCGGAACCACGAAAAATATGACGAGGTCGTTCGAGGAATTAGTCGAGCATTTGATCGCACATAACGTAATTCCGTTGGGCACTCTGCTAGCCACGGGGACTGCTCTGTCCCCACCGTCGGACATGCACCTACGGGAGGGGGATTTCGTGGAGGTGGAAATTGAGAGGATTGGCCGCCTCGCGAATCCCGTCGTGGTGGTGTGAGAATCTCAAGGTAAGTTTTTGTGCGTCAGCCGAATAAGCTCAGCGCAACCGCTCGGCGTACGATTTGATGACGTAGGTGGGTCCGTTCCGATTGTCGTTAGAGCTGGCCCTGGAGCAGAGAAAGAAAGTATAGATCGGAGTGTCGACATGGGTGGCTTGAAACCCGCATCGAGAGCTCAAGACCTCATCTCCGCCCGTCAGGAGAGAAGCCGTCATACCGTGCGGCCGGCGAAGAATCAAGATGTGGTTTATCTCAATTACGGTGACACGGCCTTCCCGACGCCGGAGCACATCAACGAAGCGGCCATCAAGGCGATCAGGGACGGTCATACGCGTTATGAGGATGTGTTTCCACTGCGCGAAGCGATCGCGGAAAAGCTCGCGACCGACAACGACATCGAGGTGGACCCTACCGGCGGGATCGCCGTCGGCCCTGGCACACACTTCATCTTGTTCGACATCATGCAAACCTACGTCGACCCGGGCGCCGAAGTGATCGTTCCCCGGCCCGGTTCGCCGACGTACTTCTACTACAACACGGTGTTGAACGGAGGCAAGCCAGTTTTTGTCCCTTTGCGGCCGGAACGCAGGTTCAAGCTCGATCCGGAAGAGGTTGCAGAGGCGATCACCCCGCGCACGAAGATTATCGGCCTCACGACTCCTGACACGCCGGCGGGGGCCGTCCAGGAGCGAGCTGATCTGGAACAGATCGCCGAATTGGCGCAAAAGCACGACCTGTTGGTGGTGTCGGACGAACTGTACGAGAAGATCAACTTCGGACAAACGCCCCATTTCAGCATCGCGTCTTTACCCGGCATGTTTGAACGGACCATAACCGTGAACGGGTTTTCCAAATACTACTCGATGACCGGTTGGCGAGTGGGCTACGCCGCGGGCCCCGGTGAGCTCATCAAGCCAGTGCAACAGATGCTGCTGACGAACAGCATCTGGCTCAACACGCCCGCGCAGTACGCGGCGCTGGCGGCGTACACTGGCCCGCAGACGCGGCTGAAGGAGATGCTGAAGGAATATCACCGTCGGATGGACATCCTGGTGGAAGGGTTGAGGGCGATCGACGGAATTTCCTGTCTAAAGCCGGAAGGGGGCTATTACGCCTGGCCGGACATCAGCAGTTTTGGGATGTCCTCCCACGAATTTGCAAACTTCGCACTGGAAGAAGGCAGCGTCTCCGTTGGACCGGGCGTGACCTTCGGCCCAGCCGCGGGTGAAAACCACCTGCGAACCTCATGCACACGGCCCGAAGAGGAACTGAGGGAAGGCTTGCGCAGGCTGGAGATTGTGTGCAGCAAGCTCGGAATCGAAACAGTAGGAGAAGTGAAATGACCGTCATCGACATTCACTCCCATATCTTTTCGTCAGACAAGCCCTTTCCGGAGGCTGTCCTGCGTGACCCACAATGGGAAGTCTCCGACCGGATTGGACCTGGCTTTAAGGCCAAGGCGGAGGCGCAAGAGCTCCCCCGCATCGAAAGCTACCTGGACCGCATGGACGAGTGGGGTGTCGACATCGTCGTCGTCAACAATGTGGCCTTGTCCGTGGAAGGTGCGCGGGCGATGAACGAGTTCAACGCCGAAATCGTCGCCGAGAATTCCGATCGGATGATCGGATTCGCCGCCCTGCCCATGGCGGCCGGCGAGGACGGTGCCAAGGAGCTCGAGTACGCGGTGGAGGAGCTCGGCTTCCGGGGGGCCAAGATCTATCCACGAATCCAGGACGTTCCTCTCGATTCCGACACGATGCGAGCAGTCTATCAGGCAGCGGCGGAGTTGGATGTGCCCATTCTGACTCACACCACTGCATTCTACCAAGGCTATTCGGGCGCAAGGGGGATGGATTGGGCGGATCATACTTACGACAATCCAATGCGATTATTCGACTCAGGGATATGGCAGGAGATCCCCGACCTGAAGATGATCTTCGCGCATCAGGCGGGGGGGTTCGTCTACTACAAGGAAAAGATCCTGCGACTCAAACCCGAGATTGAGCCGCTGTTCAAGAATTTCTATGTGGATATCGTCCCGGCGGTGCGGTTTGGAAAAAACGAAGTGCTCGCTGCCGTCGAGGCGTTGGGCTCAGATCATGTCCTGTTTGGAATCGACTATCCATGGATCGACATGGAGGCTTGCAGCCGCTGCGTGGAGCACGTGAAAGAGATGGATCTGGACGAGGACCTCCAGCGAGCGATCCTTGGGGAGAACGCCAGCAAGCTTCTCAAGCTGGAGCTTTGAGAAGCTCGAGGCAGCGGGTCCGGGACGGATAAGCCGTTCGGCGAAGGGCGGGAGGCCCTGAGTGGATAATGGAAACTAATCGACCGTGCTAGCTTACATCCGCAGGCAGTTGACCCTGGCAGTTCCCGTTCTGCTCGGCGTCTCACTGCTTGTGTTCGTCATGCTGACCTACATTCCCGGCTCGGCCCCCGAGATCCTCGCCCTTCAGGCCGGAACGGCTGTCTCAGGTGAAGAGCTGGAGCAGATGCGGGAAAACCTCGGTCTGAACGATCCGTTGCCGGTTCAGTACGGGCGCTTCTTGTTCAACGCGCTGCAAGGGGACCTGGGGCGCTCCTTTCGACTAAATAGGCCGGTCACCGATATCTTGCTCAGGGCCCTGCCGCGCACGATTGAGCTGGCCGTCGCCGGGACGGTCCTGGCCATCGTGATCGGAATATCGTTAGGCATCCTCGCCGGGTTAAAGCGCGATTCTTGGGCGGACACGGGAAGCATGATGCTTGCTTTGATTGGCTGGTCGATGCCCAGCTTCTGGCTTGGAATCATCCTGTTACTGGTGTTCTCCCTGCGTCTGGGATGGTTCCCGATTACCGGACAAGGAGGCATGGCTCGCCTCGTTTTGCCGGCACTGACCCTCGCGCTTGGTTCTGCAGGGCTCATCGCTCGGCTGACGCGAACGGAGATTGTGGAGCAGATGAGCCAAGGCTATGTGACCACGGCCCGGGCAAAAGGGCTGGCGGAGCGCGGCGTGGTCTTGGGGCATGTGCTGAAGAACTCAATGATCTCCGTGGTGACGATGATCGGTCTTCAGTTTGGACGGCTGCTGGGAGGCACCGTGATCATTGAGACCGTGTTCGCCCGCCAGGGGATAGGCCGGATTGCCGTCGACGCGTTGCTGGCCCGAGATATGCCCGTCGTCCAAGGCTCAGCCCTGCTTCTGGCGGCAATTTTCGTCCTTACAAATCTGCTTGTCGATATCATTTACGGCTACCTCGATCCGCGGATCCGTCTTGAGGGTGGAGAGTGATGGCCGAAACGGCGCCAAAACTGGAAGTTGTAAAGGTGGAAGGTAGGGAATCCCGCTGGGCAGAATGGACTCGGCACAGCTATCTGGGCTCCGTACTCATCCAAGTCGCGGGGAGCAAGGCGGGTGCGATCGGCGGGGGCTTTGTCCTCTTATTGGGGTTCGTCGCAATCTTCGCGCCTCACCTATCTCCTTATGATCCGATCCAGATTTCGCCGCAGGAAGCCTTGCAGCCCCCTTCTTGGCAACACCTCGCCGGCACGGACCGATTCGGCCGCGACATCTTGACGCGCATCATGTTCGGCGCTCGTATCTCGCTGCAAGTTGGTTTCATCGGGGTGGGCATCGCGGGTTCAGTCGGGGGGGTCATGGG
Source organism: uncultured Anaerolineaceae bacterium (assembly GCA_964517315.1). Lineage (GTDB taxonomy): Bacteria > Chloroflexota > Anaerolineae > Anaerolineales > E44-bin32 > DASWJQ01. Next base: position 8,126 of record CAZFCJ010000063.1, on the reverse strand, counting down.
CCTGATGGCCGGCTACTATCGCGGTTGGATTGACGACATCATGGTGCTCGTGATCAACATTCTTCTTGCGCTCCCGGGCATTCTATTGGCCCTTGTCATCGTGGCGGTATTGGGGCCAGGACTACAGAACGTCATGATCGCCGTCGGGATCTCGGCGATCCCCAGCTACGCGCGGGTTGTCCGCGGAAGCACCTTGGCGGTGAAAGAGAACCTTTTTGTCGAGGGCGCCCGGGCGATCGGTTGCTCGGACGCTCGCATTATGTTTCGCTACATCCTGCCCAATGTGTTCGCCCCTCTGGTCGTGCTCTCCACGCTCGGGGTGGCCACGGCGATCCTGGTTGGCGCAGCCGTGAGCTTCCTCGGGTTGGGTGCGAAACCTCCCACGCCGGAGTGGGGGGTCATGGTGAGCGAGGGGCGTAATTATCTGCGCCAGGCATGGTGGCTCAGCACAATGCCCGGAGTGGCGATCATGGTCACCGCCATAGCTCTGAATCTCCTTGGAGACAGTTTGCGGGACGCCCTGGACCCCCAATTGAAATTCTAGGGCCGAACGGGATATCAGGCGGAGAAGAAGGAAGGAGGTGACGCCCTCGACATAGCTGCCGTGAACAGGGGATCCCGTAAGGGAATGGAGGGGGAGGATGAAATAGCAGTGAAGGAGGAACGAGGATGATACGCCGGAAAGTTGTATGGCTGGCAGGATTGCTCTTAGCGCTGGCCGTGGTCGTTGCGGCCTGTGGGGGCGATATTCAGCAAGCCGAGCAGCAAGCCACTGAGCCGCCGGAAGAACCACAGGCAGAGGAAGTTGCAGAAGAAACTGAGGTCATGGAGGAACCGGAGGAGGAAGAGGAACCGGCAGATACGAAGCAGGGGGGTGACCTTGCGTGGGCCACGATTTCCGAGCCCGAGACCCTGGATCACCAATGCACCTTCTCGAGCATCGCGGACATTCAATACAAGACGATGTTTGATTCGCTGGTCTTCTATGGGCCCGATCAGGAGTTCTATCCGTACCTCGCCGAGTCGTGGGAGATCTCGGACGACTTCACGGCGTTTACGTTCAGTCTGCGGGATGATGTGACGTTTCACGACGGCACGCCATTCAACGCCGAAGCGGTGCAGATCAACCTCGACCGCATCATCGCCCAGGAAGCCTGTCCGACGGCGAAGGTCGCACAGGGCCGTCTCGGTCCGACGTATGAAGAGACCGAAATCGTGGATGAGCATACGGTGACGGTCCACTTCAGCGAGCCCAATCCCACCTTCCTGATCCAGGCCGACGGCATCTACTTCCACTCCCCAACGGCGTTGGAGGAGCTCGGGAACGACGGCATCGCGCGCGAAGCCGTCGGTACTGGGGCTTTCATGTTTGAGGAGTGGGTGGATCAGAGCCACATCACGGTTGTCCGCAACCCGGATTGGACATGGGGACCCGCGTTCTTCGAACATCGAGGCCCTGCCTATCTGGATAGCGTCACCTGGCAGTTCATCCCCGAGGGCACCGCGCGCATGGCAGCCCTCGAGCTGGGAGAAGTTCAGTTCGTCAACCGGGTGGAGCTGGAGCAGTATGAGCAGCTTGTGAACAATGAGAATCTCAAGCATGTGACCTCCGATCGACCTGGAATGCCGACGGGGTGGATGCTCAACGCAACGCTGCCCCCGTTCGACAACATCGAAGTTCGCGAAGCCGTCTGCCATGGGCTTGATAGAGAAACGGCCCTGGCAACGCTCTTCGGCGACTTCTACCAGGTCGCATACGGACCGATCACTCCGGCGACGTTCGGCTACTGGGAAGGCGTCCAGGACTACTGCGGATACGATCCTGAGCTGGCATCCAGCATGCTTGAGGACGCGGGCTGGACCGATACCGACGGGGATGGATTCCTCGACAAAGACGGTGAACAAATGGTCCTGCAGTTGTCGGACCTGCCGACCTACTCCGACCGCGCCGCGGCTTGGGAGTTCTTCCAAGCTCAGCTTCGCGATCTCGGCATCCAGCTGGAGGTCAATCTGGTCGAGGCCGGGGTCGTGGTGGAACAGTGCCACGGGGGGAAGGTCCATATCTGCGGTTTGCGCTGGCGAATGGCGGATCCGATTGAGCTTAGGTCGGTCTTCTCCAGCGAGAACATCGGCACTGGTTTCAACTGGACGCATTACGACTCCGAAGAAATCGATCGGCTGCTCGCGGAGGGCGCCGCGGAGGCCGACCGACAGGAGCGGGCGGAAATCTACCAGGGGCTCCAGCAAATGATCATGGACGCGTACATCTGGTTCCCGATCTGGAGGGCCCAGATGGTCCATGGAGCTGTGCCGGAGTTCATGGATTTCTACGTCCTTCCCAATCCTGAATACATCTGGGTGAACAACGCGTACCTTGAGCCATAGACGGATGGGGTTCCAGGGAGGCCCGCTCGCCGCGAGCGGGCCTCCCTCAAGGCACCTCACCGACGATCGGTAGGATGGAGACGGTGGAAACAGTGCGCATCGGTATCTTTGGGACGGGCTTTGCCCGTCACGCCCACATGCCCGCGTTCACGCATGCGCCGCCAGCTGAGATAGTGGCTGTGTACAGCACACCCACCGAAGAAGCGCGTTCAGCCGCCTCGGACTACGCGATAGCCGGCGCATATGGGAACTGGGAGCAAATGCTCGATGAGGTCGAGATGGACCTGGTCACGGTCGCGCTCCCGCCCTTCCTCCACTATCCGGTCGTCATGGCGGCACTTGATCGCGGCTGCAGCGTGCTCTGTGAGAAGCCGATGGCGCTCGATCCCTGGGAAGCACAGGAGATGCTCACGGAAGCCGAAGCGAGGGGCGTGGTGCACCTGGTTGACCACGAGCTCCGTTTCTCGCCGACCTACCAGCACTTGAAGGGAATCCTGCAGGCAGAATCGTTAGGCGAAATTCGCCATGTCCGCTGGCACAACATCAACTCCTTCCAGTCCGACCAGGATCAGCCCTGGAGCTGGTGGTCGGATATCGAGGCGGGAGGCGGCAATCTCATGGCAGGTGCATCCCACAGTGTGGACTTGATGCGCTGGTTGTTCGGCCCCGTCAGGTCCGTGTCGGCTCAACTCGCCACGTGGATCCCGGAACGCATGGATCCCAGGCAAGGGGAAATGCGGGCGGTAACCAGCGATGACCAGTACAGCCTCTTGCTGGAAATGGAGCAGAGAACCATGGCCTGGCTCTTCGGAAGCAGCGTAGCGCGCCACCAGCTGGGGATGAAAATGGAAATTGTGGGCGCGGAGGGAACCGTTCTGCTCGATGAAGACGATCGGCTGTGGATGGCCGAAGCCGGCCGGCCCTTCGAGGATCACACGCAGCCGGACCCTTATGCCGATCTGGAGGGGGTTCCAGAGCACATATGGGGCCGGTCATTGGTCGGCCTGGCGCGCGAGTTGGTGTCCGCCGTGAAGGACGGACGAAGCCCCGATCACGGCGCGACCTTTCAGGACGGACTGCGAACCCAGATGGTTCTGGCAGCCGCGACCCGGTCTTGGGAAGAGCGCTCATGGAAGGAGTTAGAGGATCTATCATGAAGTCCCTGGCAAGTCGCCTGAAACGAATTCAACCGTCGGGGATCCGAAGACATTTCGATCTGAGCAGAGAAGGACTCATCTCCTTGTCCAGCGGCACGATCGAAGCGGATCCTTTTGAGCACGTCCACGAAGCGGCCAAGCGGGCTGTTGACGAAGGCTTTACCGGATATACGACTAACGCTGGGGTGGTAGCCCTGCGGGAAGCCATTGGGCGTAAGCTCGAGACGGAGAACGGACTGCGTTACGAAGTGGATGAAATCCTCGTGACGTGCGGGAGCAGCGAGGCGCTGGCGGCGATCGCCCTGGCGACACTGGAACCGGGTGATGAGGCGGTCATCTTCGATCCATACTACATCGCCTTCGGCCCGCTTGTGGAGCTGGCGAACGCCGTGCCCGTCTACGTCCCAACCCACCCGGAGACCAAGTGGAATCCCACCAGAGATAACTTGGAGCGCGCGCTGAGTCCGCGCACCAAACTGATCTTTTATATGAGCCCGGGGAATCCGACCGGAGCGGTCTGGACGGAGGAGACGACGAGGCTGATCGGGGAAATCGCCGTTGAGCACGACCTGTACGTGGCCTCCGACGAACTGTATGAGCGGATCGTGTTCGATGGAAATGAGGTCGTGAGCCCGGCCTCGATGCCGGGATTGTGGGAGAGGACGTTCACCGTGAACGGATTTTCCAAAGGGTTCGGCATGACCGGATGGCGCGTCGGCTATGTCGCCTCCCCGCGGCCGCTGACCGAGGCCCTCGTAAAAGCCCAGCAGTACGCCAGCATCTGCGCTCCCTCGATCTCGCAGGTCGCGGCGCTTGCGGCGCTGGAAGGCCCGCCGGAGGCTTTCGAGAGGCTCCTGCGGGAGCTGGATAGGCGGCGTCAGGCGGTCGTCGAGGCGTTCAGAGGAGTGGACGGGATTCGCTGTGCCCCCCAAGAGGGCACCTTCTACACGTTCGTCGATGCACGCGGGTTGCTGGAAGACCGAGGGGATGCCATCCGAGCCCGGCTTGAGCGGATCGACGAGTATGAAATACCGGAATCGCCTTCGCAGCAGCTCACAGACTATTTGTTGTCCGAGGCGAATGTCGTCCTGACACCTGGCTCGACCTTCGGCGAGTGTGGAGAAGGATGGTTCCGAATTTCACAGGCAAACCGAATGAATAAACTCGCCGAAGGACTGGATAGGATCCAGGCAGCTCTGGAGTCGCTGTAAACGCATCCCTGCCGAGTACGGGCCAATGGCCGCGGTAGGGACAACGAAGACATCATCGGAAAGGAGAACGATTATGGCCGGCAAAGTTGAGTCCCGCGATATCCAACTGGTGGAGAAGCCAAGCACCCCGAACCGCTACTGGAGGCGGATCGTCATCTCTGAGGAGGTCAGTCGCGAGTTACCTGGTGGCAAAGGCCAGAGCTATATCGATGGCGAGACGTGTGGTGCCCTAACGATAAACGCGGGCACATTCGAGCTTCCACCCGGCGCCGATTCGGGGGACAAAGAGTTGCACTCCCACAGCCAAGAGGAGTTCTCCTACATTTTAAGAGGGCAAGGCTGGATCGCGGTCGAGGATGAGGTGCACCACTTCGAGCAAGGTGATTTTGTTTTCGTGCCCTCGTTCGCTCGCCACGGATGGGGAAACGACGGCGATGCGCCAGTGAAGGTGCTTTTCTGGCGGCCGATCAAGCCCGAACCGCCCCGCGAAGAGGGCAAACCGTTCGACCTGCGGCGGTTCGAGGTCGTATCCTCGGACGACTAGAAGGGTTTTCTCCACCAAAGAGGCGTCAGGGATCCTCCGAAATCGCAGGAGGAAGCCTCCGACAGGGGAGTGCCGTGGATCGTTCATATGAGTCAGGAGGTCTCCGGCCAAAGTGCTGGGGCAGATCGTACGGAAGGAATACGATCGGAACCTGCCAAGGATCCGGGGAAACGATTCGTCTGGAGAAGAGGATCATGAGTGAACGCTGAACAGCCGCCGGGTGATCCGGCGGACGTCAAGCTCGAAACGCGCGAGAACATCGCGCTGATAACGATAGACCGCAGGGATCGAATGAACTCCCTGGCTCTGCCCGAGTCTCGGGACCGGCTGATGACCTTGCTGGCCGAAGTTGAGGCCAACACGGACATTCGGGCGGTCATCCTGCGCGGGGCCGGTGAACGCGCCTTCTGCACAGGTTGGGATATGGAGTCCATAAACGAGTACACCCTCAGCGAGCTGGAAGAAGTCCTGCGGGAAAACCTGCGGTTGTTCTTTCGTGTCTGGGAGCTGCGCCAGCCGATCATCGCCGCCGTTAACGGATACGCCATTGCTGCCGGGGCGACGCTCGCGATGGCGTGTGATCTGGCGATCGCTGCCGACCATGCCCGGATGGGAGAACCGGAAATCCGTCATTACGCGCTCTCGCCTTTTCTGATGCTTCCCTTCCTAACCCACAGTAAGCCTCTCCATCGCTATTACTACACGGGGGAGTTGATCGAGGCGGATGAGATGTATCGCTTGGGGCTTGTCAACGATGTCGTTCCGGTTGAGGAGCTGGATTCCAAGGCCTGGGATCTTGCGCGGCGGCTCGCAAAAGTTCCTGCCTATCCGCTGCAAATGACCAAGCGAAGCCTCCGGCTTGCCTACGACTTGATGGGATTTCGATCCGCAATGCGCCAGCATGCTCAGTCAGACGCGCTCGTTTTAGGCGCCAACCTTCCTGAGCAGCAAGAATTGATGGACATCCTGAAACAAAAGGGGATGCGGGCGTTTCTCGAGGCGCGGGACGCTCCCTTTAAGGACGACGCGGGGTAACGGGTCGATGGGTGGTCGTTACGAACCGAACGTCGGCCAATTTCTGGCGAAGCGCGCGTTGCTGAGCCCCGACAAAGTCGCTGTGGTTTTCGGCGCTACACGCCTCACGTACGCCGAGGTGGAGGCGCGGGTCAACCGGATCGCCCATTCTTTACTCGAACTCGGGGTTGGCCGAGGCGATCGGGTGGCGCTGTTGGGACGGAACAGCGTGGCGCACTTGGAGCTCTATTTCGGCTTGGCCAAAATTGGGGCTGTGATGGTGGGCGTCAATTGGCGGCTGACGCCGGAGGAAATCGATTACATCTTGAACAACTCAGGCGCCCGCTATCTTGCTTTCGGGCCGAAGTCACGAACTTCCATTGAGCCGCTGAGGGATCAGCTGGCCCTCGACGGCTGGATCGCGCTGGAGGGGGCGGCGAACGCGGAGGGTGATGTTTCCTATCACGACTTGCTGGCATCGGGGGAGATCCATCCCCCGTCCGTTTCCGTGGGCGCAGATGACCCGCTGTTGTTGATGTATACCTCAGGCACGACCGGCCGCCCCAAGGGCGCCATGCTGACGCATCGCCAAATGTTTTGGGCCTCGGCAACGGTGATGTACACTCTGGACCACAGGCCTGATGACGTCAATCTCATGGTGATGCCCATGTATCACATCGGCGGCATGGCCATGTCCACGGTCTATGTGCATCGCGGGTCCACAATCGTTATTCTCCCAGGTTGGGATGCGGACTCGGTTCTGGAGGTCATCAAAGAGGAGAAGGTCAACCATTTCATCGCAGTTCCAACCATGCTGCATACCCTGAAAGAATGCCCGAAGATCGAGGGAGCCGATTTGCGCAGCCTGCGTTGGATCCTCTCCGCCGCCGCGCCTTTGTCGCGATCCATCGTCGACTACTTTTATGAGCGAGACGTCTTGGTGCAGCAGACGTACGGACTTACGGAGGTCGCCGGTCCGGCCACGGTCGTGGGGGCGGATGACGTCCTGCGCAAGGGGGATTCGGCAGGCCTGCCCTTCTTCCACACGGAGGTGCGCATCGTGGACGATCAGGGCAAACCGGTGGCGGCCGGGCAGGTGGGCGAGGTCCAGGTGCAGGGACCGCACGTGATCGAAGGGTATTGGCAGGACCCGGAAGCGACCGAAGCGGCGTTTCACGCTGACTGGTTCCGGACGGGTGACTTGGCGCGCATGGATGAAGAGGGCTATCTGTTCATCGTTGACCGGAAGAAGGACATGATATTGAGCGGCGGGGAAAACATCTACCCGGCCGAAATCGAGCGGCTCCTCCGGGACCACCCCAAAATTGAGGACGTCGCTGTGCTGGGGATCCCGGACCAAAAATGGGGTGAGCTGGTGTGCGCGGTCGTCGTCGTCGAGCGGGGAGCGGCTCTCGGCTTGGAGGAGGTGGCCGAGTTCTGTGATGGGAGGATCGCTCGTTATAAGATCCCCCAACGGCTTGAGTGTTGGCACCAGGATCTGCCGAGGAACCCCACCGGAAAGGTTTTGAAAAACGAAATCAGGGAACGACTCACGGATTGAAGGGAAGGTTCTAGAAGCCTCAGTGCCCCAGCTGGCGACGCCAATTCTGGTTTGTAGGATCGACTTGTTGCGATGCATTCTCCCGTCAAGTCTTTATCGGTGGGAGCATCTAATTGGGCCGGACCTGTAAAGTATGTCGTCCGCTGCAGTTCATGCCCAAGTAGAAGAGTTCCGATATGTAGGTACACGCACGGCGGCTGTCTCCGGGATCGACCTTCGAATAGAGCGGGGTGAGTTCGTCATCGTCACCGGCC
>CAZFCJ010000062.1:10484-21650 GCA_964517315.1 uncultured Anaerolineaceae bacterium | reverse complement strand
AGAAGTTATATACCATGTTCATTTGAGATAGTCAAGGAAATACTGGTATATTATTAGAAAGTCGAAACATTGCGCCGGTTTGAATTAGATAACCAACCAAGCAGGAGAACGAAAATTACCTGTCCGGTCGGCGTGTAAGGCGCGGTGTTTGGCAGCTATCGCAGTCCCAACATCCCGTGGACCTATGGCGTCCAAGGAAACGCGCCCCCGTCCTGGGTTCGGCAGGAGGTCCGGCCGGACACGGGGCCGGGGGCTTGGAACTGGTGGATATGAACGAGGCGGGCTAGAGATGCAACAAGCGGGCCGCGTTGGACCCCAGGATGGCGTCTTTTGTGGATTCGGAGAAATCCATCGCCTTGACGTGCTCCACGCAGCGGCTCGACTCCTCGAGGTCGATCCACGGATAATCCAGCCCGAACAGTACCCGCTGCGGCCCGAGGGCGTCGAGAGCTGCCCGGACCTCGTCTTCCCCAAAGTGAACTGCGGGACAGATGTCCACGTACAGGAGGTCCAGGAGCGGCTCCAGATCCGGATTGCGGCGCAGGATCATGTCCCTGTAGAAGACGATCCCCCCGCCCAAGTGGGCGAAGATCAACTTCAGATTAGGGAGGTCCTGCAGCACTCCGGACTCCAGCACTCGCATGGGGTTGTCATATGTCGGGTCCAACCAATCGATCCCTCCCGCCCCCGTATACGCCCGTGGAAAAGACATCGTGTGGGTCAGGATGGGAACGTCAAGTTCGGCCGCCGCCTCGAAGAGCGGGCGCAGCTGCGGGTCGTCCAACGGGATCCCATGCAGCCATGGGTAGATTTTGGCCCCTTTGAAACCCAAGCTTTCGACCGCGAATTCCAGCTCCCTAGCGGCGTGTTCCTCCGCGGCCATCGGGACAGCCGCGAAGCCGATGACCCGATCCGGGTACTCGGCCACAATCTCCGCGTTGAATACGTTCATCGCACGGGCCCCCTCCGCCGTCAGGGCCACATTGTTTATGCACACCTTGTCGATTCCCCATTCGTCCATGCTCTCCACGTACGCTTCGATACTCAGATGCTCCTGACGTTCGGCCTTGGCACGAAACTCAGGGCCCAGAATGCGGTCGGCGAGGTCCCAGTGCGGATCGTCCATGTACGCTTGGGGGATCGGTTTCTTGGCGGTGAATACGTGGGTGTGGATGTCAATGACGGTCATCACTGCTCCTCATCGGTGAGACTGATCGTAGGCAGAAGGAAAGATGTTGGGCCTTGGGCTACAATCCCCCTGCCTCGTTCGCAGATGAGATGCTCGGCCGCTCCAGGCAGCGTCTTCGATTACGGAACCCAGTATCCCCGCCACAGCAATAAATCTGCCACGGGCCCGCGTCCTTCATCGGCGCCCCGTCCACTATCAAGCCCCGGGCCACCCTCGGTTGAAAAAATCGACGCGTCGGATCGCGACATGTTAACTTTGCCCGTCCCCCGCCATGAAAAGGAGACACCACATGCCCGAGTTCAAACTGCTCACCATTCAGCACGGTCCACAAACCGCAGCGGCCTTCAGCCTCGACGACTCCGTCTATGAAATCAGCCAGACCTATCACACCTTTCGCGACCAGGCCTCCTCTGCCCTTCCTCCGATCCCGCGGCGCCCGCTCTCGATGCTCGAGATTCTCGAAGAGTGGGACTTCTATCTTGACCTATTGATTGAACTGACAGAGGGCCTGGAATCCGCAGGAGCCATCCCCGGATTGGCCCGCCTCCCCCTGAGCGAGGTCCAAATCGAAGCCCCCATTCGCTTTCCGTACAAGGTGCTTAACGCGGGCGCCAATTACTACAAGCACAATCGAGAGATGCTCGTGGAAAATTTCGAGAAAGGCGATCGTCAACCCTTCTTCTTCTACAAGGGGACGAAGAACGTGATCATCGGTCACGGCCAACCGATCCGCCTCCCGCCCAAGCGCGTTGCGAAATACGTCGATTGGGAATGTGAACTTGCGGTGGTCATCGGAAGGCGCGCCAAAAACATTCCCGTGTCCGAGGCGCGCGATTACGTCGCTGCCTACACGATCATGAACGACATCTCAGCCCGCGACAAGATGGTCCGGCCGGGGGAACTCTTCTTCTTCGACTGGTTCGCCAACAAGGGCAATGACACATTTGCCCCCATGGGCCCCTTCTTGGTGCCCTCCGCTTCGTTGCCCGACCCGCAAGACCTCCGCATCCGGTGCCTGCTCAATGACCAGGTCATGCAGGACTCCAACACCAACGATATGATCTGGAGTGTGGAGGAGCTCATCTCCTACCTGTCCGATGTTGTCACACTGGAGCCCGGGGATGTGATCTCCACGGGCACTCCTCACGGGGTCGGGATGGCCAAAGGTCTGCAAGCCGAACCGGGCGAGTTCCACAGACTGCGCGAGCACATGCTCAACGGAGGAGGCACCTTCTTGAAGCCGGGGGATGTGCTCATTTCAGAGATCGAAGGAATCGGCAGCCTTCGAAATCCCGTCGTGGAGTACACGTCCGGTTAGGGGAACGGAATGTCGGACCGCTCGCATATGGGCCGAGGCGATCCACGCCAGGACGGCCCTGTCATGTCGTTCGAGGCCAGTCAGCCTTCCGCCTCCCTCTGAGCTTCTCTGCGCAACTGCTTGCGATTCAGCTTACCCGATGCCGTCCTGGGAAGGTTTTCGACGAACCGAACCTGGCGGGGGTACTTGTGCGGCGAGAGAATCTGCCTGACGTAATCCTGCAGCCCCTCCTTGCTGACCCGAGTTGTACCATCGCCCTCCTGTACCACGACGTACGCCCGGGGCAGCATGAGGCCCGCCTCCTCGATACCAATTACAGCGCATTCCCTGACTCCAGGATGACGGCGCAGGCATTCCTCAATTTCCAGAGGTGAGACCCAAATGCCGCCCACTTTAATCAAGTCATCTGCGCGTCCCTGGTACCAGAAAAAACCATCCTCGTCGCGCGTGAACATGTCTCCAGTACGAATTCGATCGCCGGCGAACGTTTCCTTGGATTTTTGGTGATCATTCCAGTACAGGAGAGCGCTGCTCTCGCCCTCTATCCACAGCTCCCCGGTTTCGCCATCCGGCACCGGATCTCCATTCTCATCGGCGATGAGGGCCCGGTAGCCGGGCACGATCTCACCCGCGCTGCCCGGGCGCGCGTTCCCGATCCGATTGGAAATATAGATATGGTAGGCCTCCGAAGAGCCGATGCCTTCCAGGATCTCCACATTGAACAACTCCATCCATTTGTGATAGAGGTCATCCGGGAGCGCCTCGCCGGAGGAAATGCAGAGACGGAGACTACTCAAATCCCACGCCTCCGCTTGGGGATGGTTGACCATGGCGTCCATCATCGTGGGCACGTTGACCACAATTGTTGGGGAATGGCGGCCGATCAGCTCCGCTAGCAACTCGGGGGTCGTCCGCTGCGGAAATACTACTCCGGTCGCACCCACTCCGAACGGAAACAAGGTGGTCAAGTCACGCGCATAGCCAAAGAATAGTTTGGGAACTGGGACCACGCCGTCGTCGGATTCGATCTCCACAACCCGGCGCGCGTAGGTCGAGAAGCTGATGAAGGGGTCATGATGGCAGTGGACGGCCGCTTTTGGATCTCCGGTGCTGCCGGTCGTGAACTTCCAAATCGCGATGTCGTCCTTCGTGGTCGCCTGCGCCCGGAGGTCCCTGGGCGCGGCTTCAACCATCGTGTCGAAGTCGAATTCCCCCTCTCGCAGGTCCGGGTCGCCCCCGACGACCAGCAGCGCCCGCAGGTGTGGACAGCGCGGGGCCACCTCCCTCATCACATCCAACGTTGTGCCATCCACCACCACAACCTTAGCCCGCGTGTAGTTCAGGAAGTATTCGTAGTCCTTCTCCTGGAGAAACGTGTACACCTCCGCCACGACAGCCCCGACTTTCACCACCGCGTACCAGGCCGCCACGAAATCCAGTCCGTCACTCAAGGCCAGAAGAACCCGGTCCTCAATTTCGATTCCGAGCTCGCGCAACACATGTCCGACCTGATTCGTCCGCTCGGCGACCTGCTGGTAGGTATACGCCCGATCCTCACAGATCAGAGCCGTTGCCGCGCCGCGCCCCATTTCCAGATTGCGATCGAGGAAATAAGACGCGAGGTTGAACTCGCGCGGCAGATCGTCATAGGTTTTCACGAAGGCCCGCCCACCTCCTCTGAATCGTGATCAATGTGGCCTCAGCTTTACCCAACTATACGCATTAGTGGCAGGCGCATCCAGACCTTCGTCGGGCCGAACGCACCGAGCGACACCTCAGCGGCCCCTCTCCCATAGGGTAGGGCCACGATCCTTCAGCCGCTGGACCGCGCGGTCCAGGCGCGTCAACCCTTCCCGCAGCTCGGACTCGGGCGCCGAGCAGGACACCCGAACGCGAGCGTCGCCCCCCTTCGTGCCGAAGGAAGATAGGCCCGGATTGACCTGTACCTGCTCGGTCAAGAGCAGGTGCTCAGCGAACACGTCGGACTTCAAGCCCAGTGGGGCGAGGTCGACCCAACCATAATAGGTGCCGTCCGGAAAGCGCATCTCAAGCCCTTCGATCTCATTGATGCCTGCATGCAGGACCATCATGCGCCGCTTGTATTCCTGCACCATCAGTGTGACCGCTTCTTGGGGACCCTCATACGCGGCAAGCGCAGCGTACTGTGCGACCGCGTTAAGCCAGATTGTGCTGAGGGCGTTGACGCGCTTGACGATATTCAGCACGTTCTCCGGGCCCGCAGCGTACCCAACCCGCCAACCGGTCATCGCGTATCCCTTCGAGAAGCCGTTGACCGTGATGGTCCGCTGGTGCATGCCTGGCAGGGAGCCGATGCTGAAATGTGGCGTTGATCCATAGTTGATTTTCTCGTAGATCTCGTCGGAAATGACCAGCAGATCATGTTCCTGTGCCAGTTCCGCAACCTGCTCCAAATTTTCACGGGGGTGGACAGTGCCGGTCGGTGCATCGGGCGTTGTCAATGAGATGATTTTGGTCTTGGGGGTGATCGCTTCGGCCAGCTCGTCCGCGTTGATCCGGAAGCCGCGCGAGGATCGCAGCTCAACTTCGACCGGCACGCCGCCCTGGAAGCGTGTGTTGTCGTAGTTATAGGAGCCCGGTGAGAACAGGATCACCTCATCGCCGGGGGAGACGAAAGTCTGGATAAGAAGCGAGCACACCGCTTTGCAACCGTCAGCGACGAGCACCTCCGTCGCGGGATTGACCTCGATGCCGTTGTCTCGCGCCAGCTTCTCGGCGATGGCCTCGTGAAGTTCGGTGACGTTCTCATAGCGAGTGTGGCCATGCTTGATGGCAAGCTTCGCGGCCTCGCGGATGTGATCCGGGGTCACGAAGCCGACATCCCCATAACCCAAATGCACGATTGGGTCCATTTCCGCCGCGATCCTGCCCAGCCTTTCACTGCGGGTCGGAAGTCTGTCGACAACTTCTCCTGGCACGAACTTTTCCACGGTCATCGAAATTGCACCTCGCTCGATTCGAGCCAACGGATCATTCGATTGGCATCAGCTGTCCGGGTTGAGCTGCTCGCAGCTTCGGATCGGGCTCACCCGCTCATCCACGACCGGAGGCGACCAAGACCTCCCACCGCCGTGCCAAGTCAATCAACTTGTGATCGCCCCAGCTTCTTGTGACAAACTGAATGCCGATCGGCAGTCCGGCATCCGTCGTTCCGGCTGGCACAGTGATCGCGGGCATCCCGACAAGATTGGCGAAGAACGTGTTGCGAAAGTACGTCTCGAACGTGTCAACCAGTCTGCCGTTGAGCGTCGTCTCATCGTCCTCGCCGATCCGGGCCGCCGGCAGCGGCGTCGTCGCGACGACAAGCGCGTCGACGGAGTTGAGGGCAGTGGAGACCTCATCCCGGAACCCCCTGCGGAAGCTACGGACGGCCTGGAGATATTCATGGCCGGAATAGGCGGAATTCGGACTGAGCTGGGCGCGGAAAACCTCCCGGATCTTGGGGCTCATTCCAGTCAGCACCTCCTGCCAGGGAATCGGTCGCTCGAGCTGTTCCATGTAGCGAGAGATGAGGTAAACGGCCTCCGGAAGTACGATGGCGTACCCGGGCTCCACGATCTGGTCCATCCCCCGAATCCCCAGGTCGACCAATTCTGCGCCGGCCGAATCCATCGCCTCGAGCGCCTCCGTGAGCACACCCACCACCGCCGGGTCCAGATCCTCGTAAAAGTAATCACGCGGAACACCGAGGCGGATTCCTTCCCAGCCGGCGTGCGACCGATCCCCCGGCTCATCCGTCCAGTCGCCGGGAGGCCAGGGACCCGAGCCGTACTCACTGGCGATGACCTGCAGGATGAGTTCAACGTCCTCCACGGACCGAGCGATGGGACCGATGCAGTCACATGTAAATGACAGCTGCAGCAGACCTTGGCGCGGCACAAGACCGTTCGTGGGCTTCAGCCCCACACATCCACATAGGGCCGATGGGATCCGTATGGAGCCGCCCGTGTCGGTTCCCAGCGCCGCCGCACACAGCCCCGCCGCGACCGCGCCCGAGGACCCTCCGCTCGAGCCACCGGTGATGCGGGACGGATCGAATGGATTGCGAGCCGGACCATAGAAGGGATTGTTGTTCGTGATCCCGAAAGCAAACTCGTGCATGTTCGTCTTGCCCAGCACGATCCCGCCGGCCGCCTTGAGACGCGCGACGACCGTCGCATCCCGGGCCGGGACATGGTCTGCCAGGACCTTCGATCCGCCCGTCGTGCTCAAGCCAGCCGTGTCGAGGTTGTCCTTCACCGCGATAGGAAGCCCATGCAGCGGACCCAGCACGGTGCCGGCGGAGAGGAGCTCATCCATCCGCTGCGCCTCTCTGACGGCGCTGTCGGTGGCAACTGAAATATAGGTGTTGAGGCCCTCACGACCGCCGAACGCGTCGATGCGCTCCAGATAGGCTTCCACCAGCTCATGGGACGTCAACTGCTGCGAACGGATCCGGCCCGCAATCTCGCTTGCGCTGAGATCTACTAGCTCAGAGTGAGGACCCTGTCGATGAAGCGGCTCCGCGGTGGTGGACACGAGCGGATCCGTCGTCCTTTCCAACGATGTCTGCGAGAGTCGGTTCGAGCCGCATTCGCCATCGCCCCCCGGGGGGACTCCCAGTGGCGCGGGCATGGCCGGCGCATGCGGCGCTCAAACCCGGACGTTGTCAAACCCTGCCATGTCGGCAACCGGCTCGGAAATTTTACCGAGTATATACTCATTGTTCGAATGTATCAAGAAAGTGGGCAAATATGTTTGGAATTCTAAACAAAGTCGGGGCTCGGAATTGGCGGATCGTTTCAGCGGCCCCTGTGCGCGCAGTGCGGGGCCCACCGTTGAGGCTCGACCTCGGACCGTCTTTGTCCCGGTTTCAACGATCAAACGAATCGGTCATTCGGTATAATTATCGTGAATCTATGGGGCATATACTTCGAGAATCTATCCAAGACTGGCTCCGTGCTTATGATTTGCGAATTGATTCCGTACGGTGGATTCGAGCTCGCAAAGACGCCTGAACGAGAGGGAGTTGGATGGAGTACGACCGGACGATCGAGCCGAGGCCCAAGGCGTAGATGAGCACTTGGGACGGAGTGAAAGAGTCCATCCAGCGCGCCATGGCGCAGCTCGCCCCGGAAGTGACCGAACTGAGCCAACGGATTTACGAGCACCCCGAGCTCAGTCATGAAGAACGGCTGGCCTCATCGTGGTGTGCGGAGGCGTTGACGGACCACGGCTTTGAGGTCGATTGGGTCGACGGCATGGAAACCGCATTCATCGCGACCCTGCGCGGCTCCGACCCGGGACCGACCGTGGGCCTGCTGGCGGAGTACGACGCGCTCCCCGGTATCGGCCACGGATGCGGTCACAATCTGATCGCCGGATCTGCAGTGGGCGCGGGTATGGCGCTGGCGTCCCGTGCTGTGGACCTGCCCGGCACGATCCAGGTGTTCGGCTGTCCAGCCGAAGAGGTCGGAGAAGGAAAGCCCGCCATGCTTGAAGCGGGCGCGTTCGATCATACGGATGTCGCCATCACATTCCACGCCTGGCACACGACGGCCTTGATGACCGAATGCAACGGACTGAAGACCTTGGAGTTCACCTTTCACGGGGAGCCCGCCCACGCAGCGAGCGAACCGTGGTCCGGCGTGAGCGCGCTTGACGGGGTACTGCTCACCTACCAGAACTTGAACGCCCTGCGGCAGTTTCTACGGGACGGGACGCGCGTGCACGGAATCATCACCCACGGAGGCGACAGCCACAACATCGTTCCCGAACGGGCCGCCTGCAGGATCTCGGCCCGGGCGTCTCAGCCGCGCGTATTGGATCGCATAGTGGATCGGGTGATCGACTGCGCCGATGCGGGAGCCCTCGCCAGCGGCGCCGAACTCCAGATCCGGCACCTGGCCACCATGGACCCTGTGCGATTCAACCAGCCCCTGGGGCGACTGCACGCGTCCAATCTCGATGAGCTGGGTGAATCCGTCGGGGAATGGAAGGCCTCAGCGTCCACCGATTTCGGCAACGTCAGCCAGCAGCTCCCGGCCTTGCTGTTTTCCGTCGCCGCATGGCCGGCTTCGACGACCTTCCACACCCATGAGGCGGCCGCCGCCGCCGGCCAATCGCAAGCTTATGAGGCGATGCTTAAGGGTGCCAGCAGCATGGCGATGTCCGCCGTCGACCTGCTCACACAGCCGGGCACATTGGAGAGTATTCGCGAGGCCCATGAGCGAACACAGTGACCGACCGATGAAAGAGGAGACAACCAGATGATCGCAGAAGAGGGCCGTTTAACCCCCGACCTCGTACTGCACAACGGCAAGATTGTGACGGTGGATGATTCCTTCTCGATCGCCGAGGGGGTGGCCGTACTGGACAACAAGATTGTTGCCCTCGGCGACAGCGCTCAAATGAAACGCCTCGCCGGGGATCGGACGGAGTTGGTCGACCTGGAAGGTAAATGCGTCGTACCAGGTCAGATGGACAATCACGTCCATTTCATCTTGGCGGGCATGGACGCCCTCGGCTCTGAAGCCAAACTCGACATCGCTCGGCTGGATTCCATCGAAGCGATCCTCGACGCTCTCCACGATAGGGTTAAGTCCACGCCGCCGGGGGAGTGGATCGGCACCTCCTGCATGTACCGGGGCTCTCTGCAGGAAGGACGGTTCCCCACGCGACATGATCTCGACCGCGTGGCCCCCGACAACCCCGTTTACATCTTCCAATCTGGGAAGAACGTTATCGCCAATACCTACGCTCTTGAGATGGCGGAGATCGACGCGGACAGCCCCAACCCGGACGAACCCGAAGGCTGGATCGTGAGAGACGATGACGGTCAGCCGACCGGTCACTTGATCGCCGGGGCCGGTGACCTGGCCCGCCTTCGCTGGTGGGAGAAGGAAGGCCAGAGACCCAAGAAGTGGGATTTCATGTACTTCGACCGAGAGACGCAGCTGGCGGCCCTCCAGGCCCAGCAAGAGATCTACCATTCATGTGGCGTCGTCGGCGTGCGAGACATGGGTGTGCCGATCGATGAACTTGAGACGTATATCGAAGCTCGTCGGCGCGGCATCCTCAAGGTGCGAACCGACGTGATCTTGGGGTTGCCAGCCCGCTACATGGACACTGACGACATACGCGAATCGCTCGAGCGGTACTTCGGGCCGAAGCAGCACATTGGGGACGAGATGCTGAGGATCGGCGGCATCAAGATGGTGGTCGTAAACGATGGCTGGTGGGCCTACACGCCCGAAAAAGTCAAATTCCTGATTCATGAGTTCAACCGGCGTGGGTGGACCATCGCGATCCACATCAACACGGGCGGCGCCGACGAATCGTCCGAGCTGGTCATCTCCACGCTGGAAGAGGCCACAAAGGAGAATCCGATTCCCGGTCGGCGCTTCAGCTTCGAACACGGCTTCGGTCTGGGCCGTCCCGACCATATCGAAAGGACTAGACGGCTTGGTGTGATCATCGGCGCGAACCCACTGCTCGCCTACTACGCGTCAGCACGCTCCCTGCACATGAACGAGATCATGGAACAGGTGCGCATCGCTAAGATGCAGGAGAGTGACGCGTGGAAGCGGACGGTCCGCGATTGGGGGATGCCGATCAAGGATTGGTTGGAGGCGGGTATCGTCGTTACGGGTGGCTCGGACAATCCGGCCGTCGTCTACGATCCGGAGCGGCCGTTCCTCAGCCAATACTCGGCCCTCACAGGCGAGACGATGGCGGGCGTGTTGCTGGAAGGCCAAGAAATCGAGCGGGAACAGATGTTGCGCCTGTACACTCAGAACAACGCCTACGCAACCTGGCACGAAGATATCAGGGGGACCCTGGAGGTGGGCAAATTGGCCGACTTCGTCGTCCTCGACCGCGATATTCTCACCTGTCCGCAGGAGGAAATCAAAGAGTTGAAAGTCCTGCAAACTTACGTCGACGGCGAGCTGGTTTATGAGCGCGCGGACTAGGCTCACTTTCCAGCCTTCGTGCGCGAGCCGGACATGAGCTGGGATCGGCCTGAGCGCGTCCCGATCACCGTTCTGACCGGCTTTCTGGGCAGCGGGAAGACGACTCTCCTTAACCATATCCTCCAGGCCGATCATGGCCTGCGCGTCGGCGTCATAGTGAACGAGTTCGGCGAGGTCAGCATCGACCACGAGCTGATCACAGGGCAGCAGGAAGGGCTCGTTGAACTGGCAAACGGGTGCGTATGTTGCAGCCTGCGAGGCGATCTGCTGCGCGCGATCCAGGAGACGCTGGAAAGCCAAAACGAGGTGCAGTATCTGCTCGTGGAAACCACCGGGCTCGCCGATCCGCTACCGATCATCCAGGATTTGCTGCGGCCCCAGCTGCAGGGCTCAATCCGACTTGACGGGGTGATCACACTCGTCGACGCGGCGAATTTTGACCGCAATCTGGATCGGGCCGAGGCGGCTTACAACCAATTGGCGTACGGAGATATCCTGCTGGTCAACAAAGTGGATCTCGTGGATGACAATACGGTCGATCTCATCGAGGAAGGGATCCGAAAAGTCAACCCCGACGCCAGGATCCTGCCCTGCACGATGGGCAAGGTCGATCTTCACCTGCTCTTGGATGTCGGGGCTTTCAAGCTGAAGCAGGCCTTCGAGGCTGG
>CAZFCJ010000062.1:0-10384 GCA_964517315.1 uncultured Anaerolineaceae bacterium | reverse complement strand
AGTGGCCCATCAACCTGAACCCGAATGGGAGCCCATTCGGGAGAATCCGAGGCCCCTAAAAGGGTGGCCGGGCCCTCAAACCCGGCCGGCGGTACCCGGGGGCGTCGGAGACCGCTCCTGAGAGACTTGAGACGTTCGTCGTCCATCGGGACCACGTTGACGGACTACTAATAATCCTCAGTCCCGAGCGCTGGCAGAAAGCTGAAACGGTGGACCATGGCGCCATCCTCCTCGACCCTTAGTTCGACGTGATGCGATTCCAGATCCGGGTGGCGGATCAACTCATAGAAGCGTGGTCGAGTCACCTCCAGGTCCGACGGGAACGTCAGGTCCTTTCCGTAGACGTTCTCCGGCACACGCTCACCGTCGAGATACACGCTCATCCTGGCGCTGCCGACCGGTCCGGGGCTGGCCAGGACCCCGATCTGCTGGGCCCGGCAAGGAAACGAGATGCGCGCAGAGCCTTCGACCTTCTCCAGCCCGACTTTGTGGATTCTCCAGGTCCCCTCCCGGCAGAGGATATCGGGCGGGGAAGCCTCTTTGGCGTCGAACCTCCTAACGCTGCCCGGGGAAGCGATGATCCCTCGTCGCTGGCTTCCCCCTTTGTAACTCACGTAAAGCTCGGGGGTCGCTTCTGGATGTAGCCAAGCGCTGGATCCGTCGCTGTCGCGAGCCGCGGACGGTTCAGGCTCATCGCCCAGCTCCCTCCCGGCCACCAGGGCCCGCAATTTCGCTTCGACGGCGGCATAACCGCCGGGTCCATAATGACGCAGCTTGACAAATCCACGACGATCGATCAGCTGGAGCCCCGGCCAGAAGCGATTGTTCGCGCCCGCACTCATTCTGTACTTGGGATCGACGGGAACCGGAAACTCGATCCCGAGTCTGGCCACCTCCTGGCGCACGAACTCAGCAGGCTTTGCAAGAGGAAATTCCCCGGTATGAACCGCGAGCACTCGGAACCCCGCCTCTGAATACTCCTCATGCCAACGTTGAAGATAGGGAATAGCCTGCAGCGAATTTGGGTGGGTGGCGTCCCAGTAAATGACCAATAGCACCTCACCTCGGACCTCTTCCCAGGTGAGTGGAGGTGAGTTGATCCACTCCAAAGGTGGAGTCTCCAGAGCCCGGACGACGCCGCGCTCTTCTGGCGGCCCCTCCGCCCCCTCCTGTGCCTGGGCTGCGGCGGCCTGGGATCCGAGCGGATCCCTCTCCCCTTCGACGAAGATCGCGCTCAAATTGGCGCTGAAATTTTCGTGGAACCCCAATCCGATGACATCGGTGATCGTGTTAGCCAGGTTGAAATTCGCGATCCAGAGCACAATGTAAAGGATCTCGGCGTCCGTAAACCCTACTTTGCGCAATCGATCAAGGTCCGCCTGGGTAGCCTCATGGTGATTACGGGCCATCTTGACGGAGAAATCCAACATCGCCCGATCCTTCGGGTCGAGATCGGCTTGTCGATGGTCTGTCTTCAGCTGACGGACAAGGTTGTCATCTTGTGTGATCTCACGGACCCACTCGCCATGCGTGTTCGCTCAATAGCGACACTTGTTCACGCTCGAGACGACCACCGAGATCATGTCCCGCTGCAAGGGGGTTAACCCCGTGGGATGTTTTTGAGACTTCGTGAATTGAGCGTAGGCCTCGATCACTTCCATATTGAAATCTTTCTCGTTCACTTGAAGCCATGCCATGATGAGACTCTCCTCGAATAGGCGATGGGTTTCCGCTATGGGCCGCCGTGAGTAGGGGCGGAGTCGTTCAGACGCAACCGGTCGCGGCCCGTTCCCGGCAGCCACGAACGAGATGGGAGCGTTGAGCTGAGCACCAGGGTTTCAGCCGCGCGACCCATCGGCCCGCCTCGACAGCATAGGATGACTTTCGGACGGATCGACACGAGCGACGGGACTTTGGCGATGCCATGGGTCTCGATAGGCCGGAGAGCCAATTGCCGTTTCACCTCCTATTCGGCGGATGGCTCGGGCCAGCTCTCAATCCGATCGTGCAACGGTGGATCGTCGTTCGCGGCGAGGTCGGTGTCAAGCACGGTCCCGCACGTCGGACAAAAGGCCTCCACCAGGAAGAACTCCCCGCCACCGGGCCTCAGCGGCCCCGCCATTGAAACCGGGGAGCGGCGCTGGACTGCATGCTCCTTCCAGGGTTCCCCTACCGGCCCGAAGGCTTCACCGCACCACGTGCACTGGGTCTGGCCGTCCTCGGTCCGCTGCAGGTACTCGCTGATCCGCCTCCCGCTCGCGGGAATCTGCCCTCGCTCCAGGTATTCTTCGGCCACCTCCCGGCCCAAGCGCTCACGGCGAATTTTCAGTCGGAGCCCGGCAGTCTTTGCCTCGTCGACCGCATCGTTCTCCGAATTCAGCGCCACGCCGTAGATATCATGGGCCGCCCGTTCGGAGACCAGACCCCTGACGACGTCCGAGAGAACGAGGTCCGGATCCCGATCGATGGGGTCTCCGTAGCCGCCCCCGCCCATAAAGCGTACGTACTGGACATCGCCCTCTTCGAGCTCAACCGAGCCCCACTGGCGATCCTCCCGCGTTCCCCCTTGCAGAGCCTCCAGTCCGACGGGCAGCTCATCAACGTTCCCGTCGTAAAAGGTCGAGTAGCCGACGTTACAGCCGGGGTTGCCACCAAACAGGCCGAGGCTCATCGGCGCCCGGGTTCCCTTACCGAACAACGTGACTCCCATCACGTTTTCGCCCGTCCCGTAGGGCGTGAAGGCGTATTCGTGGCAAATGCCGCCGCGATACTTACCGGGGCCTCCCGAATCCGGAACCGGTCGCCGGAAAAGGTACATGAGGGGTGTGTTCAGTTCTTGGGTCTCAACGTTGGCCCAGCGCGAGACGACGTTGGGGATCTCGCCTCCGAGATCCACTCCGTCCTTGAAGGATCGTGCCCCCGCCGCGCCGCCAAATGTATCCGTCAGGGGGGCTACGAAGAACTCCCCGTCGGCCGTGAGACCGTGGGTCTCAAGATGGGCGTGGCTGCCATGCCAGACGGCCGTCGCCCTGTCCTTGTACTTGTCACTGGCGCCCATCATCTTCGACAGGACCAGCGTCGACAAGTTGTTCACGATTTGAATCGTCCCCACGGTTGCGATAGAAATCGGAGCAGGTCGAATGCAGTTGACCAGCGTCCCCTCGGGTGCAACCATTTGGATCGGGCGCGTCACACCATCGTTCCACGTCACATCCCAGGCCAGGAGCGGGAAGATCGGCGCGAACAGGCCTCCCCAGGTCGCCCAGTAGGTGCAGTTGATGCCCAATTTCGACTGGGGACTGGAGCCAGTGAAGTCATACGTCAGGGAGTCGTCCTCCTTAACCAAAGTCAGATGCACGGCTCGGGTGTCCCCCGGCATATCGATGTATTCCCGAGCCTGCCAGGCTCCGTTGGGGAGCTCCTGCAGGCGCTGCCGGATCAAATCCTCGGATTGTTCGATGAGCTCCTCCGAGACCGCGTTGACGGTCTCAACGCCGTAGTCCTGGAACAACTTCTTCATCCGATCCTTGGCGACATGATTCGCGGCCATTTGTGATTTGAGATCCAGGGTGGTCATACCGGGGTCTCTCACCACGTTCAAGAACGTGTCCATCACGTCCTTGCGGGTCTTGCCTCGCTCGACGATCTTGAGCCCCTTGGTCTGGAAGCCTTCATGGTAGCTCTCTTTTGCGTTGGGAGAGAAACCGCCGGGGTCTATGGCCCCAATATCGGTTACGTGGACGAAGTTGGCCACGAAGCCGGTCAGTTCCCCGTCGAAGTGAATCGGTGAGATCATGTAGATGTCCGGCGGATGGAGAGCGGCGGTGTAGGAATCGTTAAGAATGTATATATCGTCCTCATAGATTCCAGGATCCTCGGAGTAATCACCGATGATGTGCTTCACCGCTTGCGAGGCGCTCGTGAGGTGGTGGAGAAAACCCACCCCACCGACCATCAATCCGCCGTCCGCTTTGTAAAGCGACACCATCAAATCATGACCCTCATTCGTGATTGGGGATCCGGAAACGTTCTCCAGGGCGATGATCGCTTCATCGATCACTTGCAGCAGTTTGTGGCGGATGATTTGGAAAGTAACAGGATCGACTTTAGCCGTCATGAGTCACATTCACTTTCACTCAGATGCGATCACAAGATTCTTGAACTTGTCCACTCGCGCCGTCTGGGCCTGATTGAGAACAATGGTGGTTATCGGGGTCCAGATAATCGCGGGCCCCTGAACCGCATTGCCCGGAACCAGCTTTTCGAAGTCATAACCGTTGACTTCTTGATACTCCTGCGCCCCCTCGACCCAGGCAAGGCGCGATTCGATAAATGCGTCCGATGAGTCCTCGTCGGCCAGATCCTCGACTCGGAACCGTGGCGTTCTCACACGGCCGGCCCCACGGACCCGATAACTGACGATCTCAATGCCCGCCTCGCGGTAGGCGGATTCCTCCCCATAGCGCTCCTGATAGAGCGACTCGAACCGCCGATTCGTTTCCTCCAGGGATTCCTCCGTCAACCGGCCTTCGGCGGGGGTTGGAACGGTCAAGATGTGGACTTGTCGCCGATAGCGCATGTCCATGGAGAGCTGGATGCTGATGGTCTCATCGTCGAATCCCTCCTCCCTCAGCTGTTCGAACACCTGGCCCTTCAGCTCGTCGAATATCCCGTTGATGTGGTCGAGGTCCCAGGGCTCGCTCATCGGGCTTGTGGTTTGGTCCTCGTGGACGATATCCGAGGTGATGAGACCGAAGGCTCCGTGAACGGAGGCGGAGTGGGGGACGACGATACGGCTCACCCCGAGTTCGTCGCCATAGATGGGCGCGTGCATGCCGGCCGTTCCCCCGTAGGAGAAAAGAGCGAACTGCCGGGGATCCAGCCCGCGCTGAATCGTCACTTTATGCAGTAGATCGTAGATCATGCTGTTGGCCAGCTTGTACATCGCCGCCGCCGCCTCCTGCACCGGCATCCCCAGCGGCTTTGCGACCTTTTTCTCGAAGACCTCAGTCGCCTTTTCGATGTTCAATCCGGCCCGACCTCCCACGAAGAAGTCGGCGTTCAGGTAACCGAGGATGGCATCTACGTCCGTGATGGTTGGTTCCTCGCCGCCGTGATCGTAGCAAACCGGGCCCGGATATGATCCGGCGCTGCGCGGGCCGATTTGCGGAACCCCGCTGCGCGGGTCAACTGAGATGATGCTCCCCCCCGCCAATCCCAGGGACACGACGTCCATCTTAGGAAGGGCATAGTGGTAGCGAAGGACCATCGACTCACGCTGATACTCGATAAGGCCTTCGCGCACGACACCCACCTTGAAGGTCGTCCCGCCCATGTCGGCCGCGATAATGTTGTCATGTCCCAAACGGTCGCCCAGGCTCTTCGAGCCCACCAAACCGCTTACCGGCCCCGACTCGATCATCCCGACCGGCTGTTCAGTGGCGGACTCAAACGGAAGCAGTCCGCCGTGAGCCTGCATCACCAGGAGATTGCCTTCAAAGCCATCATCTTGAAGCCGATTTCGGAGGCTACTCAGATAGCTGCCAACCACCGGCCCCAACCCGCTGTTAAGCGCGACCGTGGAGGTGCGCTCGTACTCACCCACGATGGGCGCGATCCTGTGCGAGAGGGTCAGGAACACGTCCAGACCGAGCTCGGCGGCGACGTCGGCTACAAGCTCCTCGTTCTCCTGATTGACAAAGGACCACAAAAAGCTGACTCCTACGGCCTCGACCCCTTCGTCCGCCAGATCTTGGAGGGCAACCTTCACCTCACTCCGGTCGGGAGATTCGATCACCCTCCCGTGCGCGTCGGTCCGCTCCCTAATCCCTCGGATCCTCGAAATCGGAATAATCGGAGGCAATTTGTCGGTCTCGATGGGATTGCGCTTCTCGTCCTCTGTCAGACCCGACCATCGCCCATAACCGCCGCGCGTCGAGAACAATGTGTGCTCGAATCCACGAGTCGTGATAAGGCCGGATTCTGCCAAGGTGCCGTCGACCACAGCGTTTTCGGCGACCGTCGTGCTGTGCAAGAACAAGCGTGTGTTTCCCAGCAAGTCGGCCAGCTGTGAGTCAAGCGAACTGGCCACCACGGTGAGCGCGTCCACGATCCCTTCGGAGAAATCCGGAGGGGTCGAGAATGCCTTACCCAAGGTGATATTCCCATCATCGTCGATGGCGACCGCATCGGTGAAGGTGCCGCCAATATCGATTCCGACAACGTAATCCATGTTCGAACTCCTCCACGCCTTATTCGAATATGTTTCCCCAAAGGCTAGATTCGGGTGTACAGGCCGGGCTCATCGCGCCCCCCTGTGCCCCGGACCAGCTCGCGCATCAACTCGATCAGCATCTCGGCCAGGATTTGATAGCTTTGCTCGCCTTCTTCGGCACTGGCCTTCGCCGGTGACCCGCAGTATGCCTGCCCCAAGCCCATCTCTTTGAACTCAAGTTTGCCTTCGCTCATGACCTCGGCCAAATTTACCGGGACGTAGGGAAGCTCGCGCATCACATCCTGTTTCACCAAATTGGGATGATCCGCCAGCACCAACGAAGTTTCATAACGGCCCGCATGACACTCCGCCTTGCGAAATTCTTCGGTAAGCTGCGCCGCCCGCTCCTTGCGCGTGAGATCCATATAGCCCATCGGCGTCCCCGTCTGATCTCGAACGGTCTCGATCGCCCGATGCAGGGTTGCCACGTGGGCTGGCTCGAAGTGATTGTTGATCAGCATGATGTGTCGGAAGCCTTGCTCGATCAACGACGTACAGGCATCGACCAGCACGTGGTGCAGCGCACCCTCCGAGATGTGTATCGCGCCCGGAAAAGAGGAGGCGCAGCGTGTCACGCCGAATGACAGCGGGGGCAAAATGACCGCCCGCAACTCAGAGTCTTCTTCGAGCTTTTTCACTACGCGCTCACAGATCCCCATGGAGATGATCACGTCCGTGTGCAGCGGACCGTGGGGCCCGTGCGGTTCTGTGGCCCCGACGGGAAAGAGCAGGACGGTCTCTCGCTCATCTTCGAGTAGGCGGTTAATATCGGGCCACGTAAGATTTTGGAATCTCATACTCGATTATCTGGTCTCCTGTTCTCGAAAATTGATCGCCTAGAAGAGCAAAGGCGCTGCCGCTCGCCCAAGGAGCAAACTCAAAAAGAACGCCACCAAGATCCAGTCAACTGTTCCCATTCCAATTTCGCGAGAGTAGGTCCTGGTGTCCTTGTAGCCAAAGCCCCTCATTTCCATGGCCAACGAGATCTCGTTCGTTCGGCGCAGAACGCGCAGCACGAAGGGCAGGTAAATCGTGAGCATACCCGCAATCTTTTGCCATATCGTGTGCAGCGGCTGTCCCCTCACCTTCTGCGCGTCCTGTATGTTGACCACTTCCTGCTGAAAGATCGGGAAGAATCTCAGCGCAAGTCCTCCCATCATTCCGTACCGATCCGGAATACCAAAGCTCTTCCACATGAGGGCCAAATCGACCGGATGAGTCCACATCATGAACTGCACAAAGAACAGCGACAGGTTCGCCAGACGGAACCATACCCTTCGGGTTACCGGAAACGCGCTTGTGTGAAGCTTGATGGGCCCCAGCGCGTAGAATGCTTCTCCGCCTTGAAACAAGAGCTGAAAGATAAGGATCACGATTCCGAAAAGAACAAGCGCTTTAAAGATGGGGAGCAGCGCATCGAGCTGCTGTCCGGCGACCAATGTCAGCACGACATTCAGGACGACGAGGAAGAGCAGCAAACGCCAGTCGTCGGTCCCGAAGATATAGACCATGCCGACCACGACCCACAGACCTTTCGTCCGAGGGTCCAAGCGGTGGATAAGGCTGTCCCCATAGGCGAAGTAGGTGAACAGGCCGCCGGGACCCCCGGCCCCTGTACCAAGCGCTTGGGCCGAACGCCCCGGCACCTGTTCACCCATCGATTCGTCTCCTCTCACCGAAAGCCGATCAGCCAGGGCGCACTACTGGAGCACGCGTGACTTATCCACAGCCCGCGAGATGATGATCGAGAGGATCGTCGCGCCGACCGTTCCCGCGACCGACGTTATGGCGTATGACGTCAGCGCGATCGAGAGGGGCAACTCGATGGTGACGAGCAGTCCCCATAGAATGATCAGCATCGATCCCCACACGCCGACGGCAACCGCCACGAGATGATGCCACCACTCGTCCATGCGCAGCTTCCAAGCGACGAGAACATAGAGGATTGGGAAGACGGCATTGGTGGGCACAAACCATGGGGCCATAGGCGAGGTACCCGTCGCTATTGCGATGAGCGCATTTGTCTCACCGGTTAGGATCCCTCCCGGCAGCCGGAAGAAGAGCGTGGCAAGAGCTGAGATTGTGTAGAAGTTGACCGCCCCCAGGATCACGAATGATCCGCCGGTCAACGCCGTATCGATCCGTTCAAACACCGCCGCCAAGACGGTGAGAAGGACGCCGAACAACACGCTCCCGACGATCGCTTTCAGATCCCATCTCCAGAGCAAGCCTTGAACCGATTCCAGAAAACTGTATTCACCCGTTGCTTCAGCCTGAGCCATGAGCAATCTCTCCTCACTAAGGGTCTCCCGAGCGGATATCCGGATCCGTTCGTGCACCTGCGCTCTCTCCTGTTTCTCACCTCCTCTCTGTTCCTCGGACAGTTGTGAGCCAGGAACTCAGAACAGCTGACCTCTAAGCCGTTGATACCTACCTTTCGGCAGCCCCCAGTCGATTCAACACCAGGCCAACCAACTCTTCGCTCGTCCGAACTTTATCCGGCAGATTCAACTCGCGGGCGATCCATGAGCTGTCAGGGAGGGCCAGCGACAGAGCCTGCAGCCTGTCAAGATGCATCGGCATATCGGAGGCCGGTAAATCCAGCACGATTTCGCCGCCCGCCATGACGATCACTTGCTCTGCAAATCGGGCGGCCATATCCACATCGTGGGTGATAATCACCACCGTCCGTCCCTCCTGTACATATTCCTCGAGCAGCCTGAACATCCCCATCGTCTCCCGGTAATCGAGGCCGGTGGAAGGTTCGTCGACGACCAGAACCGAGGGCTCCAGAGCATGAACGGTGGCGACGGCCAGACGCTGCCGCTGGCCACGCCCCAAGGTGTAGGGATGATCATCCCAGAAAGCGGCGAGGTCCAACTTCTCCAGCGACTCCATGGCCCGCCGGCGAACCTCAGCCTTGGGCAGCCCCCTCAGCTTGAGTCCGTACGCGACCTCGTCGAGGGAACTGTTGTTGAACGTCTGATAATCAGGATCCTGAAACAGGAAACCAACCCGGCGACTGATTTCATGCACCGGCTTCTCGTGGATGTCCTCTCCTTGCACCCGAACCGTACCGCGCGTGGGGCGCAAAAGACCAATAATGTGCTTGGCGAGCGTGCTCTTCCCAGCGCCGTTTTGTCCGACGATGGCGACGAATTGTCCCTCACGGATGGTGAGGTCGATATCCGTAATCGCCTCGACCCCAACCGGATACCGAAAGGTCACCGCTTCAAATTCCACTGCTGGATCCGCGTCCCCGTTCGGGCCCGCGACCGGATCGTCCCCTGTCAGCCCTGATGATGGCTGAGCCTCCGACGGCGGATCGGCCAGTTTGACCCGCTTCAACTGGTCGACCACCTCCTCCACATTCAGCGGCAGGAGGTCCATCTCCACGCCCTCTGCCTTGAGCGCCCGGTACAGACTTACGCTGTCCGGGAGCCGGATACCGTGGTCCTCGAGATCCGGCATGCTGAAGAAGCGTCTTGGGGGCAGGTCATAGGTGATCCCCCCCTCCTCGACCAGCAGAATGCGGTCGGCGTAGGAGATGACATCGGCCAACCGATCCTCGACCAACACGACCGTCTTCCCCACATCCTTGTTGAGGTGATAGATGTTCTCATAGATCTTCCGTCGACCGGCTGGATCCAGCTCAGCAGCAGGCTGGTCGAACACATACACTTCCGGCTCAAGGGCCAGGATGCTGGCCAAGACGACCCGTTGTGATTCGCCTCCGGAGAGCTGGTGAGAGAACCGATCCAAAAGATGGGTTGTCCCGGTGAAGTTGGCCGCAAAATCCACTCGCCGGGACACTTCGTCCAGGGGCAGACAGTAATTCTGGGGGCCGAACGCGAGGTCCTCCCTGACAGTAATGTTGAACAACTGGTTCTCTGGAGACTGCATGACGAGTCCGAGTCTCGAGCTTATCTCCGGCAGTGTGAGCTCAGAGATATCCTCCCCTAAGAGCTCTACTTTGCCGGAGAACTGCCCGCGAACCGATTTTGGAATGACTCCGGCTAGGCAGTAGCAGAGCGTGGTCTTTCCCGACCCTGAAGGGCCGGTGACGATGACGAACTCACCCCGCTCTATTCGAAGGTCGATCCCGGAGAC
>CAZFCJ010000061.1:0-22627 GCA_964517315.1 uncultured Anaerolineaceae bacterium | reverse complement strand
CGGTGAGAACATCCTCATCGTGGACACTGGCATCATGTTCCCCGAGAACGACATGCTGGGGATCGACTACATCATTCCCGATTTCCAGTACCTGAACGACAAACGCGACATTGTGCGCGGGATCGTGATCACCCACGGTCACGAGGACCACGCGGGCGCCGTCGCCCATGTGCTGGAGAAGGTCAGCGCGCCCATCTACGCCACCCGGCTGACGATGGGACTGATCGAGGTGAAACTGGGCCGGGCCGGCCTGCTCAAGGACGCCTCGTTGAACACGGTGGAGGCCGGCGACGGGGTGAACATTGGCCCGTTCCGGGTCGAATTCTTCCACGTCAGCCACTCCATTCCCGACGCCGTCGGGTTGGGCATCGAGACCCCCGGCGGACTGCTTGTCCACACGGGGGACTACAAATTCGATCACACACCCGTCGACGGTTGGCCGACGGACTTCGGCAAACTGGGCGAGTTTTCGGGACGCGGTGTGCTGGCGCTGCTGGCCGATTCCACCAACGCCGATAAGCCGGGTTGGACTCCCTCCGAGGCGGTCATTGACCCCGCCTTCGAGAAGGTGTTCCGCAACGCGCCCGGGCGCATCCTTATTGGCACCTTCGCCTCACTGATCTCGCGGGTCCAACAGGTGATCAACGTCGCCGAACGCCATGACCGTGTCGTCGCCTTCGTCGGCCTGAGTATGGTCGAGAACACGAAAATGGCGCGCCAGCTGGGCTACTTGCAGGCCCCTGACGGCTTGATCGTCGATCTGGATAAGGCGCTGCGGATGGATCCATCCAAAGTCGTCCTGCTCTGCACCGGCACTCAAGGCGAGCCGTCTTCCGTGCTGGCCCGCCTGTCGCGCGGCTCGAACCGGCAGTTCGATATTGAGCCGGGCGACACCGTGGTGCTCTCCTCCCACCCCATCCCGGGCAACGAGGAAATGGTCCACCGCATCATCAACCGTCTGTTCCAGCGCGGGGCCCGGGTGATCTACGATCCCATCGAATCGGTGCACGTCTCCGGCCATGCGAGCCAGGAGGAGATGAAGCTGATGATGCATCTGGTGCGCCCCAAATACATGATCCCGGTCCACGGCGAATTGAGGCACCTCAAACAGCACGCCGATATGGCCGAGGCGCTCGGAATCCCGCGTCAGAACATCGCCGTCGTCGAGAACGGAACTGTGATCGAGTTCGAGGACGGTGAAATGAGCCTAGGAGAACGAGTGCCCGGAGGATATGTCTTTGTGGATGGCAGCGGCGTTGGCGACGTCGGCCCGATGGTCATGCGCGAGCGGGAGGCCCTCTCTCGCGACGGCTTCGTCACCGTGCAGCTCCACATGGACCCGCAGGAGGGGACCCTGCTCGAAGAGCCCGAATTGGTGTCGAAGGGCTTCGTCTTCATCCACGAGGCCGAGGACCTCTTCGAGCGCGCCCGGGACCTGATCCGCCGCACGGCGGACACTGCCAATGGGAAAGACTTGAGCCATCAGGTCGAAAAGGAACTCCGCAAGTTCTTCTACAACGAAACCGGCCGCCGGCCGATGGTGATCGTCCTGACCGCCGAGGACGACTGAGGTCGCCGAGCGACGCCCGTTCGTTGGTTGTCCCATCTCTGCGGCTGGGTATAATCCGCCTCGCCATGCCGCTTCGTCCAGCCCGTTTCACCGTCCTGCTCCTGACAACTCTACTTCTCGCCGGATGCAGCGCTTCCGGCGCCGGTACGGCCACCCCCACATTGGCCCCACCCACCGACACGCCACTCCCCCCGACGGCGACGCCCGTCCCACTCGCCGCCCGGGTCAATGGGGAGCCGATTACGATGGCCGAGTTCGAGGCCGAAATTGCGCGCTATGAGGCGGCTCATGATCAGCTTGGCATCGAGCTTGCAACCCCGGAGGTGTACCGTCCGCAGGTCCTGGATGCCCTGATCGACCTGGCTCTGCTGGCCCAAGGCGCAGAGCGTACTGGGGTCCAATTGACGTCGCAGGAACTATCCACCAAAGTGGACGCCATGGGCGAGGAAGCCGGAGGGAGCGAAGCGATGGGCGCCTGGCTGGCGCAGAACGGCTACGATCTGGAAAGCTTCCGACGCGCTTTGCGCCGGGAGACGCTGGCCGCCGCCATGACCGCTCAAATCGCCGCTGAGATCCCCGAGTCCGTCGAACAGGTCCACGCCCGCCACATTTTGGTGGATAACCGCGAGCAGGCGCAAGCGCTGCTCGCTGAGCTGGAGGCGGGCGCCGACTTTGACCGGTTGGCAGTGGAACATTCATTGGACCTGAGCACGCGAGTGGACGGGGGTGACCTGGGATGGTTTCCGCGCGGCGTTCTGACCCAACCTGAGGTCGAACGGGTCGCCTTCGAACTGAAGGCGGGGGAAAGAAGCGGGGTGATCGAGAGCGATCTCGGTTTTCACATTCTCGAGGTCCTGGAACGGGAGGACCACCCGCTCTCACCCAATGCGCGGCGGAAATTGGAAAGATTGGCCGTTGAATCCTGGCTTGAGACGGCTCGCGACAACGCCGACATCGAGCTCTTGATCGATCGATAACAGGGGGGAGGAGAAACGTTATGGCCGACCTTGACGACATCGACCCCACGATGGAGCCGCCAGTGCGCAGAAGCTATGGCGGATTTTTCGCCAACTGCTTGACGGGGGGCGTGCTTTTGGCGACGCTGGCGGTGGTCGGCGTCTACGCGCTCGTCTTCATCAACCCTTACATTCCGTTCAACCCTTACCCCCCGCCCACTCTGCCCCCGACCCTCGGGCCGCCGACCCCCACGCCGACGCCGGGCATCTTCCTGCCCACGGCCCGGGCCGCCACGGCCACCAGCACGCCGACAGAAGCCACCACGGCCGTTGTTCCCACCGCCCCACCGACCGGCAGCCCCACGCCCACCCAGGCAACCCCAGAAGCGACTCCCACCGGGGAGGCGTTCGAACCTCAGCCCGGCTCGCCGGTGCTGACGCCCAACATCGCCAATGATTTGGGCTGCGATTGGATGGGGGTGGGCGGCCAGGCTTTCGACCTCCAGGGCGACCCGATCGTCGGTCTGAGCGTTCACCTGGAGGGCACACTGCAGGGACAGGAGTACGACTTGGACACTCTTACGGGCAGCGCACCCAACCTCGGTCCCGGCGGTTATGTGTTCGATCTCGCCGAGCAGCCGATCGCCAGCGACGAGACCATTTGGGTCCAGCTACAGGACACGGCAGGCGTGGCGCTGTCAGAACCTTTGCAACTGACCACAGCGAGCAACTGCGAAGAGAACTTCGTCT
The DNA here is from genome assembly GCA_964517315.1 of uncultured Anaerolineaceae bacterium. GTDB lineage: Bacteria > Chloroflexota > Anaerolineae > Anaerolineales > E44-bin32 > DASWJQ01. The sequence continues at coordinate 19,351 of CAZFCJ010000061.1, read as the reverse complement.
TAGTGAACTGGAATCAGGTTCGCTAGCCGGTTGTTCAGGCGGCGGGAAACGAGCGCAGCGGGGAGGGTCGTTGGGACCCTCCCCGCTCCGCGTCGGGTGACCGTCCGCCGGGACGATATCTTGATAGCATGATGGATGGAGGGCGGAAGCGCAGCCCGCCCCCCGACCAGGCACAAACCGAGGGACAGGAGACAGACGTTGACTCCCGAGGAGACACTGCAACAGCAAGTGGAGGAGGAGGCGACCCGAACCCGGCAGGGGTTCAGCACCTTCGCCGGCGTGTTCACTCCCACGTTGCTCACCATCCTCGGTGTCATCATGTACCTGCGCCTGGGATGGGTCGTCGGCAATGTGGGCCTCGTTCGCGCCTGGGTGATCATTCTGTTGGCTTTCGCCATCACCGGCTTCACCGGGCTGTCCCTGTCGTCCATCACCACCAATATTCGAGTCGGCGCCGGTGGAGCGTTCTCCATGATCTCGCAATCGCTTGGGCTCGAAGTGGGCGGCAGCATCGGGATTCCCCTTTACGTCTCACAGGCGTTGGCCGTGGTCCTGTATGTTTTCGGCTTTCGTGAGGGTTGGCGCTATCTCTTTCCCCAACACCCGGCGCTTCTGATCGACCTGACCGTGTTCGCGTTGATTTTCGTGATCGCATACATCAGCGCCCAGCTGGCTTTCAGAGTTCAGTACTTAATCATGGCCGTGATCTTCGGCTCGCTCATCTCGGTCGCCGTGGCGGCCTTCACCGGCTCCATGACCGAGCCCATCCGCTGGACGGCCGAAACCCAAGTCGCCGCCGGCCTATCCCAGGCGCCGTTTTGGACCGTTTTCGCGGTCTTCTTCCCGGCTGCGACGGGGATCATGGCCGGTGCCAACATCTCCGGCGACCTCGAAAACCCCCGCCGCAGCATACCGATCGGCACGATGGCGGCCATCGGCCTCAGTCTGGTCATCTACCTGGCTTTGGCCTTATGGCTGGCCGGCTCGGCCACCACCACCGAGCTGGTGGAAAACTTCACCATCATCATCGACAAGGCCGCCTGGGGGCCGGTGGTCCTGGCGGGTTTGCTCGGCGCCACGTTCTCCTCGGCCCTGAGCTCGACGGTCGGCGCCCCCCGCATCTTGCAGGCGCTGGGCACCCACCGGGTGATGCCCGGGGGCGGCTGGCTCGCCGAAACGACCGAGTGGGGCGAACCGCGCAACGCCATGTGGCTGACGGCTGTAATCGTGCTGGCCGCGCTCATGCTGCGAGATTTGAACGCCGTAGCGCCGTTGATCACCATGTTTTTCCTGGTCACCTACGCCATGATCAACGTGGTTGTCGTCATTGAGCAAAGCCTCGGCTTGGTAAGCTTCCGCCCCCTGTTGCGCGTCCCGCGGGCGATCCCGCTGTTCGGAGCCGCGGGCTGTCTGTTCGCCATGTTCATCGTCAACCCGGCGTTCAGCCTGGTCGCAGTGACCGTCGTGCTCGGCCTGTACGGCTACCTCAGCCGCCGCACCCTGGAGGCTCCCTTCGGGGACGTGCGCAGCGGGCTGTTCGTAGCGGTGGCGGAATGGGCCGCCAAAAGGGTGAGTGGACTGCCTCATCGGCAGGAGCGCGCCTGGAAGCCTAACTTGCTGGTCCCGGTGACCGACACGCGCGAGCTGCGCGGGGGGTTCCGATTCATCCGCGACGTGGCTTACCCCAAGGGCTCCGTGCATCTGCTCGGCCTCGAGGCGGCCGAGCCCGGCCTCGAGTTCGCCCAACGGCTGGAGGCCCTGGCCCAGACCTTCCGGCAAGAGAGCGTTTTCGCCACGTGGAACACACTGGATGGGGCCTCCTATCAGGCCGCCGTCGCGGCCGGCATGGACACCCTGGGGGGCTCCTTCTTCCGCCCCAATATCCTTTACCTCCGCCTGCCGGGCTCCGAGGAGCGAGAGCTCGAAACGAGTCACTTGCTGGACAGAGCCAGGCGCAACCAGATCGGCGTCCTGCTCTTCGCCGACGATCCCAAAGCCCAGCTGGGCCGCCGTAAGGTGATCAATTTGTGGGTGCGCGAGCAGGGACCGGCGTGGGAGCTGAGTATGGACATCGGCAACCTGGACCTGGGGATCCTGCTCAGCTATAAGCTGCAGATGAATTGGAAGGGCGAGCTGAACATGATCACCGTGCTCGACGATGACTCCCAACTGGAGACCGCCCAGGCATACCTGGAGAACCTGTCCCAGGTGGCCCGACTCCCCGGGGCGAAACAGTACGTGCTTGAGGGCGACTTTTATGAGACCATCTCGAACGCGCCACAGGGAGACATCAACATCTTCGGATTGCCGGTGGAAGTGGATTATTCCGCACTGAAGCAACTGCGCGCAGCCAGCCGCTCGGCCTGCGCGTTCGTGCAGGACGCGGGCACCGAGAGCGCGCTGGCCTAGCCGACGACCCGCCGCAGCGCCGCGACCATTTTTTCCACCTCCGCCCCCGTCATCCCGCCGGAGAAGGCCAAGGCCAAACTGCGCCCGCCGAGCTTCTCGGCGATCGGGAAGTCCCCCTCGCGAAAGCCAAATCGCGCGCGGAAGTAGGGTTGCCGGTGAATCGGACGGAAGTAGGGCCGCGTTGGCACCCCTGCTCCTCCACACCGGCCGAGAGCTCCTGCCGGTCGAGCGCCGGACCAGGACAGACCACGTATACGAGCCAGCTCATGCGCTCGGTCCTCCCCGGCACCTCGGGGCCCGCGCCGAATCAACCTCGGTCAGGCGCTCCGTTCGGCGCCGCTCAAATCCGGAGCCGACATGGGAACAACCCACCCGCAGTCCTCTGGAACGGACGATGCCTATCTGTCCCCGCCTTGTTCGGTCGGCCACACCGCGCCGGCCCGGACCACCGCCGCGGCCGGCACCTCGGCCTTCACCACGGCGCTGTTGCCGACCCGGGCGCGCTGGCCGATGTGCACCGAGAGGTTCACGGTCACGCCCATGCCAATCAGGGTTTGCGCCCCTACATGCACATCTCCCGCCAGCAGGGTGCCCGGCGCCACGTTGACGTAGTCCTCCAGACGGCAGTCGTGTGAGACCACCGCCGAGGTGTTGACGATCACACCGAAGCCGATCACCGCCTCGCTCCCCACGTACGCGTGGGGGAACACCTGTACGCCGGATCCCAGCTCGGCGCTGGGTTCGACGAAGGCGCTCGGATGCACCAGGGTTGGGAACTCGAACGCCGCGGATCGCAGCTTGTGAAACACGCCGACTCGGCTGCTGATATCTCCGATACCTCCCACCGCGTTGACCGCCAATCCCACGCCCCGATTCCGCAGCTCGACCAGACGCTCCCCGCCGCCGACGACTTCGACTCCCATCACCTCCGTCCCGGCGGGGAGCCGGTCGTCGACCACCCCTGCGATCTCATAGCCACCCATAGCTCGCACGAGCTCGATCACCGCCTTGCCGTGACCGCCGCCCCCATAGACGACCAGCGCGGTCGGATCGGCTTCCGGAAGTTCGGCGGGATCGGGGGTCGCCCGCTCAGCGGCGATCTCCCGCAGTTTGGCCTCTGTGATCAAGATTCCGCTCGGCAGCTGCTCGAGGTCCAACTCCATCCGCTCAGCCAGCTTGCGTGCCGGTGCCGTGATGCGCAGGCCCTCCGGCGTTGGCGGTGCGGCCTCCTCGGCGGCGGGCGGCTCCCACCCCGGCGCGTCGGCTATCCAACACAGAACAGCGCCGGCCCCGATCTGTTCGCCTTTCTTCGCCCGCAGCCCGGCGACGTAGCCGGCCCGCTCCGCTTGGACCTCGACCGTCGACTTGGTCGTCTCAAGGGTCGCCAGGACCTCGCCGGCGCGCACCTGGTCCCCCTCGGCCACGTGAAGCGCCGCAATCCACGCTTCCGGCTCGTTGGGATTGATCAATGGAATGGTGATGGCCAGGGGTTCGGTCATAGAATCCGCTTCGAATTAGGCGCCCGGCGGCCGCTCACCGGATCCCGCACCGAGCGCCGACGTACCACCGGCTTCACCCGGGCGCGAGTTCCGCCGCCGCGTTCATCACATCGTCCACACCGGGCAGCATCGTCTCTTCCAGTGGCCCGGCCGCCGGAACGGGTAGGTCCAGCGCGGCCACCCTTCGCATCACCAGCCCGGCGGGCAGCCGCTCGCCGGCGTCGGCAGCCACCTCGGCGCCCCAGCCCCCTCGACGCGTACCCTCCTCCACCGTCAGCAGCCGGCCGGTGCGCTCCAAGCTGGCGATCAAAGGTTCGGGTTTCAGGGGGCTCAATTGCGTGAACACGATCAGTTCGGCGAAGATCTCCCGCTCGTAGGCGAGGCGCAGGATCGCCTCGCGAGCCAGCTCGGCCATATGGCCGTAGGCCGCCACCGTGAGGGCCGGGTCCGGGGCGCCGCGAATCCGCAGCCGCCACGCCGGGTAGCGGTCGTCGAATGGGTCGACCTCGAACTCCATCGGGTCCTCCGGTGCCAGAATCGGCAGGCCGTACAGCAGTTTGTGCTCCACGAACAGAACGGGGTCGGGATCCTCAAGGATCGCCGTCCGCAGGAGCCGCCCCGCATGGCCCAGCGCGCTGGCCGCCACGACCCGCAGCCCGGGCACACCCAGATACATCTTCTCCAGCGTCTGGCTGTGGGTGGGACCGTAGCCGCGCCGGCCGCCCATCGGCGTGCGGACGACGAGCGGAACCTGCACCTGATCGGCGCTCATCCAGCGCAGTTTGGCGGCGTGGTTGACGAGCTGGTCCGTTCCCAAAGTGATGAAGTCGCCGAACATGATCTCGACCACAGGCCGCAGTCCGCGCAGCGCCATCCCTACGCCGAGGCCGACCATTCCGGCTTCGGACACCGGGGTAGTGTGCACCCGGTCGGGATGGGTGGTCGACAGCCCCTCAGCGACCTTGAACGCTCCCCCGTACGGATCGAGAATGTCCTCCCCCAGGAAATGCACCCGCTCATCCGCCTCCAACGCCTCTCGCAGGCCCCGATTGAGCGCCTCAACCACCTTCACGACGTTCTCTCCAACGCCGTCGTGCCCAGGTCGTCCGGGGAGGCCAACGGCGCGGCCTGGGCGGCCGAGAAGGCCGCCTCCACCTCATCCTGGACGGCCGTTTCCAGCTCGCGGCAGACCTGCTCGGTGAGACGCTCGGCCTGGATCGGGAGCGGATCCCGCGCCCGGTAGCGGCGGATTTCGTCCGGATCGCGGCTGTCGTCACCCTTGGAGTGGGGGGCGAAGCGGTACGTGTGCAGGATCAGCGCGGCCGGGCCTCCCGAGCGTACGGCGTCCACCGAGCTCGCCGCCGCGGACCGTACCTCTTGGACGTCTGTGGTGTCGCGCTCCTGCACCGGAAGCCCAAAGGCCGCAAAACGCTCGGCGATCGAACCCGACAGATTGAGTTCGATCGGAGTGCTCTGCGCGTAGCGGTTGTTCTCCAGTACGAACAAAACCGGCAGCTCCCACAGCGCAGCCATGTTCAGCGACTCGTACACCACGCCTTCGCCCAGCGCGCCGTCCCCGAGGAACACAGCGACGAGGCGCTCCGAGCCGGCCGCTTTCTCGGCCAGGGCCATCCCGACCGCCAGCGGCACGGTCCCGCCGAGGACCCCGTTGGCGTAAAAATCTCGCCACTGCACGTGCTGGCTGCCGCCGCGCCCCTTGCACACACCTGTGCGGCGGCCCATCAGCTCGGCCGCCAGGCCCTCCATGGGGCCCCCGTAGGCGAGGAAATGGCCGTGGCACCTGTGATTGCTCACGACGACGTCGCCGTCCTGCAGGCAGGCCATCACACCGACTGCGTCCGCTTCTTGCCCGACGTAGGTGTGGGTTGTGCCGAAGAAAAGGCCCTTGGGGAACCAGTCCAGCACCCGCTCCTCGAAGCGGCGGATGCGCAGCATGTGATGGTAGAGAACCTGCGGTTGATCTTCGATCAGGTGCGCCACGAGAGCCCTCCGGCATGCGGACGGAATGCCGAGCGCAATCATACCATTGGGGAAAGAAAAAGCCGCCCACGCAGGTGGGCGGCCGGTGTTTTCGAGTGTCCGTTTGGCTAGGCGTTCTTTTGGGCGAAGTCGGCGCTCACGATCCGCCACGCCTCATGCGAGCCCATAGGTGAGGGGGCCACCGCGAAGTAGCGCTTGGTGCCGTCCTTTTCCTTGATCTCGATACGCCAGTTGGAGCTCTTGAACTTACTGCGGGTCTTCACATCGTAGAACTCTAGTTCTTCTTTCATGGATTTCCTCCTTGGATCCCATCGGGCCGCGGCCGGGCTGCCAACATCATACCTGGGTGTTCTTGTCCCTGCAACCCCCATATATGCCGCCAAGGTCCCCGCGCGCTCAGCGTGAGCGGACGCCTTATCCCTCCGGCGTCGACCTTGTTTGCGGTTCCGTGTGGAACTTTGACAATCCACTGTTGGCCCACCAACAGCGGCTTCCTCCGGTCAGCGGCCCTGCAATTTGCGCCCAGTTTACCGCATCCTCGTCCGGAGGACCAGCACAATTCTAACAATTTTCTCTCTGAGCCCCGTCGCCCGGGTCGGCTTCCTGCGCGGAGCCCATGAACTCCGGGGCGGTGGCGTGACCCGCTTGGCTGATCCCCTCCCGGGTGAGGACCTTCCACAGCGTGATGGCCAGAATCTTGACGTCCAACCACAGCGACCAGTGATCGACGTACCAGACATCGAAACGAAATTTGTCCTCCCAGCTGACGGCGTTGCGCCCGTTGACCTGCGCCCAGCCTGTCAACCCGGGCAGAACCTCATGGCGCCGGGCTTGCTCCGCCGTATAGCGGTCCAGATACTGCAAGAGCAGAGGCCGAGGCCCCACCAGGCTCATTTCGCCGCGCAGCACGTTGATCAACTCGGGTAGTTCATCCAGGCTGAGCGAACGCAGGAATCGGCCCAGCCCGGTCAACCGCGCTTCGTCCGCCAGAAGGACACCCGAAGGGCCGCGGGCTTCGCGCATGGTGCGGAACTTGTACAGGGTGAACGGCTCACCTTTATACCCGGGCCGGCACTGCCGAAACAGGATCGGAAATCCGTGAGCAAGGGCCACCGCGACGGCGATCAGCACCAGCACCGGGCTGATGAAGATGAGCCCGGCAACGGTCAGCAGCAGGTCAAACAGGCGCTTGCGCAGCGGCATCCCCGCAGGGAGCATTCGGGCGGTCACGATCTTTCCCTCTTCGCCACCTCAGCTTCAAGGATCAGCCGCAACTTCTGCGCCTGATCCGCCCGGTCGAAGTGCCGCTCCACATACTTCCGCCCCCGGCGGCCCATGGAGCGCGCCCGTTCGGGATCTCCCGCCAGCTCCTCGACGGCCTCCGCCAGCGCCCGTGGGTCGCCAGGCGGGACGAACAGACCCGCCTTGGCTCCGTCCACGACTTGGCGAATCACACCGTCGATCGCCAGCACCACGGGACGTCCCGCGGCCATGTAGTCAAACACTTTGTTGGGATAGGTGGTCTTGTAGGCCGCCAGCGGCTTGAGGATCGCCAGACAGGCATCGGCGGCGGCCAGCGCTTCCGCCATCTGCGCCTTGGGCAGCGGAGGCAAGAAGGTCACGTTGCTCAACCCGCGCGCTTCGGCCGCCTCCTGCAGAGCGGCTTTCTCCTTCCCGTCGCCGAGGAACACAAACTGCACCTGACGATCCTCGACCCGCTCCGAAGCCTGCAGGGCGACGATCAGGTCGTTGGATAATCCGTGCGCGCCGGCGTACACGACCAGGAAACGTCCCTGCAAGTCGTGCCGTCGGCGGAACGATTCCCCACTGGCGGCCGGATCGAACATCGAGGTGTCGACCCCGTTCGGGACCAGGCTGATCCTCTGGGCCCCGCGATCCTTCACGTGCGGCAGGAACCCCGGCGAGTTCACCACGACGTGATCGGCCCGACTGTACAGCAAGCTCTCCAGGGCGCGGGAGGCCCGAATCAGGACTGGATTGCGCAGCACGCCGACCTCGACGGCGAAATAGGGCCACAGATCCCGCACCTCAAAGACGAACGGACGGCCCTTGAGCCGGGCCAGCAGCCACGCCGTCAGCCCCTGAAAAATGGGCGGGGACGTCCCCCACACGACATCCACGGACTTCACCCTCAGCCCCAGCCAAAAAGACGACAGCATAAACGTCACGAAGCTCAGCGTCCGCTGAACGAAGGACTCGTGCCACCCGCCGTAGGCGGGGCAACGGACGATGCGGACGCCGAGGTCGTCCTCCTCGACACCTGAGCCGGTATCGACCGTCCGCTCGCCGGTCATATAACTTACGGGGCTCGCCAACACAGTCACCTGATGGCCGGCCCTGCGCAACGAACGCGCCAGCTCGTGATGCCGTGTTCCCCCCGGCTCATCGAGCGTGGCGAACGCTTGATGCACCAGCAGTACGTGCACCTATCCCTGGACCTCCAGAGTGGTTGGCCCAAAATGGACGGCGCTCAGCGCGGGAGGTTCCCCCTCGATTTCCCGCCAGTCGATTTCCACCGGGGCGGCATCCCCAACCGCCCAGTCGGTGCGCATCCGCAGTGGCAGTGCACCCTCCGTCCATGGGATCCAGTGCAGGCTTGGCTCGCGCAAAGCATAAGTGGGCGAATACCAGCCCCACTGCGGTCGTTCGAAATGTGGCGGCTCGCCTCCAACCCGCGCCCCTTCACGGTACAGTGCCGCCCGCCCCGGGCTCACTTTCAACTGCACTTTCTCATCCTCCACGTTGACGACCAATCCGTCCTGCATCATTTCGAACTCACCATCAGGCAGCAGCCAAGCCACCAATACAGTGTGCTCGCCCGCTCCATACGCATCGTCGATCACCGTCCAGCGACGATCGCCGGCCCGAATCACAATGCGCCGCTGCTGCACGCCGCGGCGTCGGTAGCCGTCGTGTTCGGCGGTGACTACCTCCAATCGGCCATCCTCACTGCGCCGACGACCGGTGACACGAGCCCGGGACCAATCCAGCCACAAAAAGCGGGTCACCCTGCGCATGGGTTCACCCCCGTCCACAATGGGGCCGTTGTGGACCGCGGCGTCGGCCAGCCGGTTGTCCCATGGGGGTTGGCCGTTGTAGAGAAACGTCCCGGCGTCTCGCGCCAGATTCCGCTCACCGTGCCACATATCCAGATGCAGCTGATCCTGGTGACCGGGTCGCCATGAAAACTCGGCTGTGCGCAAAATCCCCCTTGTCTTTCCGCCGCCCAACAGTTCCAGCCCCGCCTGCGCGAACGTCCTGGGCTGGGACTCGGAGGCCGGGGCCTCAGGTTCAGCCAGCCCAAGCCAGGAAAGGGTTTCGTTCCAGGGTCCGTCCTTCCATCCCGGCACGCTTCCCAGGGCGGCGGCCGCCGCCTGCAGCGCGGGCCGGTAGTCTTCAAAGGCGCACGCCGAGAGGGGCAGCAGCTGCGCGCCGTCGTTGGGCCCGAAGTTGGGTGTCCGCCCGGTGGCAGGCTCCGTAAGCGCCCTCAGCAGCTGTGCGGATTTCCGGAGCGCCTCGAGACTCCGATCGGCCAGCGGTTCCCCGTTGCGCTCGGCGAGCCGCGCGCCCCACAGACCGAGCTCCAAGGCCAGACGTTGGTAGTTTATCGAGTGCTGGACATACCCCCCGTCGGGATAGATCTGACGCTCCAAGCCCCGCTCCAGCCACCTCCGGCCCCCCTCGCGCCACTCCCCGGCATTCTCGAGCTCGGGAAAGACTGCCCCGGCTGTATACAGCCCGACGGCCTCGGCCAGCAGGTGGTTGTTGTTCTGGGCCAGCGCATAGGACAGCGTAGGCGGAATTCGTGCGGCGTGTGCGGCGATCGTCCCTTTCACCGTCGTGACACGGTTCGGTTGCTCACTCAACCAGGGGGCGAACGCGAAGCGTGCGAAGGTCAGCGCCAGCAGCCGAAACGCCACCTCCTGGGCCGAAATCCACTGCGGCCCGCAGTTGGGGCGGTTCGCCGCCCGCCAGTTCTCCAGAAGCCGCCAAAAACCCTCTGCGAAGCGAGGCTCCCCCGACCACAGGTAGGCTCGCGCCAGCCCATACACCCACGAAAAGCGCGACAGCTCCCACAGAAGTTTGACATCACCGGGAAGCTCGTCGAGCCGATATTCGGTCCAGTGGCGATCGGCCGGCACCTCGCCATCTCCGCCACCCGGGAGCGGCGGAAACGCGTTCCAAACCGGCGGAAAGCCGAGCTCCACCTGGTGCAGTCCGAACATACGGAAGCGCCCGCGGAGGACCGCTTCCGCCTCAGCCAGCGCCTGCCTTTGAGCCTCCTCGGCCCACGGCGCGCGGGGTGCCGCCGGCCGTCCGTCCCCGCCGAAAAAGAAGCGTCCGCCGGAAGTGTGCGCTCCGACGGACCCGGCGCTTTCCTCGGGCCACGGTCCCAGCGGGGTTCGACGCCGGATCCAGCCCGAACGCAGAGCCGTCTGATAACGCAGGAAGTGCCAGACCGTTCTCCAGCCCAGGGCCCGCGCGGCCCGCAGGCCGTCCAGCGGCGACCTCATGCGATCGATGCGGGTCCATCCACCGGCACCGGCCGACCCGTCCGCAGCGACTCTTCGGCGGCAAAGGTGGCCTCGGTCACAGCGAACAGATGCCCGTAGGGAATCGGAGACGGACCGCCGCGCTGGACCGCGTCCACAAAGGCCTGCCACAGCCCGCGATGTCCCTTGTCGCGCCGCAGCCAGGCCCTGCTGACCTGCTTGCGGCCGTCCACATAGGTTTCCAGGCGGCGAAACCCTTCGAGCGACGCCGAACGCCCGCCGCCGAAGACTTCCAACTTCTCCTTGCCCTGCGCGCCGTCGCCGGAGGCCACGTAAGAAACGGTGCCCACAGAGCCATCCTCAAACGTGACACTGACCTCGAAATCGCGCTTCCCCTCCGGGCCGGGAGGCGATATGGCGTATACGGTGGACGGCAGGGCACCGCACACATCGGTCAGCGCGTCGATGAAATGGCAGACTTCACCGACGATCCGACCCCCGCCCTGTTCGGGGTCCAAAAGCCAATGGTCCTCCGGCAGCGGACCGGCGTTGACGCGGTAATGCATCATCAGCGGCGTGCTGACCGGCCGGAAGAAGGCTTTCAGCTCGACCATCAGCGGGGCCCAGCGGCGGTTGAACCCCACCGTCAGCAGGCGGTCGTTTCCGTCGAGGGCCTCCCCGACCCGCTCCAGCCCCTCCGGGTCGATCGCGAGCGGCTTTTCGCAGAACACGTGCTTGCCCGCTCCCAGTGCGGACACCGCCTGACCCGCGTGCAGGTGGTGCCGGGTGACGATGGCGATCGTGTTGATGTTCTGATCCTGCAGAAGCGCCTCTTCATCGGCAGCGGCGTAGGCAAACCCGAACCGCTCCGCCGCATCGCCCGCGCTCAGCCCCCGCCCGGAGGCCACCGCCACCAAATCCACGCCCTCCAGCTTCCTCAACATGGGCAGGATGATCTGGGTGGCAAAATGACCGGCTCCCAGCACGCCGAGCCGCACGCTCGCCTCCGCTTGGGCTGGACGCGGCGCCACGACCACGCCGGCCGGGCCAGGCTCATCCTCGCCTTGTGGGTACTCGATGAGCATCCCCAGGGCCCCCTGACGCCGATCGTCGGCGATCAGCTCGTAGGCGCCTACGGCGTCATCAATAGAAAAACGGTGCGTGATCAGCGGAATCGGGTCAACACGACCCGTGGCCAGCAGGCCCAGGAAGGCCTCCAAGTTGCGGCCCTCCGTCCAGCGCACGTAGCCGAGGGGGTAATCGATCCCGGCCTCCTCGTATGAGGGATCGTAACGGCCCGGGCCGTACGAGCGGGATACCCGGAAGGAAAGCTCTTTCTCGTAGAACGTGCGCCGCGGCACATCCATACCGACCGCGCCCACAGCGATGACCGAGGCCCGATCGCGGGCGATCTCGCCGGCCAATTCGAGAGGATCAGAGCTGGAAGTGTCGGCGCAGATCAGAACGGCGTCGAAACCTTGGCCCCCGGTGAACCCCCCCGACGCTGCCTCCGCTTGGCCCCGCTCGACGGCCTCGAATCCCTCCGTCTGCGCCTTACCCACCCGTCCGGCCCACAGATCGACGCCGAACGCCTCACAGCCGGCGGCGCGCGCGACCTGCAGCGCAAGCTGGCCCAACACACCGAGGCCGATCACAGCGACCCTGGATCCGACCTGGACCTGCGCCAGGCGGAATGCGTGCAGCGCCACCGACCCCAGGGTGGAAAACGCCGCCGCTTCGGTGCTCACGCCGTCCGGGATCGCAACGACCAGGTTCTTCGGAATCAAGGCCTGCTCGGCGTGCACCGCGTACCCGCCGCCTGCGCACGCGACTCTGTCGCCGGGCTTGATTTTGCTGACACCTGCCCCCACCTGCACGACCCGGCCCGCGGAAGAATAGCCCAAGGGAAGCGGCTGATCGAGACGGTTGCGAACCGCATCCACAGTGGCCAGGACGCCATCCCGTCGCATTTTGTCCAAGACCTGCCGCACCAGATCCGGCCGGGAGCGGGCCTTGCCCAGCAGGCTCTTGGCCGCGAACTCCGTGATCGCCCGTTCCGTGCCTGGTGAGACCACCGAGGCGACCGTGCGCACGCGCACCATTCCCGGCGAGATCGAGGGCGGTGGGACCTCTACCACACGGGTTCCGCCACTGCGGACATCCTGCACAAGCTGCTTCATCGGGCTAAAGGCCGCCCTGGCTGGGGACTGAATTGGTTCGGGGCATGGTGCGCCGGATTATAGCATCGCGACGGGCAGCTAAACTCCGGCACCGGCGACCTGCTCATAGAAGCGCTGGGCCTGTTCCATCACATCGGGCCGGCGGGCCCGCTGCTCGACAAGCTCACGGTTACGCCGGGCCGCCCGGCGCCTCCATTCCGGATCCTGCAGGACCTCCACGATCGCCAGCCCCAGCTCGACCGAGTCTCCCGGGTCGACCAACCGGCCGCTTTGCCCGTCTTCCACCCACTCGCGCAGCGATTCCAGGTCGCCGACCACAGGAATCGCCCCGCACGCCATCGCTTCCAGCACCGTGTTGGGGGTGCCGTCGTGTTCGGTCGGCGAGACGACCACCGAGGCCCGCGCCAGGAGTGCCGCCATTCCACGCGCGCTGAGTTTGGGCAGCAGCGCCAACTTGCGCTCAGAGTCCAGCGCCTCCAGCCAGTTCTCGGCGAGCGGCTCGCCGGCCATGTCCGGGCAGGCGACCACCGCCTCCGGATACACACGGTAAACGAACGGCAAGCTCTGGAAAAAGGTGTCATTGCGCACGTAGGCTCGAAAGCCCCTCGGCTGCACGATCAAGGGCTGCTCGGGCTCGAGCTCACTCAGCAGCTTTGCCACCGCCGAACCGGGCGGCGGGGAGGGCTCGTCCTCGAAGAACAGCTCCGGCACGCCGCCGTTGCCCGGCAGGACGACCGCAGGGCGGGCGCGCTGAAAACCCCAACGGCCGGCCAAACGCCGGTCCCGTTCGCAGTCCGCGTGCAGCCCATCGGCTCTCTGCAGCGTACGTTGCGTCAGCCACCCCATCAACGGTGAGCTGGCTGCATGAAGTGTAAAATCGTTGCCCCACGAGCTGACGGCCAGCGGCACCCCCAAGTCCGCCCAACTCGCCAGCATGCCCTCAAACGGGATTCGCAGCGCGTGCACCAGGTCCGGCCGAATCCGCTCGACGACCCCGTTCAGCCGGTCGGCGCGCCACGGGACCGTGAGCGGACCGATCCACTGACGAACCCGAGTGCGCGCGCCGATCCCGGCCGCCCCGCGCCGGGTTCCCCCGCGCGCCTTGCGGCCGCTGAACGCGACGGGCACAAATTTCATCGACGCCAACCCTTCCAGAGGCTCGCAGCGGTAGGTCGTGCCCAGGTGCACCTCGTGGCCTTCGCCCACAAAACCCTCGATCCAGGCGCGGGCGATGGGACTGCGGCCGTCGGCGACGTACAACAAGCGCATTTCAACCCCGCTCCACAGCGAGCAGCGCGCGGATAAAGCTCCCCACCATGGCCTCGAGGTTCACCGAATCGCTGACCCGCTGATGGCTCACCCGGCCTCTCATCAGCAGGCCTTCAGGGTCCTCCACTGCCTCGCGCAGGGCTCGCCTCAGGGCACGGACGTCATCCGGCCGCACCAACCACCCGTTCCGCTGATCGACCAAATCCCGCTGAGTACCGTCGCCTTCCGCGACAACAGCCGGCAGGCCGTGGGCCATCGCCTGCTGGACCGCCAACCCCCCCGTACCGGGCAGGACGAACAGATCCGCCCAACGGAAGGCATGCTCCAGCTCCTCACCCTCGAGCGCCCCCGTGAACTGCGCCTTCGGGTACGCCCTCGCCGCAAGGCCTTCGAGCTGGCGCCGGGCCGGGCCGTCGCCGACGATCCGGAGCTCCGGGTGCTCCGGCAGCGCGGCGCATGCCTGCAGCAGCAGATCGACCCGCTTGCGCGGCTGGAGACGTCCTACGAACAGGACGCGGGTTGGGCGCCCCCGAGGAGGGTCTCGCTCGGGGAGTTCCTCCGGTCCGTCGACCGCCGCGTTGACCGCGATGAAAATCCGCTCGGCCGGCACGCCCGCGTGCCTGTACTGCTCAGCCCCTAAGCTGCTGTAGGCGATCAGGCCGTCGAAGCGGGCCAAGAACCTGCTCCATTTGAACCGCCCGACCGGCCGTAGGGCGCCGGGAGCCCCCAAGCCCCAACCCAGTACGGTCCGTCCCTGCGCCCGAGCACGCCGCGCCGCGGACCAGTTGCTCAGGTAGCGCGGGTTGGCCTCCAGCACCAGGGCGCCTGGATCCCAGCTTTCAATCCACCTGATGAGGCCCGGCTGGCGCAGCAGATAGAATGGCCCCCCGAACAAGTCTTGATTCCGCGCCTGGATCCACGTTGCGCGCTCCGGTTCTCGGCCGACCAGAACGGCCTCGTCGGCCACGGGCGTCCCCGCGAAAACCTGCAGCCCACCGCCGCAAGCCCCCGCCAGCCGGTCGAAGAATGGAATTCGATACGCGGGAAGAACGCGCTGCTGCAAGCCCAGGCGGCCGGGAAAGCGCTCTGCAGAGGTCACGCAAGCCCTTCGAGTTGGCTCCCCTCGTCGGGAACCGCCACGACGTAGGCCTTCCAATCAAGCCCGGCCGCCGACTCCACCTCCGCGAAGCGCGGCTCGGCTCGGTGGACGCGATATCCCGCCGCTCCCAGCACCCGAAATGCGTTGCGCGCAGCTTCGGGGCCGTGCAGTTCAAGGATCCACCCCGGGCGCACGTCCCGCAGTATATTCTGAGCGCCGGCGAGCACCTCGCCCTCACCACCTTCGACGTCGACTTTGACCCAGTCGGGCGGGGGCAGCGAGCCGGCCTGCAGAAAGCCGTCGAGGGCCACGACGCGCACCTCCAGCCTCGCCCGATACTCCGCTTCTCTGCCCACAGTTCCGGCCAGCTTGCCCATCCCGCCGGACGCGTGCACAAGGAAAGGGGCCTCCCCCTGCTCCTGCCCTACCGCGACCGGCGCTACCCGGATCCGCCCTTCCAGCCCGTTCGCCGCCAGGGAGGCCTGCAACCGCCGCACGTTCTCCGGCAGCGGTTCAAACGCCACGACAAGTCCCCTCTCCCCCACCAGCCGGGCGAACCCCACCGACAGGTAGCCGATGTTTGCACCCACATCGTACACGGTCATCCCCTGCCGAATCAGACCCGGGAGCAACGACTGGAGCTCAAGCTCGTAGGTTCCCAACCAAAGATCTTTCTCCGCCCGCAGGTCCAGCTCAAAGCGAGCCCCTTTCAGCAGGCCCGCGGCGACTTCGACTTCCGTCGCTCGTGCGGGGACCGCTCGATTGAGAGCGCGGCGCAGGGCCCGGCTTAGTGGACCCAACCGGTACATCCACCCTCGCACCTTGTCCGGCAGGCGTGAAGCGAGCCACGCTGCGGCTCGGGCCAACGCCCCCATCAGGCGCCACCGCCGTTCCAGCCCAGCGCCTCCAAATACCCATCCACCATGCGGTCGAGGCCAAACCCGGCTTCCGCACGGACCCGGGCCTCCCGTCGATAGGCCGCTTGACCGCGGAGCACGCGCTGGGCGGCGGCGGCCAACCCCTCCAGATCGGGCGTCTCGACCCGCCATGGATCGGCGCCGTAGTCGACCGCCACGCCGGCGCCCTCGGCCACCAGTTCTGGAATCGCTCCCGTGGCGAACGCGACCACCGGCAGGCCGCAGGCGAGCGCCTCGATGACGGCGTTTGGGCAGGCCGGGTGAAGGTCGGCGGAGAACAGCAGGTGGGCGCTGCGGTACACGACGGGCATGTAGTCCGGCGCCACCACACCCTCCCAGCGAACCGGCGCCGCCCGATCGAGCCCCGCCTTCACATTCCGCTCTACGGCCCCCGCCACGGAGAGCTCCACGTTGCGGTCAACCCGGGCCCGCAAACGGCGCACCAGTTCAACCCCCCAATCCAGCCCGACCTCGTAGCCCCCGCCGATATGGCCCTCCACGAGCGCGACCCGCACTCGGTCGGAGGGAGGTCGCCCCGGACCTCTTGGTGAGAACCGATCCAGCGGAACCCCATTGTGGACCACATGTGCGAGCGCATCGCAGGCCCCGAACTCGCGCTCCCACCAACCCTTTACAAAGTGGCTCTGGTAAATCACCCCGTCGGCGCGGTAGCGGGCCCAGCGCAGCAGCAGGTTGTTGAGCTCAGCCCGCACGTAGTGCCGCAGGCCGGTGGGACGGAAACGGTGGATCCAGTTGATCCCGTCCAAGCGCTGCAGGATGGGGATTCCGGAACGGCGGATGCGCTCCAAAAGCAGCAGTCGCCGCGTGCCTCCCACCACCAGAACCGCGTCACATTTTTCAAGGTCTTCGAAGTCGACCTCCACTCCTCGCGCCTCCAGCCCGGCGCGGAACCGCCTTTGAAAGCCGGCCGGGCCGGCGAACCCCGGGATGCGGCTCAGCAGGCCCAACTTTCTTCGCCGCGTCATATGGAGGCCGACACCGAGCCCAACAAACCCTAACGCTCCAGGAGCACGTTGACGATCCGCTCAGCGGCCCGGCCATCGCCAAAGGGATTTTCGGCCTGAGCCATCTTGAGGTGCTCGTCCTCATCCAAAAGCAGGCGCTTGGCCTCGCCCAGGATGCGCTCGGGATCGGTGCCCACCAGTCGCGCTGTGCCGGCCTGCAACGCCTCCGGCCGCTCGGTTTTCTCGCGCAGGACCAGCACGGGCACGCCGAACGCGGGCGCCTCCTCCTGTAATCCGCCCGAATCGGTCAGGATCAGTCGAGCTCGCTTCATCAGATGCAGGAACGGAAGATAGGGCAGCGGGTCGGTCAGCTGCACGTTATCCAGGTCCCCCAGCAGCCGTCGGGCGGGCTCCTGGACGTGCGGGTTCAGGTGTACTGGGTAAATGAGCTGGACACGATCTCGAAACGATTCGGCGAGCTCCCGCAGCGCGCCGAAGATCGCGTCAAGCGGCTGCCCGAAGCTCTCGCGCCGGTGCGCGGTCACCAGAATCAAGTCGCGACCGGCCGGCGGTTCGTCCAAGCCCCAATCTTGGAACGAAAACGGTCGCTCCA
Organism: uncultured Anaerolineaceae bacterium; assembly: GCA_964517315.1. Taxonomy (GTDB): domain Bacteria; phylum Chloroflexota; class Anaerolineae; order Anaerolineales; family E44-bin32; genus DASWJQ01. The sequence continues at coordinate 1,885 of CAZFCJ010000061.1, read as the reverse complement.
ACATCATCTTCAGGGCGTCGATCACCGGGTTCCCGGTCACGTGCACCTGCTCGGAGGGGACGCCTTCACGCAGCAAATTATCGCGGGCCCAGTTGGTGGGGGCGAAATGCAGATCGGCCAGCACGCCGGTTACCCGCCGGTTGATCTCCTCGGGAAACGGCTGCCACTTGTCGCCGCTGCGCAGCCCGGCCTCGATATGGCCGAGGCGGAGCCGATGATAGTAGACCAAAATTGAGGCGGTCATGACCGTCGTCGTATCCCCCTGAACGAGCACCCAATCCGGTCTCAGCTCCGCCAGCACTGGATCCAGCCCGCGCAGCACGGCCGCAGAGAGCTCCGAGAGCGGCTGGTCCGGCCGCATCAGATCCAGATCGTAATCCGGTTGAATGTCGAACAAGTCGAGGACTTGATCCAGCATCTCCCGATGCTGGGCGGTCACGCAGACGAGTGAGTCCACCTTGTCGGAGGATTCGAGCCGACGCACGACCGGGGCGAGTTTGACGGCCTCTGGCCGGGTTCCGAGGATGGTGAGGACCCGCACGCGCGGCCTACCCTTCCGTGCCCCGTCCCAGGACCGTAAGGTCGAAGCCCGCCCCGGCCCAAGATTCCGGTTCCCATACGCCTCGCAGGTCGACCGCCACCCGGCCCGGCATGTCGTCAGCCACCGAATTTGGATCGAGCGACTTGAACTGCGAATGGTCAACCATCAGGACCAGCGCCGCGGCCCCCTCCAGCGCCTGCTGCAGCGACTCGGCGGGCTGCGCCCCTTCGACCGAAGCCTCGACGGACACCGGTTCATACGTGCGCACTTCGGCACCCGCCTCAATGAGTCCCCTGACCACATCGACGGCCGGACTCTCCCGCAGGTCGTCCACGTCCTCCTTGTAGGCCAGACCCAAGGCCGCGATGGCCTTCCCTTCGAGCTCGCCGCCCAGCGCGCGCCGGATGAGGTCCACCGCGTGCTGAGGTTGGGCGTCGTTCATCCCGCGCGCGTGGCGGATGAGCGCGGTGCGGTCCGGTGCGGCCTCCACCAGAAACCACGGATCGACGCCGACACAGTGCCCGCCGACCCCGGGGCCGGGCCGCAGGATCTGCACGCGCGGATGCAGGTTGGCCAGATCAATCGCCCGCCACACGTCCACTCCGAAGTCCTCGGCCAAGCCGGAAAATTCATTGGCCAAGGCGATGTTGACGTCCCGGTAGGTGTTCTCCATCAGCTTGACCATTTCGGCGGTCGTAGCGTCGGTCAGGTAGATCTCGCCGCGCACGAAGATCTCATACAGCTCGCTGCCCGCCTGGGCGGAGGCGGGGTTAACGCCGCCGATCACCCGGGCGTTGTCGATCATTTCGCGCAGGATTTGTCCGGGAAGCACCCGTTCCGGTGAATAAGCAAGGTGGAAATCCTCGCCGGCTTCCAAACCTGAACCCTCCAGGATCGGGGCCACCCTGTCCACCGTTGTACGCGGCGGACATGTGGATTCAAGAATCACCAGATTGCCGGGGCGCAGGCAGGGCACGATCGATTGAGCGGCTAGCTCGACGTAGTCGAGGTTGGCGCTCTTGTCCGACCGGAGGGGAGTGGGCACGGCGATGATGAAAGCGTCGGACGGGGCGGGTTCATCATGCACAGATAGGTTGCCGGACTGGAACGCGGCCTGCGCCAACGTGCGCAATCCAGGTTCGTGAATGTGCACCTGACCGTTGCGCAGGATCTCAACGACGCGCTGATTGATGTCGACGCCCCGAACTCGGACGCCGTGCGTCGCGAACGTACTGGCCGTGGGCAATCCGATGTAGCCGAGGCCCAGCACACAGAGCGATTCGAACTGCACGGAGCACCTCCTCGATCAAGCATTCTATTATCCCACAATCGGTAAAGAGGAAC